>JAZNCK010000075.1:0-10797 GCA_045587505.1 Acutalibacteraceae bacterium
GTTTGTCGAAAAATACTTTTTCGACAAACTGAGGGTTGATTCACTTTTCATGAATCAACCCTTGATTTTTCACTGTTTGTTAATTAATACATTCCGCCGCCCTGTGCTGCCATTGCTGCTGCGTTAGCTGCATCTGCTGCGGGGTCGGGCTTATCTGTTACAAGGCTTTCGGTTGTGAGAACCATGCTTGCAACGGATGCTGCGTTCTGAAGTGCAGAACGTGTAACCTTTGTCGGGTCAATGATACCGACTTCTGCCATATCAACATATTCATCCTTAGCAAAGTTGTAACCATAACCGATCTTGCCTGATGTGATGATGTTGTTGAGAACTACCGATCCTTCAAGACCTGCATTAGCAGCGATCTGACGTGCAGGCTCTTCAAGTGCCTTAAGAACAATTTTGATACCTGTCTTTTCGTCAGCGTCATCTGTGCTGTCAAGGAGAGCTTTAACTGCAGGAATAGCGTTAAGAAGTGCAACACCGCCGCCGGCAACCGTACCTTCTTCAACAGCTGCCTTTGTAGCTGCAAGAGCATCTTCAATACGGAGCTTCTTTTCTTTCATTTCAGTTTCTGTTGCAGCACCTACACGGATAACTGCAACACCGCCTGCAAGCTTTGCAAGTCTTTCCTGGAGCTTCTCGCGGTCAAAGTCAGATGTTGTTGTTTCAATCTGAGTACGGATCTGTGCAACTCTGTTTGCGATTTCACCCTTGTCGCCTGCACCGTCAACGATGATTGTGTTTTCCTTAGAAATCTTCACCTGACGAGCCTGACCGAGCATATCAATTGTTGTTTCGCTCAATTCGAGACCGAGCTCAGAAGCGATAACCTCGCCACCTGTGAGAATAGCGATATCACGGAGCATTTCCTTACGTCTGTCACCAAAGCCGGGAGCCTTGACTGCAACGCAAGTGAATGTGCCGCGGAGTTTGTTGACAAGGATTGTTGAAAGAGCTTCGCCCTCAACATCTTCAGCAACGATAACGAGCTTCTTGCCACCCTTGAGAACCTGCTCGAGAAGAGGAAGGATTTCCTGGATGTTTGAAATTTTCTTGTCTGTGATAAGGATGAGAGCGTCATCGATAACAGCTTCCATCTTATCTGTATCTGTAACCATATAGGGTGAGATGTAACCGCGGTCAAACTGCATACCTTCAACGATATCTGAATCTGTAACAGCAGTTTTTGATTCTTCAACAGTGATAACGCCGTCTGCACTTACCTTTTCCATAGCTTCAGCGATGATTGTGCCGATTTCTTCGTCAGCTGCAGAGATTGTAGCAACACGAGCGATATCGTTTGTTGATGTAACCGGCTTTGAATTACCCTTAACAGCCTCAACGGCAGCATCAACTGCAAGTTTAATGCCCTTCTTTACTACCATCGGGTTTGCGCCTGCTGCAACGTTCTTCATACCTTCGCGAACAAGAGCCTGAGCGAGAAGAGTAGCTGTTGTTGTACCGTCACCTGCAACGTCGTTTGTCTTTGTTGCAACTTCCTTAACAAGCTGTGCACCCATATTCTCAAACGGATCCTCAAGTTCAACGTCCTTAGCGATTGTAACGCCGTCGTTTGTGATGAGGGGAGCACCGTATTTCTTATCAAGAACTACGTTTCTGCCCTTAGGACCGAGTGTGATTTTAACTGTATTGGCGAGCTTGTCGATACCGTTCTGCAACGCCTTGCGAGCTTCCTCGCCGTAAATGATCTGTTTTGCCATCGTTATTTCCTCCCTTATTCTACAATAGCAAGAATGTCGTTCTGACGAACGATGATGTATTCTTCTTTGTTGAGCTTAACTTCTGTGCCTGCGTATTTGCTTGTGATAACTTTGTCGCCTACTTTGACGTACATTTCAACTTCCTTGCCGTCAACAATTCCTCCGGGGCCGACAGCGAGAACTTCAGCAACCTGGGGCTTTTCTTTTGCAGCAGCTGCAAGGATGATACCACTCTGGGTTGTTTCTTCGAGTTCTGTCATTTTAACCACAACACGGTCTGCAAGTGGTCTGATGTTCATAATGATTGCCTCCTATGAAAATATATTATAAATTTGTTTTGGCACTCTCTGTCCTTGAGTGCTAAATCTATTTTAGCCACTTTGCAGGAAAAAATCAACCCCTTTTGAAAAAATTAACAATTTAATAATATTTATGCCTGATTTAATCACTTTACTACAATGTTAAATGATGATATTATATGTGTGGTGATTTTTATGCAGATTGGTATTTCGTCTTCCTGCCTTTACCCTATGCAGACTGAAGAGGCACTGCGTACGGTTGGCGAACTGGGAGCAAAAACAGCAGAAATTTTCTTTAATTCTCCGTCAGAACTCAAAAAGCCTCTGATCAATGAAATAAAAGCAATAAAGGATTTTTACGGAATGGAAGTACGATCTGTTCATCCTTTTACCTCTGCTTATGAAACGTATCTTCTGTTCAGTGACTACAAGCGCAGAACACTTGACGGAATAGAGTTTTATAAGAAATATTTTGAGACAGCAAATGAACTCGGCTCGGAGATGGTTGTTATTCACGGCAGATTCGTTTCCGCACAAACGACACCGGAGGAATATGCTCAGAATTATATTCTTCTGAATAACGCTGCCCTTGAGGCGGGACTTCATGTCGCACAGGAAAATGTTCACAACCACCACTGCGGCAACCCGTCATTTATGAAAGCCGTGTGTGATCTTGTCGGAGACGATTTCAGAATGGTGCTTGATATAAAACAGTGTCGCAGGTGTGATATCAGCGAGTTTGATTTCATAAATCTTATGGGGGATAAGATTTATCAGGTGCATATAAGCGATGGTCTTCCGGGTAGGAATTGTCTTGCTCCGGGGGCAGGAGAATATGACTTTAAAAAGCTTTTTGACGGATTGAATAGCATAGGCTATGACAAAACTGCTATCATCGAGCTTTACAGACAGAATTTCGGCGAACACGAAGAGTTGAGAATGGCAAAGAACTATTTAGAAAATCTCTTATAGAAAAAAGAGAGGGGACGATTTTATATGGACGGCGAAGATAGATTATATAATTCAAAATTCGGCGTGTTTAATCATTATATTATTTGGGAGCAATGTTCTTTGGACTTAAAGGCGGTCACGGCAAAGAGTGGTGCGAGCTGATTGAAAAAGCAGATATGAAAAAACTTGCAGAGAACATCAGCCGAACAGGTTAGGTTTCTTCATAGGGTAAGAGAAAAGCTCGGATGATCAGTGTCGGTGAACGACACTGATCTTTTTTATAAGTCAGCTTGAAAATCTCTTAGAAAAATATTGAAATTACGTATCAGTGTATGATATAATACTATAAATAATGTGCTATTATGCGCTAAGTGTTAGGAAGTGACTGAGTATGAAGTGCCCGTTTTGCGGATTTTCTGAAAGTAAGGTTATTGACTCCCGTCCTACAGATGAGGGCGAGCGTATCCGTCGACGCAGAGAATGCACAAGTTGTGCAAAGAGATTTACAACTTATGAAGTAATCGAGAGTGTTCCGATTATTGTTGTAAAGAAGGATAAGTCAAGAGAGTCTTTTGACCGTGCAAAGTTGTTCAACGGTCTTTTGAGAGCGTGCGAAAAACGTCCTGTTTCAATTGATACAATCGAAAAGATAGTTGACGAAATCGAACTGACACTCCAAAATTCACTTGACCGTGAGGTTACTGCAACACGTATAGGTGAACTTGCGATGGATAAACTTAAGGATACTGACGAAGTAGCTTATGTCCGATTTGCATCAGTTTACCGCCAATTCAAGGATATCAACACATTCATGGATGAACTGGCAAAGCTCCTTGGCGAGAAAAAATAATTTAAGTGAGATGATATTATGAAAAAGAAAGGTATAGCCACAACTGTTGCTCTCGGCGTCGCTGCAGCTGCTGCAGCTATAGGTAACCATGCCTGCAACGTAGCAATTAAACGTCCGGACCCTCTTGCAGAAAAAGAGCCCGAAACACGTGAAGTTTACATAAAGCGTGCAGAGGTAAGACAGCGTAATAATCGCAATTTCTACGACTGCAATCCCGAAGATATTTCACTTACAAGTGTTAACGGTCACAATATGAGAGCATGGTTCCTTCCTGCAAAGAAGCCGACCAAGAGATTTGTTATATGCGTTCATGGTTACAAGTGCAACGGACCTGATGAATTCAGTCATTTTGCACCGTTCTATCATAACGACCTCGGTTACAATTACCTTCTTCCCGACCTTACAGGTCACGGCAGAAGTGAGGGCGATTACATCGGCTTTGGTGCTCCTGATGCAAAAAATATCCTTCTTTGGGTAGACTATCTTATAAACCGCTTTGGCGAAGATATCGAAATCATCCTTCACGGTATTTCAATGGGTGCGGCAACAGTTATGAACTGCAACGAAATGTCACCGCCCGACCAGGTTAAACTTATCATTGAAGACTGTGGTTTTACTTCAGCAGTTGAAATTATCAACAATACTCTTAAGGGTATGATCGGTTTCCGTTTTGAGCCGATTGTTCACTTCTGCAGTTTGTTTGCTAAAGCAAAGGCAGACTATTTCTTTGAGGAGAGTAACCCTCTTAAGAATATGCCCAAGGCAAAGAATCCTATTCTCTTTGTTCACGGAATGGATGATACCTTTGTTCCGTTTGAGCATGGTAAGAAGCTTTATGAGGCTTGTACGGTGGAAAAAGATTGTCTGTGGGTACCTAACACTGTTCATGCATTCAGCTACTACAATGCTAAGGAAGAGTATGAAAACAAGATCAAGGAATTTATTGCAAAGCACATGGACAAGGAAGAGCTTGCTCAGGCCTGATTTTAATCAACTATAAAAGGGGCACACAATGTGCCCTTTAAATTTGGAGATATATATGACAGAATTTAAGAATTTATCAAAAGAAGAACTGCTTTCACTCAAAGCAGAGCTTGAAAAGAAATATGAGGAGTTCAAGTCTCTCGGACTTAAACTTGATATGTCAAGAGGTAAGCCTAATAAGGCTCAGCTTGATCTTTCAAACGAAGTGCTTGATGTGTTCAATTCCACAAGTGATGTTAAGTCTGTTGACGGTACAGATACAAGAAACTACGGTCTGCTTCTCGGTATTGACGAAGCAAGGGCACTTTTTGCAGAGCTTATGGACGTACCTGTGAAGAACACTATCATCTTTGGTACGGCAAGTCTTACAATTATGTATGACTACATTGCCCAGTGTATGATGTTCGGCTGCGGCGACGAGCCGTGGGTAAAGCAGGGTAAGATTAAATTCCTTTGCCCCGCACCCGGTTATGACAGACACTTCTCAATCCTTGAACATTTCGGCATTGAGATGATTCCTGTCAAGATGAACGAAGACGGTCCTGATATGGATGCTATTGAAGAGTTGATTAAGGATAGTTCCGTTAAGGGTGCGTTCTGCGTACCGAAGTATTCAAACCCTGACGGAATCACTTTCTCTGATGAAGTTGTAAGACGCTTTGCAGCACTCAAGCCCGGGGCAAAGGACTTCAGAGTTATCTGGGATAACGCATACCTCGTTCACGATATCAACGATACTCCTGACAATCTCCTTAATATCTTTGATGTTGCAAAGGAATACGGCAGTGAGGATATGTTCATTGAGGTTTGCTCAACATCTAAAATCAGCTTTGCAGGTGCAGGTGTTTCTGCTCTTGCTGCTTCAGATGCAAACGTCAAAGCAATTCTCAACAGACTGACCATTCAGGTTATTTCGCACGATAAGATGAACCAGCTGCGTCACGCAAGATATTTCAAGAATCTTGACGGAATCAAGGCTCATATGAAGAAACACGCAGCAATTCTCAAACCTAAGTTTGATGCGGTAACTGAAGGTTTCCACAGAGAATTTGACGGTACAGGTATTGCGCGTTGGAAGAATCCCAACGGCGGATATTTTGTAAGTCTTTATGTTATGAACGGCTGTGCAAAGAGGGTCGGCGAACTTTGTAAGGAAGCAGGACTCACACTTACAACAGTCGGTGCAACCTATCCTTACGGCATTGATCCCGACGACAGTAATATCCGTATTGCTCCGTCATTCCCCGAGGTTGATGAACTCAAAAAGGCAGTTGAACTTCTTGCGATTTGCGTAAAACTCGCAGCTGTTGAAAAACTTCTTGGATAATGAGGTAAAAATAATGACTCGTCCGTTATATAAAGTCAGAGAATTCCATACTTTCAGAGAGCTTTTGACGCAGAGTATGGCTGTTTACGGTAACAGCCCTGCGTTCAAGGTCAAGAATGCTGTCGGTCAGATTGTTGATATCAGTTATGACCGGTTTCACGATGATGTTTTTTCTTTCGGAACAGCACTTCTCTCTCTCGGTTTAAAGGATGCACGTATTGCTGTTGCGGGCGCAAACAGTTATAAGTGGTGCCTGAGCTATATGGCAGTTACCTGCGGTGCAGGTGTTGTTGTTCCTACGGATAAGGAGCTTCCTTTTGCTGATATTGAGAGTATTCTTAAGGTTTCTGAGTCGAAGGCGATTATCTTTGATAAAAAATTCGGAAAGAAAATCCTTGAACACCGTGACAAGCTTCCGGAAGATATGATTTATATTTCTATGGATATTGAAGAGGACGACGGTGATATCCTTTCTTTTGACAAACTTCTCGAAAACGGAAAGAAACTGATAAAAGAAGGCAACGAGGAATATATCAGTATAAATCCGGACAGCAATAAACTGGCAGTGCTTCTTTTTACATCGGGTACTACGGGTATGTCAAAGGCGGTAATGCTCAGTGCGCGTAATATCTGCTCAGATATTATGTCAATTATGGGTGTTGTAAAAATCAACAAGGGTGAGCGAATCCTTTCTTTGTTGCCCATTCACCACACCTACGAATGTACGGTAACTTTTCTCTGTTGTATTTACGGCGGTGTTTCCATCTGTTTTTGTGACGGACTGCGTTATATCACAAAGAATCTTCAGGAATACAAACCGAATATTCTTATCGTTGTTCCCCGTGTTATAGAACTTTTCTATGCCCGTATTCAGAAGGCTCTTGAAAAGGAAAAGGGTGCACAGCTCAAAATAGGCGTAGCGAGCAAAATTGCAAAGCTGACAAAAAAAATAGGTGTCGATACAAGTGATGTTTTCTTCGGAAAAATTAAAGAAGCATTCGGCGGCAGTATACGCCTTATAATTTCAGGTGCTGCAGCAATTGATCCCAAGATTGTCGAAAATATGAACAAGTACGGCATACAAACATTCCAGGGTTACGGTCTTACGGAATGTTCGCCTATTGTTATCTGTAACTCGGATAAGGAGAATAAGCCTGCTTCGATCGGTAAGCCTATTCCTGCAGTTGAGGCAAAGCTCATCAATTGTGACGAAAACGGCATCGGCGAACTCTGTATCAAAGGTCCGATGGTTATGCTCGGCTATTATAAAAATGAGGAAGCAACAAATGCCGTGTTTGATTACGACGGTTGGTTCCATACAGGTGATCTTGCCAGTGTAGATAAGGACGGTTTTTATTATATCTGCGGACGCAGTAAAAACGTCATTGTTACACGCAACGGCAAAAATGTTTACCCGGAAGAGCTCGAGACACTTCTTATGAAAGAAACAGCAGTCAAGGAATGTATGGTTGTTGAAGCGAAGGACGAAAAGGATAATCCTGTTGTCAAAGCAAGGATTTTCCCTGATGTTCAGGCTCTTTCTCAGGAAAACGGAAACCGAATCCTTTCACAAAAAGAAATCAGTGAAATGGTTACGGATGCGGTTCACAGAGTAAACGATCAGGTTGTAAGTTACAAGGCAATCAAAGCTATTGAAATTATGGAAAAAGAGTTTGAAAAAACTACAACCTCAAAAATAAAACGCAATCAGTAATAGTATAAACTCCCTCCTCATAGTATTGATTGAGGAGGGATTTCTTATGCCAGAAAAAAGACGAACGAAACCGCAGCGGGAAGGCGATATCGGAACTGTTGCAATTAAAACACTTATCGGATCGCTTGTCGGAGCATTGCTTTTCTTTTTGCTGACAGCTCTGGTTGCCGTAATTTTGTGGAAAACGGATGCTGATAGTGAGATATATAAATATGTTATGCTTTTTATCGGTGCAATCTCGGCTTTTGTGTGTGGTTTTGTTGCTGTGCGTCCTATACGTAAAGACGGAATCATTATCGGTATTCTGAGTGTTTTGCCGGTTTATATTGTTACGGTCATCGTGTCTTCACTCATCGGCAGAAGCGGAGTGGGAATTATTGGATGGATTCTTTTAGCCATTCAGATTATTTTGTCTGCAATTGGCGGAATAATTGCAGTTAATAAGCGTAAATAGGTTGAAAAAACTACCCGTCCTGTGTTAAAATAGATGAAAACACTGGTGGAGGAAGTATGAATGGATTTTCAGGTTAAACAGGTTTCTAATCTTAACAGAATTTTTCTTGATGGCGCGTGCGAATTTACACCTGTAAAAAGTGCGAAAGTGCTTAAAGGTGAACGCTACTCCTATCAGCTTGCATATAAATCAGATTCAAGATTTACAGCGAAAATATCAGTTGAAAGTGAACTCGGCAATGTGGTCAGCGTTCGTTCAGTCGGCAATGTTCCGTCAGAACTTCCCTGCTACTCAGACAAGGCGATGTTCTGCGAACGTTCAATGTCAGGCTTGTTCCCGGACGTTCTCTTCCCGATTGATGAAACTCTTTTTATAAAACCGGACAAATGGTTTTCAGTTTGGGTGACAGTTGAAATTCCGAAGGATGCAAAAGCGGGAAGTTATCCGATAACGGTTAAATTCCACAGTGAAGAGGGAGAAATCTCTTCAAACACATTCAACGTTACAGTTATTGATGCAGTTTTGCCCGAGCAGACTCTTATCAGTACACAGTGGTTCCACAGCGACTGTATCGCAGATTATTTCAAGGTTCCCGTATTCTCTGAAGAGCATTGGGAGCTTATCCGAAAATATATGGAAACATTTGTCAGATGCGGTAACACGATGATTCTTACACCTGTTTTCACTCCTCCGCTTGACACAAAAGTCGGTGGTGAGCGTACAACCGTTCAGCTTATTGACGTAAAAAAAGACGGAGACAAATATACATTCAGTTTTGATAAATTCCGCAGATGGGTAAAGCTCGCAATTGATTGCGGAATCAGATATTTTGAAATTTCACACCTTTTCTCTCAGTGGGGAGCGTTCGCTGCACCGAAAGTTATGGCAGAGGTTGACGGCGAAACAAAGCGTATTTTCGGTTGGGAAACAGAGGCAGCAGGGGAGGAGTATTCTGCATTCCTTCACGCTTTCCTTCCGGAGCTTATCACAGTTATAAAGGAACTCAATATCGAAGAAAAAACTTACTTCCACATTTCGGACGAGCCGAATAGTGAGCAGATTGAGTTATACAAAAAAGCTAAGGAAGTAGTTGCAGATATATTAAAGGATTTCCCGATTATTGATGCGCTTTCTGATTATGAGTTTTATGAAAACGGAATTATCACTCAGCCTATTCCGTCAACATCAAGTATTGATGAATTCATCAAAAAAGGTTTTGATAACCGTTGGACATATTACTGCTGCGGTCAGGGCGAAGATCTGAGCAACAGATTTTTCGGAATGCCACTTTCTGCAACGAAAATCATCGGCACACAGCTTTATCTTCACGATATAAAAGGGTTCCTGCAGTGGGGCTTCAACTTCTACAACTCGGCACATTCTCTGCGCCACATCAATCCGTACGAAGTAACAGATGCTGATTGTGCTTTCCCGTCAGGCGATGCTTTTACCGTGTACCCGTATGATGACGGTGCGATTATGTCTGTACGTGGCGAAGTATTATTTGAAGCTTTCCAGGAAATGCGTGCATTACAGCTTCTCGAATCTATTGTCGGTAAAGATGCAGTTAAAACTAAACTTCTCCGACGTTTTGGCATAATAAAGTTCCGTACATATCCACGCGGTACAGAAAAAATGATTGCTTTAAGGAATTATATCTTAAAACAGATTGAAAAGAGTCTTTAATTAAATATTGAACAAGAAAAAGAGCCGCACTGCGACTCTTTTCTTTTTTGTATCATATCAATAAGGATACTCATACTTCATAATTTACTTTATCACTTTGAATACAATAAAAAATAACGGCACCTCAAAAGGTACCGTTATTCTTTGGCGGAGAGCAAGGGATGCACCTGCTACGCAGGTTACGTCCTCGGCGACCGTTGCTGTGCAACAGTACCCGCCTCAGACTTCGTCGCTAAAAACAATTCACCGAATTGTTTTTTTACGCTCCTCACCCCCTCGGGCTTCGAATCCCTTGCAAAAAAAATAACGGCACCTCAAAAGGTACCGTTATTCTTTGGCGGAGAGCAAGGGATACACCTGCTACGCAGGTTACGTCCTCGGCGACCGTTGCTATGCAACAGTACCCGCCTCAGACTTCGTCCCAAAAAACAATTCACCGAATTGTTTTCTTTACGCTCCTCACCCCCTCGGGCTTCAAATCCCTTGCCTTAATATTAAACAAAAAAGAAAAAGAGCCGCGTGTTGCGACTCTTTTCTTTTTGGCGGAGAGCAAGGGATTCGAACCCTCGAACAGGTTATAGCCTGTTACACGATTTCCAGTCGTGCTCCTTCGGCCAGCTCGGACAACTCTCCGTATCTGCCTTACAGCTTTACTATTATAACTAACAACTACTTAAAAATCAAGTGTATTTTAAAATTTATTCTGAACGGAAATTTATTTGCAGGTTTGTTTGATAAATTCGGGTTTGTCGATGTCTTCTGCAGTGTCATCCTGAGTGAAGCGAAGGATCTTGAAAAAGGAAAAAGA
>JAZNCK010000076.1:0-2069 GCA_045587505.1 Acutalibacteraceae bacterium
AACAACCCATACCATAGCAATTCTTCTTGAAGACTTAAGCTCGCCTTCCTTACGGATAGCCATGAATCTGAGAAGAACCTGAGGCATACCGAAATAACCGAGACCCCATGCCATACATGATGCGATTGAAAGCCAACCGTAATCAAGAGCTTTACCGAATAAAGGCACACCGTTTTCAACAATCTGCTGACCTGCTTCATTAACTGTGGGATTTGCAAGACCGAAGAAATCAAGGAATCCGTCAATCTTACCTGCATTTGCAATAACTGCTGCAGGTCCGCCTGCCTTTACAACTGCAATAATGACGATAACAACAAGTGCTGTAATCATAACAATTGCCTGCATAAAGTCAGAAGCACTTTCTGCAAGGAATCCGCCGAGGATTGTGTAAACAAGAACAAATACTGCACCAAGAATCATCATCAGCTTGTAATCAAGACCGAAAAGTGTAGCAAAAAGCTTACCACATGTTACAAAACAGCTTGCTGCATAAACGGTGAAGAAAATAAGGATAAAAAGAGCAGCAAGAGTCATTATAACCTTGTTCTTTTCACGGAAACGGTTTGAGAAAAACTCGGGAAGTGTGATTGAATTATTGGCTCTGATACTATAACGGCGAAGTCGCTTTGATACGATAAGCCAGTTGATGTATGTACCGACTGCAAGACCGATTGCTGTCCATGCAGCATCAGCAAGACCGCACCAGTACGCAACACCGGGAAGTCCCATAAGAAGCCAACCACTCATATCTGAAGCTTCAGCACTCATTGCTGTAACCCAGGGACCGAGAGATCTTCCTCCGAGATAATAGTTTTCTGAACTTTTATTTGCTTTTTTGGCGTAAACAAGACCGATGCCGATAACAGCTGCCATATAAATGATCATAGCTACCAGGATCTGGATAGTGTTACCTTCCATAAAAACAACTCCTTTCACATCTGAATAACATTTAAAATAAAAATACAACCGCAAGTATAACACATAATTCCAAAAAATGCAATATAGAATAAAGTACAGACTACAGTCTGTACTTTAAGGCTAATTCATAAACATAATCGCAGTATTATAAGGTAATCAAAACAAGACTAAAGTATATACCAAAAATAATACAAAAAATAAACTTCACTTATTTGTAATTCTTTCCATAAAAAACGGCATAAGTTTAGAAGCTGAATCATTCAGAGAGTAATCTCCGTTGCAAAGACACCAGTCATATATTATTGCCCTTTCGCAAAAGGCATAATATTTGACAATTTCATTAATAGACATAGATTTTGTAATCTCACCGTTGTCCTGACCGGCAATTACAATCTTACGAAGTAACCTGTAATACACACGGTTGTGATCAAGAAGCTGTTTCTCAGTTTTTGTTACCAACTGTGTTGAATAAAGCCTTTTGATAAGCTCAAGATCAACAGTGTTTTCAATCATTTCAAACAGTTTACTGTTAAGGAACAAAAGCGTGTTAATACATCCTGAATCAGGATCAATTTCACTCTCAAGCTGTTCATATTTTTCATCAAAAAGATATGCAAGAGAGCCGAGAAGGGCATCCTTGCTCTCAAAATAATGATAAAAAGAGCCTTTTGATGTGCCTGACTCTGCAATTATTTCATCTATAGTTGTATTATTGTAACCGTGATCATAAAATAGTTTCCACGCAGCAGAAACAATCTTACTTTTTGTGTTACGACAATTCTTTTTAGGCATTATAATCACCTCAATCATTATATATCAGGAATAACAGAATGTCAAACAGTGATAATTATAAAAATAAAAAAAAGTCATAGAATCAATCTATGACTTTACTATGGGTATGCACCCTCAAAACTAAACAATGGTGTGGAATAGAACCAAATGAAGAAAGGTCAAGCCCTCGACCTATTAGTACTGCCAAGCTGAACGTATCACTACGCTTACACATGCAGCCTATCAACCTCATAGTCCATGAGGGGTCTTACTAGCTTACGCTATGGGAAATCTAATCTTGGAGATGGCTTCACGCTTAGATGCTTTCAGCGTTTATCCAATCCGCACATAGCTGCTCGGCCGTGCCACTGGCGTGACAA
>JAZNCK010000077.1:0-2132 GCA_045587505.1 Acutalibacteraceae bacterium
GACTGTTGCAACACGAACCTCAAGCGGGTCATCCGTACTTGACATTGTACAGCCCGGTGAAGCTTCCGTCTGACCGTAAACGATTGTGATTTCCTTCATATTCATTTTGTCAACAACTTCGCGCATCTTTGCAATCGGACAGGGTGAACCTGCCATAATACCTGTTCTGACATATGAGAAATCCGTCTTCTCAAAATCAGGATGCTGAAGCATTGCAATAAACATCGTCGGAACGCCGTGGAAAGCTGTGATTCTTTCGTTATTTACGCAGGCAAGAGATGACTTCGGTGAGAAATAAGGTAACGGAAGAACCGTGCCACCGTGTGTCATCGTTGCCGTCATTGCAAGAACCATGCCGAAGCAGTGGAACATCGGAACCTGAATCATCATTCTGTCCGCTGTTGAAAGATCCATTCTGTCGCCGATGCACTTACCGTTGTTTACAACGTTGTAGTGAGTAAGCATAACGCCCTTCGGGAAGCCTGTTGTACCTGAAGTGTACTGCATATTGCATACGTCGTCTTTTTTAACAAGTGATGCCATACGGTAAACTTCCTCGACGGGTACCTGAGAAGCCTTATCAAGAGCTTCGTTCCAGGTCATACACCCCTTCTGCTCATAGCCGACCGTAATAATATTTCGGAGGAACGGAAGCTTCTTTGAATGAAGCTGTTCGCCCGGTTTAAGTGTTTCAAGCTCGGGACAGAGTTCAGCCATTATCTCATCATAGTGAGAATCTCTGTATCCCTGCACCATAACGAGAGTATGAGTATCCGACTGTCTGAAAAGATACTCTGCTTCGTGGATTTTGTAAGCTGTGTTGACCGTTACAAGAACTGCACCGATTTTAGTTGCTGCCCAGAACGCAATATACCACTGCGGGACATTAGTTGCCCATACAGCAACGTGAGTTCCTGCCTTTACACCCATAGCAATGAGTGCGCGCGCAAAGGTATCAACATCATCGCGGAACTCTGAATATGTTCTTGTATAGTCAAGTGTTGTATATTTGAACGCAAGCTGGTCAGGGAATTCTTCAACCATTGTATCAAGAACCTGAGAGAAGGTCTTTTCAATAAGCTCTTCCTTTTCCCATACAAACTTACCTGTTCTTGTTTTATTATAAAAATACTTTTTATTGCTCTTTGTACTGCCCATAGCTTCCATGAAGCTTTCATAATGGGTAAGGATGATTTCAAGGTCATCAATCTCGCTTATCCATTCAGGATTCCATTCAATGCAAACGAAGCCTGCATAGTTGATTGAGCGAAGAGCATTTGTCATCTCCTCAACAGGGAGCTTGCCTTCGCCTATGAGAGTGTGTCTGCCGTATTCTTCAGCATCGGTCATATGAACGAGTTTTACATATGCACCGAGGTTTTTGATTGTCTTCTCGGCATCCTCTTTAGCCTTGAAGAAGGTTTCGTACATATTCCAGTCTGCACCGATATAATCGCTCGCGAAGAAGTTAAGAAGGTCACAGAGCTTGTCTGTATCAGCGTAAATGCCGACAGTTTCAACAAGCACAACAACATTGTTTTTCTCGCAAAGGCTGATTACATCTTCCATAAAATCTGTAACGTAAGCAACTGCGTCTTCGTCTTCGCTTTCAGCATATACCTTGATGTATGAAACGTTTATATTTCTTGCAACAGAAACTGCTGCTTCGATTTTTCTCATAACCTCTTGGGCGTTTTCTTTGTCTGCGACGTTACAGTCAACATCGATACAGGCAATCGCTTTCTTTGCGTTGATAAGAGTGCGCTTTGTTACGGATGCCATATCAGGGCTGAACGGAGAAGCCTTGCCAGAAAAAGCATCTGCCTTTATATCGTGAATTTCTATTCCTTCATAGCGAAGCTCCTCGGCAATCTTAAGAAAATCGCCGAGACCCGATGCTTTATGGAATTTTGTAGAAAAAGCTAAATTCACTTTTATTCCTCCTCGTAGGCGATTTTATTGAGTGCGCTTACGTAAGCTCTGATACTTGCTCCGATAACGTCTGTTGAGATACCTGTACCTGAATAGAGCTTACCGCTTGCTGAGCGAAGCTTAACGAGAGCCGAGCCCATAGCTTCACGGCCTTCGGTTACTGACTTGATCTGGAAATCGTCAAGCTCATAGTGGTGACC
>JAZNCK010000078.1:0-3099 GCA_045587505.1 Acutalibacteraceae bacterium
GCGGTTATTTCAAACTCTGTTATCAACATAGCGTCCGATGCATTTGACGGCTGTAATTCGCTCACGATCTACTGAATGGTAAATTCCTACGCACACGATTACGCTGTACAGAACAATATCCCCGTCAGCACCTTTGTTATCGCACCGATTCCGAATCAGACCTACACCGGCAGCAGAATTGAACCTGAGCTTGGTGTTTCGGTATCAAATAAACACCTGACCGAAAACACAGATTTCACGGTTAAGTATGCCGATAATATCAATGTCGGCACGGCGAAAGTCACGGTCAGCGGCAAGGGTATTTATAAGGTGCTCACAAGCGTTGCAAACTTCACCATTATCACAAAGAACATTGCTCCCGTAACTATCGCCCCTGTTGCAGACCAAAATTATACCGGCGAAGCAGTTACACCGTCGCTCACAGTAACAGACGGCAGCAACATTCTCAGAGAAGGCACGGACTATACGGTTGCTTATAAGAACAATGTAAATACCGGCACAGCTACCGCAACTATTAAAGGTATCGGTAACTACTCCGGCACAGCAAGCGTAAACTTCACCATCCTCGAACAGTCTTTCTTCGAAAGAGTGATAAGCGCAATATCAACCTTCTTCACAACAATCATTACTTGGCTGCAAGCATTGTTTGGCATTCAAATCAAATAAATCCTAACACCACAAACACCCGGCTTGAGCAATAAACTCAGGTCGGATGGTGCTGAGCTTCAGGCAAGAATAGATTTTCTTGTTGCTCGAATGCTGTAAGACATTTGATAAAAGAATATAATTTTTATTTAATGTATTTTTCGAACACACCCGAAATTTCATAAATGTAAACTTTAGTTGCTTGTTTTTTTTCTGCCAAAATTGTATAATTATCTTATTGTGAAGTCTAATTGCTATAAAACGGAGGACAAATATATGACAAAAATCATAATAAGCATAGTTTCATTTCTTTTGATTCTGTTTCCTTTCAGTTCAACTCTTTCGGGGGCATATCAGCAATTAACATTTCCCGGCGTGCATGAAATAACAAACGATATTATTGATGCCGTAAAATCAAATGATATTCAGGCAATAGAAGAGATGTTATCTGAAGAAGCGAAACAGCGTATTGAAAATCCTCAAAAAGCAATCAGTGAGTTTTTAAAAGCTTTTGATGGAGAAGTAATCGAAGCAAGATATTTGCAGAGTGCCGGCGGAGAAACCAGTAGTGGAATGGGTTATGTTTATAAAGTAGAAACATGGAATATTGAAATTAAGACAACCAAAAGCACATATTGGTTAAGTACAACTTGGATTATTGCAGACACAAGATCACCTCAACATGTTGGAATGAGTAGTATGCTATTGTCCGATATCGAAGACAACATTTTAGCTGAACTCTATGCCTAAAGTTTGACGGCAGTATAATCATAACCACCCCTCGATTGAGCTAACCATTCAGTCGGGGGACTCTTTTACCCCTGAAACGAAATCACACCCGTTTCGGGGGTTAATTTATGCCCAAAATCAGACAAAAACGCCATTTTTGCCAAAAAATAGCCTGCTTTTAGCAGGAAAGTTGAAGTTGAATTTTGTAGTGTCGGTCATTCTTACATGATTTGGATGATTAATGAATCACGTTTGGAGTAAAAATCACAGCGCAAGTGATTAAAAAATCCCGTTTTAGTTCAACTGTCAGGGATAGAAATTGCGAAGGCGGTTGGATGAAATAAATCAAGAAGGGAGTAAAGCGGTATGCACTTTCAGCCCGAATATATCAAACGAAACCAAACAACCTCATAAAGGACACGGAGTCATTGAGGTGTGGAGTAAAAGTCTGCTTCGTTCTTTTGCGGAAAAGTGCGTACCCCGATGTGATCCGAACAGCTTTGTGTATATGCAAGGGTGTTCGGATCAGCAGTGAGAATGTCAGCGAAAACATTGCCTGTACCGGTGCTTTGTTTGAGCTGACACTTCTCACGAACAGACCGTGTTTATCGGTCTGTGCATAAGGGTTATCGCGGAAAATAATAGAGATTTTTACGTGATAACCGCTTATGCAAGGTTTTTGAGGAGTTTTTGCTGCTCTGAAACCTTTGGTGTGAACAGGATGGTAACCTGCTCAACCGGCCTTTTCTCGGCGACAGAATATAATTTTTGTATGTAAATTGAGACATCACCAATTGATTTAACGAGCCTTTCGGCGCGGGTTGGAAGAAACACCAACAGAAAAAAGTTTCAAATTATATATGGAAGGATTGTTGCTATGGCTAAGCAAAACAAAGTCAGGGGTAAGAGTATAACAAGGCAGTTAAGGGATGAAACAGAGTCATTTATTGCCGAATTAAAAAGTTCTGTTACTCAGAAAAACTATAGAAAATGGTTGACTGCATTTATCAAATATTGTCGTGAACAGCATAATTGTAAAACCCATGCGGAATGTATGGAACATATTCAGGATTATTCTGACTACTTGCAGGAAAAGAAATATAAAGCTGCTACCATACACAACTATCTTGCGGCAGTATGCAGCTTTTATGATGTTCCGATGAACACAATCACAAAACCTATCCGTTATACAGCTGAATACACCAAATCACGCTCGGACAACGGCAAGAAGATTCGTGCAGATAACAATCCGAATAATCCTCGTTACGCACGCACCGTTGAATTCCAAAAGGTCGTCGGGATCAGAGTCTCAGAGCTTGCAAAGCTTGAGGGCAGAGATCTGAGAATCGACGAAAGCGGTCATATGTGTATTTTTGTTAAGGACGGCAAGGGTGGCAAGGATAGTCTGCAGAGAATCCTTCCTGAGGATCAGGAATTCGTAAAATCATATTTTGAAGGACTTGGTGAAAAGGAAAAGGTATTTAAACCGATTGAGCTCTCAAATTCTGTTGATTATCACAATATAAGAGCAATGCAGGCTAAAAAGTGTTATGAATACTATCTTGACAGAATCAATACTGAAGAAGGCTATGCAGAAAAGCTTGCCGATGAAATCCGCTTGCGTTGGAAGCTGTATCGCAACGAGAAGCTTCCAGATGGCACGATTGTCCACAAGCCTTTTGACGAGAAGCTCATTAGTGGTACTTATAAAACAAAAGGAAAATG
>JAZNCK010000079.1:0-10960 GCA_045587505.1 Acutalibacteraceae bacterium
GTGAAATGGGGCACGATTATCTGTTGTTCCGTGCACAAAGACTTATAAAACAAGCTAAGGAAAACAATCTTATAGTCTGTTAAAAGAAAAGGTGATAAAATGAATATGCAAGAACGAAAAGCTCTCGCTAAATCCTATCTCGGTAAAACGGTCACAATAAAAATCGACCGACCGATAGGCTACATTCATAAAAAAGAAAAATATTCATTAACTTATCCGATAAATTACGGCTTTATTCCCGGAGTTATAGGAGGAGACGGTGAAGAACTGGATGTATACTTAATTGGCGTAAACGAGCCTGTGAATGAGTATACAGCTAAGGTTGTTGCGATCGTTCACCGTCATAATGATGTTGAGGATAAGCTTGTTGCCGCACCCGAGGGAATGAATTTTACTCAAGAAGAAATTGAAACAGCAGTTCACTTTCAGGAACAGTATTACGAAACAGTGATTGAGGTGTTGGAATGAACGACGTTGAAATTATAAATCAATATGCCGAAACCTATTCCGATCCTCCCGAAAGGGAGCGTATTGCGGCGAGAGGTATCGTAGTAAGGGAAGGGAAAATCCTGCTGTCTCACGAACTGAATACCGGTGTGTATATGACACCCGGCGGTGGCTTGGAGGGCGGTGAAACCCTCGAAGATTGCTGTATAAGAGAACTCAGAGAGGAAACCGGCTACGATGTAAAACCCATTTGCCACTTCCTTACAATCAATGAATACAGCTTCGAGACAAAGTATATCAGCAATTATTTTATCTGCGAGGTAACAGGTGAGGGGAAGCAGACACTGACGGAAATTGAAATCGAACACGGTATTGTCCCTGAATGGGTAACAATCAAAGATGCCCTTGAAATCTTCGGTGCTTATGACACCAAAGCTCCCGATGTCCGCAGTCTCTACATCAGAGAGCTGACAACCATAAATAAGTATTTGCAATATAAAAAACCTTGAAAGCCTACTAAGGTTTTCAAGGTTTTTTATGGTCGAGGCGACAGGACTTGAACCTGCGGCATCTTGCTCCCAAAGCAAGCACTCTACCAAACTGAGCTACGCCTCGTTGTTCAGTTTTAGACAGCAAAAGCTGTTTGACAACGCTGATAATTATATCAAACAGCTTTTGATTTGTCAAGGAAAATAATAATTATTGTAGTATAGTTTTAAAAATATTTTGTTTTAAGATTTATTTTACACTCTGAAATTTAAATAACCGAAAATGAGCATCAACAATGCCAGAATGTAGAAAAACGGAAGCACGGTAACCAGACTGCCAAAGGAAATAACTAAGTCTTTGAATGTTTTTGTGTTATTACGTTTTTCTCTGACTTTGTCGGGATGGAAGAAACAGACGGAATCAAAAACAAGATAACCTACACAGTAGAAAATCCAGGTTTCCCACAGTGTGAATCCTCTGACTGCCTGAACTGCTATAATAACTGCACCGATCAGTACGAGGATTGCACGAATGAGTTTGATGTGTTTATATTCGCTGTATCTTTCCGTTGCGTCGTGCTGAGCTACGACGAAATACATTGTAAAACAGCAGATGATTTCCGCCATTGTCGTTGAACCGAGCATTATTAGGCATAACGGTGCAACCATATAGCAAGGGCGTTCGATAACCTCAAGGAAATTTGTATCAATATGCTTTGATTTATCGTAGGGGATGATAAACAGAAAGACGGTGCATATAATCAGAGCACAGAATATCCATGAAAGCACGGTGTCAACTCTTTCAGGCAGTATGTGCCATAGCTGTCCCGTAGATTCAGCCTGTTCAAGATTTTTTGCAGCTATAGGCCAACCGAGCACAAAGGCTGTTCCTATTATGAGACCGTTGAAACATCCCTGAGTGAACTCCATTATTTTCCAACCGTCAATGAGCTTGAGGATGCTGAGTTTGCCGAACATGCGCTTGCCGTTTTTGAAAGGATGACGTTGTTTGTCATAGAAGGTTATACCGATAACCCAACCTACAGAACCGGCAACAGCTCCGCCTATCCACATAATGATGCCGAAAATGTCTCTACGGATGACCATAAGAATCAATAACTCAGCAACAACAAGAAGGTTTCGCCCCCATTCTTCACGACTTTTTTCAGAAAAACAGATGCGTGGCATTTTGCCGTTTCTGGGATCGAAGGGAGTGTTGAAAACACGGTAACCGATATGTTGTAAAAGCGGAACAAGGGAGAAGAAAATAACAATATCGTACCACTTGTAAACGTTTCCGCTTGCTGCTGAAAAGCTTACGCCTAAAAAGCCTGCTCCGAGTCCGCCCCATATTGAACCTTTAAATGCGAGGGCGAGGTACCCGAGAGAGGGATTGTATCGTGGATTGTTATGTATGATAACAAGGCCCATTGTAGAGCCGTAAGGCTCCATACCACCGTAAAAATAGCCCAGTGAGCATGCAGCAGCAAAGAGAAACACGTTTTGCATAAGCAATTCCGAACCGGTGTACCAAACACAGCAAATACCTAAAAGTGCACCGGGCAGCATTGCACCTTTTTCACCGCCGATTGCTGAGCCTCGCATACCCCAGCCGAAGCACATACACAGCATACTTATGGCAAGAAAAACAAACACATTCTGAGTTACCATATCAAAATCCTTTCAGCATATAAATAAACATAACTAAAAAACATATTACAACCTCAGCATTATTTTGTCAATGACGTTGAGTTCAGAATAGCTTATACTGATAATCATTGCTGTAAATCGCAATTTTCATTTTTCATTTTGCATAAAAATTTTCAGGTTACTGTGTATTATTTTTACAACAACATTTTTAATTTTTATTGACAAGAAAAATCAAAAGTGATATTCTTTTTCGTATAAGAAATGTATAGAATTTGCTTTTCTTAAACTCTAAATGGAACAGTAAGGAGATTGAAACTATGGAAATTATGTACAAAGGTAAAACAAAGGACGTTTACAAGCTTGAAAACGGCAACGTAATGCTTAAGTTCAAGGACGACTGCACAGGTAAAGACGGTGTTTTTGATCCCGGCGAGAATAGCGTAGGTCTTACCATTGAGGGTATCGGAAAGGCAAATCTTGAAACATCAGTTTATTATTTTGAAATGCTCAAGGATGCTGGCATCAAGACTCACTATGTAAGCGCTGATATCGACAATGCTACAATGGAAGTTCTTCCTGCAACAGTATTCGGTCACGGTCTTGAGGTTATCTGCCGTCTTGTTGCAACAGGCAGCTTTATCCGCAGATACGGTGAGTACATGGCTGACGGCACAGTCCTTGAGGGCGGTTATGTTGAGTGCACATTCAAGAATGACGAAAAGGGTGATCCCCTTGTTACAGGCGAAGGCCTTGCAGCACTCGGAGTTATGACTCCCGATCTCTTTGAGAGCATGAAGGAGCAGACACTTAAAATCACAAAGATTGTTGCTGATGACCTTAAAACAATCGGTCTTGATCTCTGGGACATCAAGTTTGAGTTCGGCTACAACAATGGTGAAGTTATTCTTATCGACGAAATCGCATCAGGCAATATGCGTGTTTATAAGGGAGACACAATTGTTGAACCTGTTGAGCTTACAAAGCTTATTCTTAACAGATAACAGGTTCAGATTTATCTTTTTCTGTTGATCTTTTACAGCAACAGTTTATACTCGTTAGTGTTAAAACCCTCCTCACAGTGTTTGTGCTGTGAGGAGGGTTAATTCATAGTGACCAATAACAGTTTTGTTTCGTAGTTCAATTTTTCCGTTTTTATCCGGTGAAATAAGGCTAGGATTCTTCTGTTTAATACAGATGCATCATTTATTGTTTTTTTTGAAATTGTATTATATCAGCAATTTTTTGCAAGAAAAAGCAGGTAATATTATTCAGAATAAGAAAAATGTTTTCTGTTATTTATATGCTTTGCAATTATTGTATTGTTATGATATAATTCCAAATGTTAAATTTTTGGAAGGGGAAAAATATGGTTAAAGAAAAACTCAGTAAAAGGAACTGGTTTATTATAACCTTGTTCTGCTTTATGGGCGGTGTTGCATGGAATACAGAAAACATGTATTTTAACACCTTTATCACCAATGAAATATATGCCGATGTATCTGAGTCAGCTATCAGAGGAACAATGGAGGCAACTACAGCGATAGCACGTATGGTTGCATTATCGGCCATTGCTGCGGTGCTGACCACTTTTGTGATGGGTGCCCTCAGTGATAAACTGAAAAACCGTAAAATGTTTATTTCTGTCGGCTATATCCTTTGGGGTGTGGTTACTGCTATGTTCGGCTTTATTACAAAGGAAAATGTAGCAAATCTTTTTAATCTTACCGATGAAGCAAGAATTCTCGGTTGTACGGTATGGTTTGTCATTCTTATGGATATTGTTATGACTTTTATGGGTTCAACAAGTAACGATGCCGCCTTCCAGGCTTGGGTAACTGATGTTACCGTACCACGTCAAAGACCGATTGTAGAGACCGTCTTATCTGTTGTAGGCACCGTTTCTTCGTTTGCGGTAACCGGTGTCGGAAGTTTTGCTCAGGCAGGTACTATAACTTATAAGGTTTTCTTTGCAGGTCTTGGATTGATAGTAACTTTGTGCGGTATACTTGGTCTGTTTCTTATCAAAGACCCACCGCGTACTGCACAGATTGAAAGCTCTTCAAATTATTGGGCAGACCTCTTATACGGGTTCAGACCGTCAGTTATAAAGACCAACGCAAGACTATATCTGTCCCTTGTGTCGTTCTGCTTTGCAATAATTGCATTCCAGGTTTTCTATCCGTATCTTCTTACTTATGTTCAGTATGTCGTTATTCCCGACAACGGAGGTGTAAGCAATATTCTCAAACCATCTGTTATAATAACCGCTGTGGTTGTTGTGATTATTTTGCTTGTCTGCATTGTAACGCTTTTAAAGCTATCAACAAAGAAAAGGGGCTTCTGCCTTGTAACAGGTGTTGTTGTATTGACCTTAGGTTTCTTCATGCTTTCGACAAGCACAAGTATATATGTTATTCTTATTAGTATACTGCCCGTTGTTATCGGTAATGCTCTTGTAAATATTTTATTCGGTGCCACTATCAAGGATTTCATTCCTGAAGGTAAGTCAGGACTTTTCCAGGGAGTCAGAATGATATTCGCTGTTATGCTTCCTATGGTTATAGGCCCCGTTATTGGTGACAAGGCATGTCAAAGTGCAGCACAGACGATTATAAATGAAGTCGGTGCTGAGATAATAGTACCTTCAAAAAACATGTTTTTATGGGCAGGTGTAGTTTGTGTTTTTGCATTGATTCCTCTTTATTTTCTTGTCAGAAAGGGAGTCGATACTGTAGAAAACAAAACTGAAGAAATCGAAAACATTGTGTGAGGTGGAAAATATGAGCGAATGGAATTTTTACACATCAAAAGAATTAAAGCCTGAGGGTTGGCTTCGACGTCAGCTTGAACTTCAGGCAAAAGGTTTGAGTGGCAATCTGCATAAGATATGGCCCGATATCCGTGACAGTGCATGGATTGGCGGCAAATGTGAAGGTTGGGAGCGTGTACCGTACTGGCTTGACGGCTTTATACCTCTTGCTTATCTGCTTGAAGATGAAGAAATGATTGCTACGGCCAGAAAATATATCGATTCTATTCTTTCAAAACAGCAGAGTGACGGTTGGATTTGTCCGTGCTCAGATAGAAAAAGAGCTTTTTATGACACCTGGGCAGTTCAGCTTATAGCGAAAACACTCAAGGTTTATTATGAATGTTCAGGCGATGAACGGATTCCTGAGGTTATTTATAAAGTTTTCAGGAATTATTATAAAATGCTTAAAAACGGAGAAGCTACTCTTTTCGGATGGGGCAAATACAGATGGTTTGAGACTTTTGTTTCTCTGAATTTCTTATATGAAAAGTATCCCGAGGAATGGATAAAAGATTTCTCTAAAATTATTAAGGAACAAGGTTTTGATTATAATACAGCGATTGATGATTGGAAAAAGCCGAGCCACATCTGGAGAAGAAAGACGCATATAGTAAACCTGACGATGATGCTTAAAGCAGAAGCGGTTTCGCATGAGTTGTTAGGTGAGGAGTATACAGATAACGCTGAAAAACTTCGTGAAATCCTCGACCGTTATAACGGAACTGCCTTTGGAGGATTTACAGGTGATGAAGTTCTTTCAGGGCTCAATCCTACGAGAGGAACGGAGCTTTGTTCTGTTGTCGAACAGATGTATTCTTATGAAGAGTTGTTTGCTCACACCGGTGACTACAAATGGGCGGAGCGTCTTGAAATACTTGCGTTCAATGCGCTTCCCGCTACAATCAGTGAAGATATGTGGACACACCAGTATGTGCAGATGGTTAATCAGATTGCTTGCCAAAGAACGATGATTATGGCACCGTTCAGCACAAACGGTCCTGAGGCACATTTATTCGGTCTTGAGCCGAATTTCGGATGTTGCACGGCTAATTTTAATCAGGGTTGGCCGAAGTTTGCATTATCGCCGTTTATGTATAATGACAAAACAATAATTAACTCGGTTATGTTGCCTTGCGTTCTAAATGCTGACGGAGTTTCAATCAGGCTCGAAACAAACTATCCGTTTGAAAACAAGATGCACTATTACATAGACTCCGACAAAGAATTTGATTTCGCAATCCGAGTTCCGTCCTTTGCAAAAAATCTTCGTGTGAACGGAGAAAATGCAACTGCAAATACTCTTGATTTTTCAATTAAAACCGGTAAGACTGAAATTGAAGTGGATTTCGAAACAACTCCGTTTTTCCAAACGAGACCGAATGACCTTTACGTTCTTCAGACGGGTTCTTTACTTTTCTCTGTCCCTATCAAGTATAAGAAGAAAATCCTTGAGCGTAAGCGTAAGGGTGTCGAACGTAAATTCCCGTATTGTGACTATCATTTTATTCCGGAATCACCGTGGAATTACGGTTTTACAAGCACAGATTTTGAAGTGAAATTCAATACGGTAGGTGATGTTCCTTTTTCACAGGATAACCCACCTGTAACGGTAAAAGCTAAAATGCAACAAATCGAATGGGGTCTCAAATTTCCTTACAGGTCAGTGTGCAGAAAGACTCCTAAGTCTGTAAAGCCTATTTCCGAAATTAAAGAAATCGAACTCTGTCCCTACGGTTGTGCAAAACTTCGTATGACAGAAATGCCGTTGCTTAGCAAAACCTGACTCAAATAACCTGAACCACTGATTTTTATGGAAATCAGTGGTTTTTTGTATATAATAATTAAACTTAGTGCAATGCAATCAGTCCGAAAAAACAGTAATCGTAATTTATTGCAAAACAATTCGCCCTATGCTATACTCTTTGTGGACTCAAAATATAATGTGAGGGATGTAATATGAAGAAATACGATATTGCTGCTTTTATCTGGCCTTCATACACTGGTGATGAGCCACGCACGCGCATTTTCTGGCCTGAAGGTATCGGAGAATGGCAGACTGTCAAAGCCATGACTGACAGAGGTTATAAAGGCTGCCGCTGGCCTCGCATACCCACATGGGGATACGTTAATGAGGCTGACAGCAAAGTTATGGAAAAGCAGATTGAATGTGCCGTTTCTCACGGAGTTAATGTTTTTATCTACGATTGGTATTGGTACGATAACCGACCGTTTCTGGAAAACTGTCTTAATGACGGTTTTCTTAAAGCTGAGAATAACACAAAAATGCAATTCTGTCTTATGTGGGCGAACCATGATGCAACACATTTGTGGGATAAGCGTAATTCAGACAATGATCTTCATACTGCTATTTGGAAGGGCAGTGTAAGTCCTCAGATTTTTTCGGAAATATGTGACAGAACAATCGGAAAATATTTCAGCAAAGAAAATTATTATTGTATTGACGGTTGTCCTGTATATATGATTTTTGATATCGATAATTTTATCAGATCATTCGGCACGAGTGATGAGTGTAAAAAGGGTATTGAAGAATTTCGTCAGAAGACGGTTGAGGCAGGATTCAAGGGCTTGCACCTGCAGATTGTGCACTGGCGTAACCGTGTATTTAACTGGCTTAGTGATACAGATTCTCAGAAAGGAGCCACTTCTGCACAGATGTATGACTTTCTGGGTATTGATTCGGTAACTAGCTATAATTGGGGTTGTTCAACCGATTTAGACGGTGACTTCAATGACGTTACGGACAGTTATATCGCTGCGATTGAAGCAGAATCAGAAACACTCGGCATTCCTTTTTATCCTAATATCTCTGTTGGTTGGGATAACAATGTAAGATTTAACAAATTTGTTCCCGGAGTGATCACGAATAATACACCTGAAAATTTCAAATCTGCTTGTGTCAGAATCAAAGAATTCGCAGATTTTTCTCTTGGAAGAGGTATAATGAAGGCTCCGTTTATAACCGTTAACAGTTGGAATGAATGGACGGAAACAAGTTATCTTCAGCCTGATGATCTCTACGGATATGGTTATCTTGAAGCTATCAGGAGTGTTTTTGCCGATGAATGATATGGGTGATTATTTGCTTGTTGAAAACATGCCGTACGGAAGTCATGAAAGGCATAAGTTGGACATCTTCGTTCCGAAAAACGCGAATAATATTTCAGGTGTTATAATGTTTATACACGGTGGTGGTTGGGTCGGCGGTGACAAATCTGCTCATCATCCCGATGCACGGTACTTCTGCGAACGAGGGTATATCAGTGCCACAATGAATTACCGTTTTGTATCTGAAGAAATAAATGTTTTTAATGAACTTGATGATATTACTCTCGCACTGATAACTGTCAGGGAAAAGTGTATTGAGTACGGCTTCAATACTGATAAATTACTTTTATCAGGCGGTTCTGCAGGTGCCCATCTCGCACTTATGTATACCTATACAAGAAAAAACGAAGCACCTTTAACGCCTGTTGCCGTCTGTGTCTATTGTCCTCCGACTAATTGTGCAAAACCGGATTTTTTATCAGGACTTTCAGGTGAGTTTGATGACTGGAAGTTCGGACTACTGTCCAAATGTTGCGGTATCAGGATAGATAAAAGCAATTTTCTTGATTCTGAACAACAAAATGCACTTATAAATATTTCTCCGGGTAAGTATGTTTCATCAAAATGTGTTCCTACTGCAGTTTTTCACGGTAAGGCAGATGATCTCGTTCCGTTTGAACATTCAGTAGAATTTCTTGCTCTGCTCAGCCGGATGGGTGTTAAAAACGATCTGATAATATACGAAAATTCAGGTCATGCTTTGGATAAAGATCCTGAAACTACACTGAAGACAAAAGAAATGATATGTTCTTATGCTGAAACGTATTTTTAGATCGGATCAGAGGGGAGGTTGTGCAATACGGATATTATAAAATACTATGTTGATGAGTTTAATCGCAATGATGAAGAATTTATAAAAAATGATATTGACAATGCTCACGTTTATGAATGGATGAAAGATGAAGTTCCTGTTTTTGAGTGCCCCGATAAGGATATCGAGAGAGCGTACTATTTTCGTTTCTGGACTTACAGAAAGCACATAAAATCTACTAAGGACGGTACTGTAATCACTGAGTTTTTACCGAGAGTATTATGGAGTGGAAAACATAACACCATCAATGCGGCAGCAGGTCATCACCTTTATGAAGGCAGATGGCTTAAAAATGCTGACAGATATCTGAAAAGTTATATTGAGTTTTTCCTTACTGTGTCTGATAAAAACCATATGTACAGCACGTGGTTGATCGATGCCGTTTATAAATATGCTCTTATACGCGGTGAATACGATTTCGGTAAGGATTTTATTGAAAAACTTGATAGGTATTACAAAGAATGGGAGCGCACGCATGCTTTGAGTAACGGCAGTTTTTGGTCGCTTGATAATTATGATGCAATGGAATATTCCGTCAGCGGTACTGATGAGAAGCTTAAAGCACGTAAAGGTGTTCGACCGACTCTTAATAGCTATATGTGTGCTGATTCTTATGCAATTTCACGTTTTGCTTATGTTTATGGCAATAAAGATATTGAAGAAAAATATCGTCAAAAATACGAATTGCTTAAAAGTTTTATAAACGAAAACCTTTTTGAAGACGGGTTTTACCGTGCATATCACTACGATAAACGTGAAGATCCTGCAAGGGCAACCGAAAATAAAGGCACGAGTCCGAGAGAACTGATCGGATATATTCCTTTTATGTTCGGTATTCCTGAAAAGGGAAGGGAAAGCTGCTTTGATCTGCTTTTGTCAGATGAAGGGTTCTATTCTGAATACGGGCTGACTACTGTAGAAAAAATAAATACAAGATTTCTTTATCAGGCTAAACATGAATGCCTGTGGAATGGGTATATCTGGCCGTTTGCTACATCTCAGACTCTTACCGGTCTTTACAATGTTGCACGTGTTTCTGAAAATAAAAAGTACCGTGAAATGTTTGTCACACTTCTTGCGCAATATGCACGCATGCATAAGCGTGTGACGGAGGACGGAAAAACGGTTTCGTGGATTGACGAGGTTATGGATCCGAGAAACGGAGACTGGTCAAGCAGGACGCTTCTTAAAAAATGGCATTGGTTAAAAGTGAAGGGTGGTTACGAACGAGGTAAGGATTACAACCACTCCACCTTTTGTGATCTTGTTATTTCCGGGCTTGTCGGTGTTTCTGTCAATGATGGGAAGATTACTGTTAATCCGCTTGTTCCTGAGGACTGGGATTATTTCCGATTATCCGGCGTAAAGGTTCTGGGTAAAGAATATGATATAGTTTACGATAAAAACGGTAATATATACTCAAAAGGAACAGGCCTTATTGTATCAGAGAAATAAAATGTGCCTTGCAGACGAAAATCTGCAGGGCATATCTTTTTTGTTGATGATTATGAATATATACTTTGAAGCTAAAGTCCTGAATCTCGTACTTTGGTAAAAATTGCTGTTGCACATAGTTTAAGATTATGATATATTCACAGCGAGGGAAAGATATTATCCTCTTTTAAA
>JAZNCK010000080.1:0-9091 GCA_045587505.1 Acutalibacteraceae bacterium
TCACAGAACGACATGGCTACGATCCGACTTACAATCGATAATGAACCGATCGAGCTTACACTTAAGGAATACAACATCCTGCAGAAGCTTATCTCCAGCAGAGGAAGAGTTTACACAAGAGAACAACTCCTCGACGACATATGGGGTTACGATTATGTCGGTGATGCAAGAAACGTTGACTCACACGTTGCTCGTCTTCGCGGAAAGCTCGGAACATGGGGAGTAAATCATCTTAAAACCATTTACGGTATAGGTTACAAAATTGAGGTGAACTGATTTTGGATCAAAAGAAGAAAAACAGTTTTCATTTCTTTCTTAATTTCCGTATTCAGGTTTTTGTTCAGTTTGTCCTTATTTTCCTTGTAATTATTTCAATTATACTTTTTTCATCAAGCTCGTTTTATGAAAGTATGCTTGAAAGTGTGAATATGTTTAAAATGAGGGAAACTATCAGTAAAATTGATTCCATCGACCTTTATACCGATAACTCCCTCTCTGAGATAAAAAAGTTAGAGTCAGAACATGATGTGTTCATTGAGATTTATTCCCGTAATGAACAAACCAGGGAATATACAACCACTGTCTATGCACGATATAATTATGCCGTGCTGACTGACAATGAAAATCATATAATTCTTCCGGATGAACCGGAACCGATTGTAAACTATATCAAATCTCAGTTTGAGCTTATCAGAGAACTTGACGACAATTCACTCGCCGGAATCTCCGCAAACACTACAACAGCAGAAAAATACTTTGTTCTTGTTTCTCATTCTGATGACAGTAACTACCGGTTTGTATGTGCAACCAATTATGCAACAATCGAATCACAGGCACAGGTTATTTCTTTTTCAGCTTTTATAATCACCGTAATTATTTTTATCTGTGTTTCAATAGCAATCTATTTCTACATAACACAGATCACACGACCGTTGAATGACATTATTCAAGTCACTAAAATCATGGCGGAAGAGAAAAATAAAAGTATACGTATCCCTACCAGAAACAACGTAATCAAAACCGATACAGATGATGCGATTTTCCATATCAATATGCTTTATGAATCGCTGATGCTTACACAGGAAAGACTGCTTGAGAAATCCGAAGTACTTGCAGTACAGCTTGAGGAAAAGGAAATCGAACAAAAAACAAGAGCAGAGTTTATTGCCGATACTTCACATGAGTTAAAAACTCCGATTTCAATTATCCAGGGATATGCAGAGGGAATCAGATATGTTCTTGACGACCGTAAGGCTGCTGAGGAGTACTGTGATACAATTATTGAAGAATGTGCAAGAATGACTGATCTTGTTGTAAATATGATGAGCCTCTCAAACATTCAGCATTCCGATAATCTCAACGTTTCAAATTTCTCCCTTAACGACTTCCTCGATGAAAGACTTAAGTTGCATCAGAAAGTATTCGAAAAAAACGGCATAACTGCTTCAAATTTGATTAAGGACAAGATTTTCGGTTTTGCGGATACAGCAAAGTTACAGTTTGTTATCAACAATCTGCTTTCAAATGCCATTTCTTACATCGGCGGTGAGGATAAGCGGATTGACATTCGTTATGAAGAGCTTGAGCTTTGCTACAGAATCTATGTTTACAATACAGGTGAACATATTTCGCCTGATGCACTGCAGAAACTTTGGGACAGCTTTTACCGCCAGGATGCTGCGCGACTTCGTTCTGAGGGACATTTCGGTCTCGGCCTTTCCATTGTAAAGGCTGTGCAGGACGCACACTCGCAACAGTGTGGTGTAGAAAATACAGACGGTGGCGTACAATTCTGGTTCGATGTTTCAAAAGGCGAAGAAATTAAAGAAGAAGACTAAAAAATAACGCAGGTAAAAATGATATGCACCCCAAAAGTCAGACACTTTTGGGGTGCATATTTTTACTGATTAAAACTGAAACTCAGGAAGGTAATCCTTATGTGCTTCTTTCATTTCTGCATAGCACTTTGTTGCCTTTTCCCAATCGCCGACAAGCGGATGAACAAGTAAGCCTTTGATTGCTGCTTCATCAGAGCCTGTCTTTGCTGCTTCAACGGTGAACTTTTCGTAAGCCTTAACAACACGCATAAGAGCAATGATGTGGTCGTTTGTGAAGTTCTCAACCTTAACCGGTTTTGCACCGTCGGCACCAATTACTGACGGAGCCTCGATGATATCATCGTCATCAAGGAAATCAAGTGTACCGTTATTTTTAACGTTGACAACCTGAATATCGTTAATGTCATTTGCAAGTGAATTGATAAGTGACACGGCTGCAAGTGAATACTTATGACCGCCACGCTTGTCAAGAAGTGCCGGCTTGATGCAAAGCTCTTCATTGTCGTACATCTCAAGAAGCTGTTCTTCAATTTCCATGCAAACCTGTGCTCTTGTCTTATCGTCAGTTCTCTGGTGCTCAAGCTTAGCCTCTCTGCAGTAGTAGTACTGAAGATATGAGGAAGGAAGTCCCTGAACCGCCTTAAGGCACTCAAGATCAAATCCGTCGTCCTTGATGTTTGCCATAACTTTCGGTGAGAAGCCTGATTCGATAAGACCCGGGAGAAGTTCTTCACCGTTCTTCTTAACTGAAGTAATCCAGCTCAGGTGATTAAGTCCGACATACTCGATATCAACATCTTCACCTGTGATTTCCTTGACATCGTCAAGCATATCGATAGGAACATTACAAAGACCGATATTTTTAACCTTTGTGTTATTGAGAACATACTCCGTAATAATACCTGAGGGGTTTGTGAAGTTGATAAGCCAAGCGTCCGGACAAATTGCTTCAATTCTGTCACAAATGTGCTTGATAACAGGGATTGTACGAAGAGCCTTGAACATACCGCCGATGCCGGTTGTTTCCTGACCGATAAGACCGTACTTCTTCGGGATACTTTCATCAAGGTGACGTGCGGGAAGTTTGCCGACACGGATCTGTGTTACAACAAAATCCGCACCCTGAAGTGCTGTATCAACATCATCTGTAAGAACTACCTCACAGTCAATCTCTGCCTTTTTAAGCATACGGATACAGAGGTCGCCGACGATATTACGCTTTCTTTCATCAATATCCATAAAGGAAATTTTCTTAAGTTTAAGTGAATCCTGAGCCTTGATAAATCCATCAACAAGCTCGGGGCAATATGTACTGCCTGAACCGATAACGGCTACTGTAATTTCTTTCATCCGAAAAACCCTTTCTTATTTATACTGCTGGAAAATCCAGTTTACACAACCTGTTACAGGTGGCTGTGTGAGTTTGATAAAGTTAAGCTTTCTGCCGCTTGCCTTAACAGCCTTATCCATAAGTGCTTTAAGGTAAATTTCAGACGGAAGCTTTGTATGAATTGATCCTGAAAGAACAACCTCTACAACCTCATCAGTGAAGTTAAGCGTGTTAAGGTGAGCTGTGATAAGTGCAGCTCCTCTTTCTGCCATGTGTTCTATAATATCAAGGACAACTTTGTCGCCGAGTTTTGCAGCTTCAAAGAAGAAATCAATAAGACGCATAATAAATGTATCTGCATCGTCTTCCTCAAACTTTGAAACGAGTGAAAGAAACTCTTCCTTTGAAGAAAGCGAATATTCGTCAAACACCATTTTTGTAACTGCAGTTTTGCGAAGACCGAGATAAACATCATCATACACTATTTTGTATGTCTGGCTTGCAATCCAGTGACCGTTACCAACGTCACCTGAAAATTCCGAAAGACCTGCAAGCTGAAGCATCTTACCGTCAGAGTCGATCGCGTTACAGCAAGTACCTGTACCGCAATTAAAACCAATTGCAGCAGGGCCTGTTGAACCGGCCTTTACAACGATAAAACCGTCGTTATAAATTTCAAAATTCTCAAGACCGTAGTCAAGAAGACGTTTCTGCATCTCATCGTGCTGGTAAGGATGGTCAATACCTGCAAGACCCATAAGTGTGAAGGAAACATCCTTAAGAGAAATGCCTGCCTCGTTCACAAGCCTTTTGAGTCCCTCCCAGATAATATCTGCAGCCTCATCAAAGCTGCCTTCCATATTTTCATGATTACTGCCCGGTCCTTTGACCATTGCAACAATTTTTTTGTCCTCGTCAAAAAGGGCATAAGCGGTTTTTGTTCCGCCACCGTCAACACCAATGTAATAACTCAAGTCGGTATCTCCTTTTTTATTTATTTTAAAGTTTTCTGAAACTGATATGTACATACGTACTCACGGTACGCACAGTGCTATTATACAATATATAATCAATAAAAACAACTGTTTTTTAAACAAAACTCAATTATACTTTTTTCAACGTAAGCACACCGAATTCTGTCTTTGTAGTCAGTGAATCAAGATTTTCAATTTTCTGCTGATCGGACTTGCCTGTCTTATAATAATACGGTGTCATTTTAAAAAGATTTATAATATCTTCATTACTGTTCAGAACAATCCGATTATATACACGTTCAAGCGAAACCTGTTCAAAACCGCTATCAAAAGTAATATTCACTTCATTTTTATAGGGTCTGTCGTAGATAACTGATTTCAGCTCAATCAGGTGTTCTTCAAGCGGAAAAGCTTTTATAAATATTCCTCCCCTTTTAAGTACACGCAAAACCTCTGCCTCAGAATACGGAGCAAAAACACAGATCACCGCATCACAGCTCTCATCCGGCAAAGGTATGTCCGCAGTACTTGCAACGGCAAGTCTGAGGTCCTTACAACGCTTTGAGCCTGAAATTAGTGCCTGCTTTGAAATATCAATGCCAAAAACTGTTGCATTGTTAAGTGCTCTGTAAACACGCTCGGTATACCAACACTCACCACAGCCAAGATCTGCAACGACAGCATTACTGCCCGTGTTACATAAAACAGCACTGATAATTGCATCACAGAGATTGACATAATATCCTTTTTCAAGAAAATCCTGCCTTGCTTTTACCATAAGGGTATCGTCACCGTGACGTTTTTTGGAAGACTGCTGTGATTGTAAAAGATTGACATAACCCTGCTTAGCGATATCGAAACAATGGTTATTTTTACACTTGAGAGTGCCACCATCTTTCAATAAAGAGCAACGGCATACCGGACAATTAAAATTTATACTCATATCTCTTTACCTGAATAATCCTCCCGGTAAACGGGAGGATTCTGTTTAAGCTTTATTTTCGTTAAGAATCTTTTCAGGCGATTCTGACCACGGTGCGTCAATGGGTTCAGCCTTTATCTTTTCGGGTGCTGCCCAGTGCACTGCATTTGTGATAACCGTCTGAATATCCCTGTTGTGGAAAGTCGGGCTTGTCTCGTGACCCGGCTGAAAATAGAATACTTTACCCAGACCTCTGTTCCAGCAACAGCCTGAACGGAAAACTTCACCTCCGCCGAACCAACCGAGGAAAATAAGCTCGTCGGGCTCCGGAATATCAAAACGTTCGCCGTACATCTCTTCAACATCAAGATAAATAAACTCACCTATACCCTTTGCAATAGGATGATTGGGATTGATGTTCCAGATTCGTTCTCTGTCACCTTCACGCCATTTAAGTGAACAGGTTGTACCCATCAAACGCTGAAAAATCTTCGAAAAATGTGCAGAGTGAAGAAGAATTATACCCATACCGCGAAGTACTCTGTCCTGAATTTTCGAAACAAGTTCATCGGGTACATCAGCGTGACCACAATGAGCCCACCAGATAAGAACATCCGTATCGTCAAGCACCTCGTCAGGAAGACCACATTCGGGTTCATCCTGAGTTGCGCAACGGACGGAAAGTTCCTCATCCCTACCGAGAAAACCTGCAATACAGGCATTTATACCGTCAGGATAAACCTTAATAACATTTTCATCGGATTTATCCTGTATATGTTCATTCCATACTGTAACTTTTATCATAATAGCACCACCTTTTGTCCATTTTAACACAATACACCAATCTTTTCAACAGAATTTTGGATGTATCATTGACACGGGGTTTAACAAAAGGTAAAATAAAATAAGAATCAGGAGGGATATTATGGCTAACGTTCTGAATAAAATTATAAGATGGGGCATCAAAGTTTTTGAGGGCGGTCTTTCTCAGGAGCAGGCACAGTGGGCAAATGAAGCGTATGACATTCCCGAAAGTGCAAAATCTGACCTCAGACTTCTCGCAGCCGAAGGTATTGTAATGCTCAAAAATGAGGATACTCTGCCTCTTAAAGGCAAAAAGGTTGCTGTTTTCGGCAGATGCCAGTATGACTATTTCTACTGCGGTTACGGCAGTGGCGGTGACGTTAACGCACCATACAAAGTAAGTCTTTCACAGGCGTTACACACACAGTCTGATTTTGAAATCAACACGGCCGTCGACAAATTTTACGCACAAAAATCAAAAGATAATCCTCCCGATGAAGGTTATTGGGGACACTGGCCGTTTAATTTTCCTGAATTTGTTCCTGATGAAGCACTTATAAAAAAAGCTGCTGCAGAATCAGATGTGGCTGTTATCGTCATTGGCAGAGCTGCCGGTGAAGACAGAGAGAATAAACTGGCAAAGGGCAGTTACTACCTCACGGATGACGAAATTTCATTGCTTGACTCCGTAACAGCTGAGTTTCACAAGACAGTTGTCGTGCTGGATTGCGGCAATATTATTGATCTGAGAAAGATTGCATCTTACGGCGACAGAATCTCTGCCGTTCTTTATGCTTTTCAGGGCGGTATGGAAAGCGGAAATGCACTTTGTGACGTGCTTTCAGGCAAAGTCAATCCCTGTGCAAAACTGACTGATACCATAGCTTACGATTATAAGGACTATCCGAGTGCGGACAGTTTCGGTAACAAAGAATTCAACAACTATACTGAAGATATTTTTGTAGGTTACAGATATTTCGAAACTTTCAAGCCTGAAAAAGTACTTTATCCGTTTGGTTTTGGTCTGAGTTATACTACTTTCACGACAGAAATTGAGAAATTTTACTGCGATACAAGAATGGTACGCATTTCCGTCAGAGTTACAAATACAGGAAATGTTAGTGGTAAAGAAATCGTTCAGGTTTACTGTGAACCTCCCACCGGTGAAACGTCAACAGCAAAAAGAATACTTTGTGACTTTGCAAAGACAGAACTTCTTGGTGCCGGAGAAAGTTGTGTGATGGATTTCTGGTTTTCACTTTATAAGGTCTGTTCTTATGACGATAAGGGTGATACAGGATTCAAAAACGCTTATGTTCATCTCAAAGGCGATTACAGATTTTTCGTGTCAGACTGTGTCCGTGGCGGAATTGAATCAGGCGTTTATACATGCAGAGAGAATGTTTGTGTCAGAAAACTTGAGCCCGTATGCGAAGTTAAAAACGGATTTAAAAGAATAACGAGAACTGCTGACGGCAAACTTACAGTAGAAAAAGTCCCTGTTAATAAAATCGACCTGAAAAAGAGAGTTTTTGATAATATTCCTTCAGACCTTCCTGTAGGAAAGGATATGGGTTATAAGCTTACTGATGTAAAAAGCGGTAAGATTACGATGGATGAATTTGTTTCACAGTTAACGCTCACTGAACTTGAAGCACTCACCCGCGGAGACTACACAATGAACAGTAAACTCGGCGTCAGCGGTAACGCAGGTGCTTTCGGCGGCGTTCTCCCCTCTCTGAGAGATAAAGGTGTGCCTCCGATTATCACAACGGACGGTCCAGCAGGTATCCGTGTTTCACGCAAGCGTTCACTGCTGCCGACAGGTGCTTGTATGGCAGCATCATGGAATCTCAGTCTTATAGAAAAGGTTTATTCCTTTGTAGCAGAAGAGATGAAAGAATGCGGTTCAAGCGTATTGCTTGCACCCGGCATGAACATACACCGTAATCCCCTTTGCGGACGTAATTTCGAGTATTTTTCCGAAGATCCGTTAGTAAGCGGTAAATGTGCAGCTGCAGTAGTAAGAGGTGTTCAGAGTCTTGGTGCAAGTGCCTGCCCGAAACACTTCGCTTGTAATAATCAGGAAGTAAACAGAAGCCGGAATGACTCCAGAGTAAGCGAAAAAGCTCTGAGAGAAATATATCTTAAACCGTTTGAAATAGTTGTAAAAGAATCCAAACCAAAAAACATAATGACGTCATATAACAAGATAAATTCTGTTTTCAGCTACAATAATTATGATATGGTTACAACCGTTCTTCGTAATGAATGGGGCTACGAGGGTAACGTGATGACCGACTGGTGGACAAAACACGTCAAGAGTCCCGAGTTCAAAGGTGTTAGAGACAACGCTTACCGTGTACGCGCCCAGGTTGACGTGCTTATGCCCGGTGTCAACGGACGTTTCGGTTCAACGAAACATCCCGATCCGACTCTGTTTGAAACGCTCGGTAAAGTTGACGGTATCACTGTAGGCGAAGCTCAGCGAAGTGCAAAAAATGTATTGAGATTATGCCTTGATTATATTGATTAAATCGACATAATCTGATATAATAAAATAAATCAAACAAAATAGTGAGGTGAGGGTTAACGGACATTTTGCGGCAAAATGATGTCTGTGACCCTCGCTGTGCTTTTATATGAAAGGAGATTTTTATATGGGACTTATAAGAGCAGGAATCGGAGCATTGGGAGGAACTCTTGCTGATCAATGGAAAGAGTTTTTCTACTGCGATTCACTTGAAAACGATGTATTGATGGTTAAAGGCCGGAAGCGTGTAGGTGGCCGTTCATCAAACACAAAGGGAAGCGATAATCTCATCTCCAACGGCTCAGGTATTGCTGTTGCCGACGGTCAGTGTATGATTATCGTCGAACAGGGTAAGATTGTCGAGGTTTGTGCCGAGCCCGGCGAATTTACCTATGACACATCAACAGAGCCGAGTATCTTCTCAGGCAAGCTCGGTGATACAATAAAAGAAACTTTCAAAACAGTAGGTAAGAGATTTACTTATGGCGGAGATACCGGTAAGGATCAGAGAGTTTATTATTTCAACACAAAGGAAATAATGGATAACAAGTTCGGTACACCAAATCCGTTTATGTTTGAGGTTGCCAACAAAAGACTCAATCTTTTCCGTTCCGTTCAGGTAAGATGTAACGGTGTGTATTCATACAGAATTACAGATCCTCTTCTTTTCTATACAAGACTTGCAGGTAA
>JAZNCK010000081.1:0-5021 GCA_045587505.1 Acutalibacteraceae bacterium
GCCTTACTGGACAAAGAACAGCAAGGAAAAGGATGCTGCAAAAAAGTATCTTTCGCAAGGCATTTTTAAAGAAATGAAAGAGCGTCACGACAGATATGTTGATGATTGCAAGGATCACGAATTCAATTCGGAATATTTCAAAATAGTGCTTGATGATATGACAGCCGAAGCCGGTGTTGATGTGCTGTTTCATGCTGTTGTATATGATGTAAAAACCGAGAACAGAAAAATAGCATCTGTTGAAATCACAGCAAAAGCACAAAAAATAACGGTTGAAGCGGATTTCTTTATTGATGCCACCGGTGACGGAGATTTATTTTATCTTGCAGGCTGTGATTATCAATTGGGTCGTGAAAGCGACAGTCTTTGTCAGCCGATGACAACCTGCTTCAGAATGAGCGGTGTGGATCTTGACCTTTTTACCGAAGAAAGACCCCGTCTGCAAGTGCTTTACAAGGAGAAACAGGCAAAGGGAGAAATTACAAATCCCAGAGAGAATATTCTTGTTTTTTTCGGTGTGGGTGAAGATGTGCTGCACTTCAACACAACCCGTGTTGTAATGCTTGATCCGACCAATCCGTTTGACGTGAGCAAGGCGGAAGTGATTGCAAGGAAACAAATCCATGAGCTGATCGGATTTCTGAAGGAAAATTCAGATGCATTCAATGAAAGTGCTTTGATTTCCGTTGCAGTCAACATCGGTGTCAGAGAGAGCAGAAAGCTTAAAGGCGTTCACATCCTCTCAGGCGATGAACTCATAAACTGCACACGCTTCGAGGATTCAATTGCACTCGGAAATTACGATATAGATATTCACAGTCCTACGGGAACAGGCACAAGCCACAGATATTTCGGTGACGGAGAATATTATACTATTCCTTACCGCTCGCTTTTGCCGAAAGAATATGATAATCTTCTTGTTGCCGGTCGTTGCATTTCTGCAACACACGAGGCTCAGGCATCGGTCAGAATAATGCCGATTTGCTGTTGCTTGGGTGAAGCTGCAGGCACGGCAGTTGCCATAGCGCATAACACAAATAAAAATGTGCATACAGTTGATACAAAAGCATTGCAAAAAAAGCTCACGGAAAACGGTGCAATGTTGTAATTACTGCACAGGTTAAGTGCATCAGACAAATAAGAATTTATCAGACAAAACCCGATCAGTATCCACACAAAGGCAACGGTATTTTTGCTGTTGCCTTTTTATTTATCAAAGTGGTATAATAGACTCAGAAAGTTGGTGAGCATAAAGTGAACGGAATAATATTTAACATCCAGAATTTTTGCATACACGATGGCGACGGTATTCGCACCTGTGTTTTCCTGAAGGGCTGTCCCCTCAGGTGTATCTGGTGCCACAATCCCGAAAGCCTTGAAAAAACACCCACACTTTCCTTTAATAAACAGAAATGCTCATCATGTGGCAGATGCCTTGCAGGTTGTTCCGCACGCACAACAGAAAACGGCATACTGAAGATTAACCGTGAAGAGTGTATGAAGTGCGGCAAGTGTACCGAAATCTGCCTTAACGATGCCAATGAAGTTATCGGTAATGAAATGGCTGCTTCGAAAGTTCTTGATGAAGTTATAAAAGATAAGATATTTTATGATACATCAGGAGGCGGACTCACCGTTACGGGCGGTGAACCGTCATATCAGCCTGAATTCACATTGGAGCTTCTCGCTCTTGCAAAGGATGCAGGAATTTCAATTGCCATAGAAACCTGCGGTATCGGTTCACGTGAATTCTACGAAAAAGCCGTCGCTCTCGGCACAACTTTTCTGTATGACATAAAATGTATTGACCCCGAACGCCACCGCAAGCTTACGGGCTCAGATAATGCTCATATTATTTCGAATCTTCTTTATCTTATGGACGAAGGTGCGGATATCATTATCAGGATGCCCTTGATTCCCGATTGTAATGACAGCGATGAGGATATTGCCTTGCTTGCTTATTTCCTTAATAAAAATAAAGCGCAGTACAGATATGCGGAGATTATGCCTTATCATACTCTCGGCATAGGAAAATCCGAAAAAATCGGTATCAACTCTCCGTATGTTCACGAAAGTGCAAGTGATGCGGATATATCCCGCTGGTGTTCGCTGTTTGCTTCTCACGGCACAGAAGTGAGAGTATCAACGTAAAAGAGGTGTCTTTATGACAGATATAGTAAAAATCGATCCTTTCCTTTACGGATATTTTCTTGATGAGACTCTCGAACACGGCGAGAGAGTCGGTCTTGCTCTGCTTTATGCCTCAAAGAATATCGAGATTAAGTTTTCACGCCGATTGCTTCCTGAAACAGCATTCGAATCAAAATACGGCAGCTCAGGTTACTCTCCGTCAGAAGGGCTTTGGGTTTCTGATGAAAATATTCTTAAACTTACAGAAGAATTCCCTGAATACAGAGAAACACTTAACAAATATCTGCGTGAATTAAAGCTTTTTAAAGATAAGGCAAAAAGACTTTTTTGCGATTCAACCGAAACTCTTGACCGTTCAGGTGCCGAATGGGGCGGCGGTTGGGGCGGCCATTCCAACCCGGATTACGGCAGAATAATCAATTACGGTACAGACCATATCCGTTCAATCATCGCCGAAAACCGTGATAAATATCCTGACGAGGCTTGGTTTTACCGTTCTTGTTCCTATGCCCTTGATGCAATAGATATCATCGGTGAAAGATACCGTTTATCTGCTCTTGAAAAGGCTGAAAACTGCGAAAAATCCGATGACAAAGCATTTCTTCTTCGCGTGGCAAAGGCATTTGAAACCGTACCTAAGAAGCCCGCTTATGACTTCACATCCGCAATGTGTTCTTTTATGCTCATCTTTGCCCTTGACGGAAGTGATTCTCCTGGCCGTTTTGACCAATATATGTATCCCGCATATTCAAAAACCGAAAATAAAGAAGAGATAAGCGATTTACTTGATAGACTGTGGGATTATTTCCACGACCACCGTTCCTGGAATCTCTGTATTTCGGGCAGCGACGAGAATTGGAATGACGAATCTAATAGGCTTACATATGATATTCTTGATATAGTAAGAAAGAAAGGCTACAACACGCCTAACCTGACTTGCCGCATTCACAGAAACACACCCGACAAACTCTGGAATGCCATTGCAGATACTCTTGCGACAGGAACGGGACTTCCCGCGCTCTACAATGATGATGTTGTTTGTGCTGCACTTGAAAAGATAGGCATTCCACCAGAAGACAGCCACGATTACTGCATGAACGGCTGTAATCAGATAGATATTCTCGGGAAAAGTCATATGGGTCTTGAAGACGGTGAAGTTGTTTTTGCCAAGTGTCTTGAATTTGCACTTCACAACGGCGTGAATGCAATGAACGGCGAAAAAGTTTCCATTAAAACGGGCGACCCGAGAACCTTTGCAACCTACGAGAGATTTGAACGGGCTTTTATGGATCAGCTCGAATATGTAACATATAATTCCTGCAGCAGTGCAAACACATATCAGCACCTTCGTGGTGTGTTTGAACCTCATCCTTTTCGCTCCTGTCTTATTGAGGGTTGTCTTGAAAAAGGTCGTGACTACCGAAACGGAGGTCCGCTTTATAATCACGGACAGATTCTTGCAGAGGGTATTGCCGATGCAGGCGACAGTCTTTATGCAGTTAAAAAACTTGTTTACGACGAAAAGAAATACACAATGTCAGAGCTTATTGATGCTCTCAGCAAAAACTTTGAAGGGTACGAGCAGCTTCACCACGATTTTAAGAACTGTGAAAAATTCGGAAATGACATTGAAAATGTTGACCGGATAACTGCACGTGCACTCAACCGTTTCTTCACCGTTCTCAAGCGTAACAATACATACAGAGGCGGAGTGTTCACAGGCGGATGCAGTACATTTAACCGTGCCGCAGGCTACGGATGTCAGACTGCTGCTCTTCCAAACGGAAAACTTAAAGGTGAACCTCTCCTTGCGGACAGTATCGCCGCAACACCGGGTCGGGATACAAACGGACCAACGGCACAAATCAAATCCGTTCTCAGGTATAACCACACCGATGCTTGCAGCGGATTTGTTTTTCAGAATAAGTTTGAAAAGAAAATGTTTAACAGCGAGAAAGGAAAAGCTTCTTTCATTGCTCTTGCAAAAACATTTTTTTCATATGGCGGTCAGCAATACACCGTTACGGTTGTTTCTCCCAAAGACCTGCTTGATGCAAAAGAACATCCTGATAACCACCGCAATCTTATTGTCCGTGTCGGCGGCTACAGCGATTATTTCGTAAACCTCAATGAAGCACTTCAGGATAATGTCATTAAGAGAACATTTACGGAAATTTGACTGCATAAATAAAAATCCGATGAGGTACAATTATGCCTTCAAGTAAAGAATATCTGGATTTCATTTTAGAACAGTTATCCGAATTGGATTAAATATCATACAAAGCGATATTGACGGCGGAATATATGACGACAAACTGCTTTGGAAACCCGTTAAATCAGCTGTTTCTCTTATATCTAACGCAACTTAAGAATTCCCTTATGAGTGGGCAAAAGAAATGCTGTTGGTCGATGATGTTGATGACCGGGATTTCCTTGCAAAGATTTTAACGTTATGTATAATGAGCTTCCGCTACCGAAGAAAAAGAGATGGATAAATAAGAATTTAACGGTCAATTTTCACTCTACCATAGGTTTACTTCTCCTCACTAAACCAATGGTGGATGTATTTAATGCGAAATAGTCGTTACACTGTATGCGAAAGGAGGCAGCCTATGAATCAAATAAAAATCGGAAGATTTACTGCCGAGTGCAGAAAAAAGGCAAACTTAACACAAATGCAGTTGGCAGAAAAACTGGGTATCACCGATAAAGCAATATCCAAGTGGGAACGCGGCGTGGCAATGCCCGATACTTCGATAATGCTTGAACTCTGTGATATTCTTTGTATCAGTGTAAATGAATTATTAAGTGGGGAGAAAATCAATATGGAAAATAACAATCAGAAAAATGAACAGCTTTTGCTTGATATG
>JAZNCK010000082.1:0-19035 GCA_045587505.1 Acutalibacteraceae bacterium
CCATCATAAGTGAAGGAACCTGAGTTGCAAGCTCTGTGCCTTCCTTAGCCTTGTGTACGTCACCTTCAGCTTCGCTCCAAACCTTACCGTTTTCTTCAGCAACAAGATGTGTAAGCTCCACCATATGCTCCATAAGAAGGTCACGTACCTTGTACATGATCTGAGCTCTCTTGATTGCGGGAGTTGCACTCCATGCGGGATATGCAGCCTTAGCGGCAGCGATTGCTTCCTCAACCTCTTCTGCAGTACAGTTGGGAGCATAGCCTGTGATTTCGCCTGTGCTGGGATTCACAAGCTCGTAATATTTGTCTGTTTTTGATTCAACGTACTGACCGTTGACAAAATACTTGATTTTTTCAGCCATTTTTAATTTCTCCTTTAGATACCAGCTTTTTCAGCAATATATTCTCTTGCCATCTTAGCGTACTTGAACGGATTTGCGATTGCAGGATCCTGCTCAGCTTCTACGAGCATCCAACCTTCATAATCAGCCTCATCAAGAACGTCGAAAACAGGCTTGAAGTCAATTGTTCCGTCACCGGGAACCGTGAATGCACCAAGACGAACACCCTGAAGGAATGAAAGATGCTCTGCCTTAACTTTTTCTACGATTTCAGGACGGATATCCTTAAGGTGAACGTGCTTGATTCTCTTAGCGTACTTCTTAAGAACTGCCATATAGTCCTCACCGCAGTATGCGAGATGACCTGTATCGAAGAGGAGGTAAACTGCATCGGGATCGCACATATCCATCATCTTGTCGATTTCTTCAGCCGTCTGAACAACTGTACCCATATGGTGGTGATAAACGAGAGTGATACCGTATTCCTTAGCGATGTTACCGAGCTTTGAAAGACCGTCTGTGAACTTCTTCCACTCTTCATCGTTCATAACGTACTTCTTTTCGAAAACAGGTGTTTCCATCTGACCCTGGATGCTGTAGCTCTGCTCTGAAGCACCGATGCGCTTTGCACCGCAGCCCTTAAGGAATTCACAGTTTTCTCTGAAATCCTTTTCAACTTCTTCAAAAGGCTTTGTAAGAATGAAAGATGAGAACCAACGGTTAGCAATCTGAAGACCTCTGATGTCGAGATACTCGTGCATTCCTTCAACTGTCTTGGGGTATTTGTTACCGATTTCGCAACCCTCGTAGCCTGCAAGTGCCATTTCACTTACACACTGCTCGAATGTGATCTCACCGCCGAGATCAGGCATATCATCGTTTGTCCAGCCGATAGGGGCGATACCGAGTTTGATTTTTTCTGCGTTCATTTTCAGGTCTCCTTTATTAATATTTTCTTGCCTCAAGCAAGTGTTCTTGTTTTTCTTTTAATGCTTCCTTACCCTTTTCGGTACGTGGGATATCGGAGCAGCCTACGTTCCACCATCCGCCGTAGCCGTCTGTCATTGACTTGGGAAGAACCTTGATGTCGATGAGTGTCGGCTTTGTCTGTTTCATTGAATCAATGAGAGCCGCCTCAAGCTCATCCATAGTTTTTGCTGTATATGTAACATAGCCGTAGCCTCTTGCGCAAGCGGCATAGTCGATGTTCATAAATTCGCCGTCACGGATCGGCTTGTCGCCGTCACGGTAACGTGACTCTGTGCAGAGTGCTGCAATGCCCTGACCCATCTGGAGATTGTTGATACAGCCGAATGATGCATTATCGAAGAGAAGAACGTTGATTTTCTTACCCTCCTGCAAGGCTGTGATCATTTCTGAATGGAGCATATTATAGCTTCCGTCACCTGTGAAAGCGTAAACTTCACGGTCAGGATATGCGAGTTTTGATCCGAACGCACCTGCAATTTCGTAACCCATACAGGAATAACCGTATTCCATATTGTAAGAGTCAATTGCATCTGTTGTCCACATTCTCTGCATACAACCCGGAAGCGAGCCTGCCGCACCGACTGCGATTGCATCTGCCGGCATAAGTTTACGTACAAGTGCGAGCGCTGCTGTCTGTGTGATTACACCGCCTGTTGCCTTAACAAAGCCTGTAACCGCATCGTCAACGTGATTCGGGATTTCAGGAACATAATCCTCGGAGTAAGAAGCGTTAGACAGACGTTCCATCTCCTTGTCCCAGCCTGCTTTTGCTTCCTGAATCTCAGTTGTGTACTCGGTCTTGTAATCGTCGAGATATTTTTCAAGTGCCTTTACACCCTCGTTTGCATCGGCAACCATCTTGATGCTGTCGAGCTTGCCTGCGTGGAAAGCACTTGCATTTATTGTAACAACCTGCTTGTCAGCATAGAGCCACTTTGAAGAGGTTGTGAAGTCTGTAAACTTTGAGCCGATACCGATGATAAGGTCAGCGTCTCTTGCAAGTGTGTTTGCACTTGAGTTACCTGTAACGCCGATACCGCCTACATTGAGGTAATGGCTTGACTCAATTGCAGATTTACCTGCCTGAGTTTCGGAGAAAGGAATGTTGTGCTTTTCGCAGAAAGCCTTGACTGTTTCACCTGCAAGTGAGTATCTTACACCACCGCCTACGATAACGAGAGGCTTCTTGCTCTGCTTAATCTTCTGTGCAACCTGCTGTACTTCATAGTCACACGGAATCTGTCTGGGGATGAAGTGTACTCTCTTTCTGAAAAACTCTTCAGGATAATCGTAGCTCTCACCCTGTACATCCTGTGAAAGTGCAATTGCAACTGCACCGCAGTGACCGGGGTCTGTAAGTACACGCATAGCGTTCGTGAGTGCTGACATAATCTGCTCAGGGCGTGTGATTCTGTCAAAATATCTTGTAACTGCCTTGAATGCATCATTGGTTGTAACCGTACCGTCGTGAAGCTGTTCAATCTGCTGAAGTACGGGATCGGGCTGACGTGATGCAAAGGTGTCACCCATAAAAAGAAGTAACGGCATATTGTTTACGGTTGCCATTGCAGCAGCAGTGACCATATTTGCAGCACCCGGACCGATAGAAGACATACAGGGAATAATCTTCATCCTGTTTGTCATCTTGCCGTATGATGCAGCAGCCTGAGCCATACCCTGCTCGTTTCTGCCCTGCATAACCTTGATTGAATGCTCAGCCTGTGAAAGAGCTTCACCAACGCCGAGAACGCATCCGTGACCGAAAACCGTGTAGAAATACTCAACGTATTTGCTTTCGATCATTTCTCCGTTATGCTCGATTGTAACGTACTGATTGTCGAGGTATCTTACGATAGCCTCACCGAGAGTGAGTCTTACTGTTGCCATAAAACTGACCTCCTTATGCTCTTGCGACCATTTCGCCGTATTTTTCTTTTTCGTCTTTTATAAATGCCTTGATTTCATCTACAGTAGGCATAAAGAGTGAGCAACCGTGAGCAGCAACAAGCATTGAAGCTGAAGCTGAACCGAGTTCAAGACAGTCCATAATATCCCACTCTTCGAGAAGACCGTAAATAAACGCTGAACCGTAACCGTCACCGCCACCGAAAGATTTGAATGCCTTAACGGGGAACGGTTTGATTGAATATTCACCGTCTGCAGTGTGTGCAGTCGATCCTTCCTTACCATGCTTGATGATAACAATTTTATTACCCATACTCATCCAGTAAGCAGCAGTTTCCTTATCTGTTCTGCCGGGAGCAGAAATTGCCTCTGTAAGGTCAAACTCCTCACGTGAGCCCATTACCATATCGCTGTTTGATGCAACAACTGAGTAGTAGATAGCAATTTCGTCTGCATTCTTCCAGTTGTACGGCCGGTAGTCAATGTCGAAGATAACCTTTGTTCCTACCTTCTTTGCAAGGTACATTGCCTTAAGGCAAGCCTCTCTTGACGGACTCTGTGAAAGTGCAGTGCCGCTGATAAGAATTGCCTTTGCGCTCTTGATATAATCCTCGTCAACATCGTCGGGATGAAGCATAAGATCCGCAATACCGTCACGGTACATAAGAATACTGCTTTCGTGTTCTGATTTGATTTCCGTAAAAGTAAGGCCGAGTTTCTCACCACCTGTGGTGCGTGTGATATGAGAGATGTCGATACCCTCATCCTTAAAGAAATTCTCAACATAAGTGCCGAACTGGTCATCGGAAACCTTGCCGATGAAGCCTACCTTTTTGCCGAGTCTGGCAAGACCGACAGCAATATTTGCAGGTGAACCACCGACGTACTTTTTGTAATTCTCGCACTTGTCGAGGGTGTTGTAGTAATCTGTGGGGTTAAAGTCAATTGCAACTCGTCCGATAGGGATAAGGTCGAGCTCTCTTGATTCATCAAAGTCGATGTATTTCATAAAATCAGCCTCCAAAACCAATTTATAAATCATTCGTAATATTTTACCATACAAATGTATTTATGTTCAATAGAAAAAATAAAATTATAAACAAAAAATACGGCAAAAAAATAAAAAAGCACAAGAAGCCGTCTTTTATCAAATGATAAAAAACAGCTTCGTTTTATTTGATTCTGAAACGCAGGATAATTCCTCCGAAAGAAATCTCATCACCGTCATTGATAACAACATCTTTCTCCACCTGAGTATTACCTATGTATGTACCTGCACTTGAGTTGGTATCCGTCAGCACCCATCCTTTTTTATGCTTGGAAATAACTGCGTGGAAGCGGGAAACCGTCGAATAATTAAGCACAATATCGCAGGCATTACTTCTGCCCACGGAAGTCTCCCAATTTGTGATAAGGTATTCATCTCCCGTCATCTCATCAATCAGACATGCAGGGGTAACTTTAGGTGCTTTACTTTGCAGAAGATGTTTAACACAGTAGCCTACAATAACAAAACACAGCACAGGTATAAGATACCTGAAAGCTGACATCATTTCGTCCATCGTTACCACACCTCCTTATCAATCGTACAACATAATAATTATATATTTTACGGTAAAGAATGTCAATAAATTTTCCGTTGCACAATTGTTACAAAACTGTTTATATTGCAATCGAAGAAAATATGATATATACTTATTTCAAAGAATGGAGGGATTTTATGCTTAAGAAAGTTTTCAGAGGTTTTTTATGTATTATTCTGGCTTTGGTGCTTGTAGTTGTCGGCTATGCAGGGTATGTTCTTCTGAGTTATTCCCGACTTGACGATAACATTGAAATTGAACCTGTGAAATCAGGACTCGAAGCATCAGTCGAGACAGGCAAAACATACACAGCAATTATCCAGAATCTCGGCTTCGGTGCGTACACGCAGGATTTCACGTTCTTTATGGACGGCGGTACACAGTCGTGGGCAGAGAGTGAAGAGAGCGTCAAAAACTGTATCAACAACGCTGCTTTTGAAATGGAAAAACACGATCCTGATTTCATTCTCTTCCAGGAAGTTGACTTTGATTCAACAAGAAGCTATCACATCAATCAGCGTGAGATTCTTGAGAAACGATTTGATTCATACAGCAGTGCTTTTGCCGTAAACTATCACTCAGCCTTTCTCGCCTATCCTTTCACTCAACCTCACGGAGCATCAAACAGCGGCATTCTGACATTGAGTAAGTACAATATCTCTTCTTCACTCAGAAGAAGTCTGCCGATTTCGGAAAGTTTCAGCAAATTCCTTGATCTCGACCGTTGTTATTCGATTTCAAGAGTACCTGTAACCGACGGAAAAGAGCTTGTGATTTTCAACGTTCATCTTTCTGCTTACGGTGGAAGCGATGAGATAAGAACTGCTCAGATGACAATGCTTTTTGAAGATATGAAAAAAGAATATGACAAAGGTAACTACTGTGTCTGCGGCGGTGATTTCAATCACGATTTCACCGGTGATTCCACTCAGAAGCTCAACGGTGGTCAGGAAGTAGATTTCGGATGGGCACAGCCTTTCCCGATGGATCTTCTGCCCGAATGTATTATCCGTTGTGACGGATACGGAAGTCTTGTCCCAACGTGCAGAAACTGCGACATCCCATACAAAAAAGGAAATTTTACAATCATTGTTGACGGTTTCCTTGTAACAGACAATATTGAAGTTGAGAGTGTTGAAAACATCAGCACTGAATTCGTTTATTCAGACCATAACCCTGTTGTTTTGAATTTTAAATTGAAATAAGGTGATAAAAATGAAAGTTATTCCGAAAATCTTACTCGGTGCTGTCGGCGGTGTTGCAGGTTACCTGACCGTTACCGCAGGTGCGTATCTGCCGTTTGTAATCCATGATGCAAAAAAAGGATACCGCGACGATTGCGAGTATCTTCTTGTTCTCGGAGGCCTTGTTATCGGCGAAGAAACTCCGAGCGAGCATCTGCTTGAAAGAATACACGTTGCGGCAGAGTATCTGAAAGAAAACACGCACTGTTTCGTTATTCCCTGCGGAGGATGTTTCCGCGATGAGCAGAAGAAAAGTGAGGCGCTCATTATCAAAGAGCATCTTGTTGCTCTCGGAATTGATGAAAACAGATTTGTTCTTGAAGATAAATCGACAACCACTTTTGAAAACTTTGAGAATGCTTTTGAGATTATCAAGGAACATTCAGGCAAAAACCCGAACGAACTCAAAATCGCTTTTCTTTCCTCCGACTATCATCTTCACAGGGCCGGCATAATTGCAAAGCGTTGCGGTTTTGAAAATATCGGTAAAGTCAGTTGCCCGAACAAGAGTGATATTTTAAAGAATTACACCAGAGAGTATTTTGTTGCTTATGAGCTTCTGAAAAAAGATAAAAGATAATAACTGTAAGTATCAACTATTCGGGAGGTAACCTTTATGGGTGCAATGCTTGTCGGTCTGATAACAGGTATTCCCGCAATGATAATTGTATATTCCTGTTTTGCACTGTCCTTAGTGGTAACTGCAGCAACAGCATTCCTGACCTACAAGCTCAGAATGAGTGTTCTGTGGTGGACCATTGCGGCATATATTATGAATATCGGTGTACTGATACCGTTTATTTACGCCCTTAAAAAAATTTCAAAAGCCAGGGTATGCCCTGCCTGCGGTGCAAAAGCAAGAAATCGTATCGGTTTCTGCACTGCATGCAGCGAAACTACCAAAGTATTTGATGAGAAAAAGTTTATCAAAAGAGTACTTCTGGTAATCGGCATACTGACCGCAATCGTATATGTTTGCTCTTTTGTATCAAAAATAATACCGGCATAACAAAAACGGATGGCAGAAAAATCTGTCATCCGTTCTTCTTTTTAAATATACTCTTCTGAAGCTTTGCAATTCTTTTTCTGCGTTCCTCGGTCTCGTCTTTCAGTACAGAAAATCCGTCATCTGACAATAGTAGAATATCTCCCTCTCTGACTGAGTCCGGCAGTTTTGTCAGTTCAAAATTACCAGACAAACCGTTCTCATCTTCACAAACAGCAAAGCCTTCCTCGATTCTGTCTACGAAATACTTCACAGCATCATCCCCTGTCTTTTTCAACAAAGCTCTTGATGGCATTAAATGAGTCATCGCTGATAACGTGTTCCATTTTACACGCATCTTCCGAAGCAATGTCTCTCTCTACACCGATACACATAAGAAATTCCGTAAGTATTGTATGTCTTTCGTAAATTTTTTCGGCAATCTCCTTGCCGTCATCCGTAAGTGAAAGATGACCCTCGGCATCAACAACTACATATCCGCCGCTTTTAAGCAGACCGATTGCTCTGCTGACACTCGGCTTTGAATAACCCATATATTCACAGACGTCGATTGAACGCACTGAGTCACTGCTTTTTGTTAAAACATATATTGTTTCGAGATACATCTCGCCTGATTCCTGTAAATGCATAATCACACCTCACAGATACAATAACATAAAAACGATAATAATGCAAGTTTTAAAACCTACACTATTCTGCAACAATCGGTTACGGAGTTATGACATTGTGCAACTTTATTCTTCCTTTTAAGATTTTAATTTTAATCTATATTTGTTCAAAAAATAAAAAATCACAAATTAAGATTGACTTTGTGACTCAACTGGTGTATTATATCTGAAGAAAAGTGAATTAAATTCACATTTTGCGATTCAGGAGTTTATTATGGACATAAAGTATACACTGACAAATGACGTACTTTTACTTGAAGACAGCGAGTTTATACTGACATACGGTATACAGGCAACCAACCCGGAAAACGGAGAAACTCTTGAAACATTCAATGATGTTTCCGTAAGTAAGAGTTTTACTTGCAGGGTTATCGATATTCTGAACTCCTGTAAAGTTGAGCTGTGTCACTTCCGTGATGTCGTGCTAGACGAATTGAACAGATAAAAAGCTTCGGCACTCTCCGCCAACTTTCGGAGAGTGCCGTTATTGTTCTTACTTTTTCTTCGCAAGTTCTTTTTTCTCTGTCTTGAGCATTTCGTCAATCTGCTTGTTAACGTCGTGCTTGCCCTTATGCATAAACGGATAAATTTTAAGTCCGACCCATGCAACAATCGCACCGACTGAATTAAGAATAATGTCTCCCATTGTATCCATAAGAGGCCAACGGTCAGGATAAATCGGATCAAAGAGAGTTGCCTCTTTCGGTGTACCCTGTGCAAGTTCATAACTCCAATGCTGTGCATCACCGATTGCACCTGTTGCAGCGTTACTCATAACCTGGTCTGTTGTGAACTCAAAAAGCTCCCAGCAAGTTGAAACAAAGAATGAGTATCCGAGTGCACACAACAGTGCGATGGGAACAGAACACTTAACTTTATCACGCAGCTGCATCGAAACAACAACCTGATAGCCGAGAAGCACTGTCAGAAAACCGCTTATCAGGTGCATTCCCGAATCCCATAAACGGAGTTCATAATAAAGATTGAGGAACTTGCCTCCGAAGGAGCCGCAGAAAAGCATAATTATTGAAACAATCTGAATATAAGACGGAACATATCTGAGCATTGACTTTTTCGGGAACATCATAAAGATCTCCCACGCAAACATACCGACAAGATTTGCTACAACCTGAAGAGGGTCTGACATATCTCGCGTTCCGTTTGACACATCAATAAGACTCTGGATCAGAGCATATATCATCAAGCCACGGAAAACCCACCATATTACGATTTCCCATATTGTGCAGTTTTCACGCACTCTTTTTAAATATTCTTTCATTTCATCACCTTTAATTTTAACTTTTGTCGTTGAAAAATACAACAAGCATACACATAGACATAGTAATGTAAAAACTGTTTTTTGTCAAGATTATATTTATATCCAACGTAAGACTGTCACAAAACTTATAAACATACGTATCAAACTTCTGAATCGGAATTTTCTTCAACATTCCCCACAAAGTGTGTATGAATTTCATACGGTGCATCGAACGTGTTACCCGAAATCTCTGCCTCCCTCAAATGTTCAAGCCAGATAAGATGCTTACCTTTTATAGGATTTTTAAAGACGTTTCCCGTAAGAGTAAGTTTACCGTGAACAAATTCCGTCGGATTATCCGCAAGGACTTTAGGCGTGTAACGGATTGTTGCCGTTGCATCAAGTGTACCGGCATAGTCGCAGTTCACAACCGTATTATTTCGGAAAATAATTTCATTTGTTTTGCCTGATTCAAACCAGAAGTTACAGTCATCTTCAATCAGCAACGCAGGTCCCCAAAGATTTGTAAAACGGTTGTTTTCGATGATAACCTCACCTCGTGTCGTACAGAGCACTCCCCTGCCCGTTGTCGGTCCGAAGTCGCAGTTACGCACATAAAGATCCGGCGTCCATGAAATATTTTCGACAACATCTTTGTTAATTTCAAGCTCGGGCAGCGGTCTGTCAAGGTGGAGTAAAATATCGGTATCATTAAGTTTAAGGTATGAAACAACCTTTGTTTTTGCGTAAGGAATAAGTGTATCCCACTTTATAAATTCGAGTTCATCCTCAGCCTCAAATGCCTGGAATCCCCATGACTCGTTGTGCATAAAACGGACAACGATGCTGTTTTCTTCATCGTTTTTACCGACAATTCTCAGATGCGTACCATGAGTGTTTATATAGTCATCCTGTGCACCGTAAGCCTTGCAGTTTTCGACCGTCAGTTTGCCTTTGCAACCTGAAAACTGGAAGAAATCTGCCGTACTTGCAACTGTTCTGCCGTCTTTCGGGGTTAAATCACAGTTTCGGAAAGTAACATTTTCGCAGAATTGCGAAACCATGCCGAGACCGTGCATAAACATAACTCTGAGATTCTCAAAGATAAGATCTTTTGAACGGTTAAAAAGGCTTCCCGTCTGGTCGCGTACAATGTTTCGTGTCTGGAAAACATCACCGACACGCAAGTCTGTATCCTTATCTGCAAGAGTCACTCGCAGAATATGTTCATCGAGCTGTTCAATTCTTTCAAAAACAAAACGGTTGCGGTCAAAGTCCCTGCACATACGTGTTTCGGGAGTATAGACCTTGAAATAGCGTCCCTGTACATTACATTTATTCTCCCAATACGGTTCTCCGTCAAGAGAATCTTCGCCACGCCAATAAAGTTCTTTTCCGTCAACACGGAAACGGCAATCGGAGTTTATACGTATATCGCAGACACCGTTATCGTTTGAAAGCACCGTAAATTCTGTCATTGTCGGGCAAGCGTAATCAATTACCAGATTGCGTACAACAATACCTTCACATCTGTCAAAAAGCAAAGGCGTCATTTTGCCGTGAACAAGAACTGTCGCACCGTTACCGTCAATTGTAATATTCTTTTTATCCTTGAGATAAATTGCAACAAATCTTGTACCGTCCGGATTTTCGTGCTTTTTGGCAGTGTTTGTACAGAAATATCCTGTCAGAAAAAACGAATCATCCGGGCGGACATCGTACACCTTATTTGCCTCAAGAATTACAGTCTCTCCGTCCTGAACTTTTTCAAAAATCTCGCACAATTCATTCATCACGGTCGCCTCCGTCTGTTCAGAAAGTGATTCTTTGTCTGCATCATTATACTTCAAATTACATAAAAACACAACCGCTTACACAACATCACTATTTACTAAAAATAAATTATGTGTTAATATTTTACCAAGGAGTGGTAAATATGACATGGTTATCTTTCACACGGTTACTCATGGCAATTCTTATGATGCCGTATTATCTTTTTAATTACGCATTCAACAATTACGCCTACCCGGCTTACAGCACAGACGGTGCATATCTCTTCTGCTACTTTGTAGGCAATGAAATCAGCGAGCAGACGCTTCATTTTGCCGTAAGCACTGACGGATACAACTTCAAGGCACTCAACAACAACGAGGCTGTCATCACTCAGACGCTCGGCACAAAATGTGTGCGTGACCCGTACATCTTAAAAGGGGTTGACGAAAACGGCAAGGAGTGCTATTTCATCATCGCAACGGATATGGATGCAGGACTCGGCTGGCTATCCAACCACAGTCTTATCACGTGGAAATCTTACGACCTTGTCAACTGGATTGATGAGACTGTAATTGACATCCGTCAGTTCGAGGGATTCGAAACGACAAACAGAGCCTGGGCACCTCAGGCAATATGGGATGCTGATAAGGGTATGTATATGGTCTACTGGGCAAACTCCACTCAGGAAAATGACTGTGCGGGTCATTACTACGCATACACAAAGGATTTCAAAACATTCGAAACAAAGCCCGAAGTCCTTTTCGGCAGATGGAATGAATATGTGCCTGAGCGTGACGAGGTTATGAACATACAGTGCATAGACGGTGACATAATCTATAACGAAAAAGACGGCTACTATTATCTTTACTTCAAAGAAGACCTGACGCAGAAAATCGCGTACGTAAGGTCAAAAAATCTGACGGGACCGTATAATACGGACTACACCATCTGTTCACTTAACTGGTTCGGTGTTGAGGGTAGCTCGATGTACCGTATCTCAGGTACGGACGCGTGGATTATGATTATGGACGAGTACGGCAACGGCACATTCTTCACACAGATGACAAGAGATTTTGAGTCTTTCCGTCAGGTACAGCGTTCAACAATGGGCATTGATCACCTTAAACCACGCCACGGCTCGGTGGTGCATATAACAGAAGATGAATACAAAACACTCGTTGAGCACTACGGTGTTCAGGAATAAATAAAACCTAAAACACCCGAAAAAGAATTGTGATCTTTTTCGGGTGTTTTTTAATTGTGTAAGTGTAATTATTCACAAAGCGTTGCAATATAATCTGCCATTTCTCCAACAGTTTTATTGTTTATAAAATCAACTGCCTTAAGTTCAATGCCAAATTCTTTTTTGATATCATTTACCATACACATTGTGTCAAATGAACTCATGCCGAGATCAAGCTTAAAATTGTCTTCAGCCTTGATTTCGTCAGCTTCAACGTAGTTTTCAAGGATTTGAACAAGTCTTTCGAGTGTTTGCATTCCGGTTTACCGTTCCTTTCCGCATCTGTCAATGCAATTTTATTTAGTATCTCGCCAACGGTTATATCGGGGTTTTCGGCTCCGATAACAAGCGATTCGGCAAGTTTGCTGTAAAGAATTCTGAGATCGTACTCTGCCTCGGGTTCCTGTCTGTATTCAAAAACGAAATCAAATCCTTCATCAACAGAACGGTGCTTGACCGTTACATACAAAGGAATCATCGTCGCACCGTTATTGTACCAGATGCTTCTGACCGAATTTTCCATTTCCTCGCTGAAGCTCTTAATTCGCATAAGAGGCTGATAGGAAAGACCAAAGCTGTCATAAGTTGAGTCAAACTTTGCATCCTCAGGCATTGACTTATGCCTTTCCTTGAGCGTTTCAAGGAATGCAAGGCTTGAATGCTGATACATCTCATTCTGAACATCGGAAATCTTGGCAACTGCGTCGCAGAAAGTTTCCTCAGGTTTGATGATACTTCTCATCGGAAGGAAGTTGATGCGAAGTCCGCCTGACTTCTTCTCTGCAAGAGTACCGCGACGGTTGATAATCATCTTGAAAGAAACATCTTCCTGATTATCGTTAAAGCATGAAAGTGCAGTGCGGACGCCCATTGAAATAACAGAAAAAATTGAAAGACTGCGCTGTTGGCAAAGATTCATAATTTTTTTGCTGTCCTCAGCACTCATACTGAAAGTCATTATATTTGCATCAGGCAAACCCGAATGGATATCGGCAAAGCGATGTTCGGGGTGCTTGATCTGCTGAATCTTGAGTCTGTTTTCTATCATATAATCCGTGAAAATAGGCTCAGTGGACTTTGCAAGTGAATCATACCAGTATTTTTTGTCGATTTCGTGTTGCTCTGAACCGATGTAATTAAGTTCAGCTTCAAGTGCGGGAATATACGGTCGCATCGGCTTAGGATACGCCGTACCCTGAGTCTTATGAAGGTAAATCTCCATAATATCGTTAATAAAAATCTTGAGAGAATAAGCATCCATGGCAAGGTGCTGGATACGCATAAACAGCCCCTTATAGCCTTCTGCGAAATGTATAATTGCAATTCTGTGAAGTTCGCAGTTGAACATCGGTATATTTGTACGTGAAAATTCCGTGAGTTTCTTCTCAGCCTGATCGACAGTCATATCAGTGTAATCCCACTCTTCGACCTTGAGCTCACTCTTCTCGGTAACATACTGCAAAAGCTGAAGCTTTTTACCCATCACAAAGCGAAGTCGCATTGTATCGCAACGTTCAATTGCTTCGTAAATTGCTTCCTTCATTATTTCTACATCAAGCTCACCTTTCCAGTAATAACCGCAACCGATATTATTAACAGGATAACCTGAGCCGTATTTAAGCGACATAAGATACATCATCTGCTGTGAGCTGGAAATGGGATAAGCGTTTACTTTTTTACCATCAGGTAAAACTTTTTCTATCATTTCTTATCATCCTCCGCAAAATGAAATTGCACTCTTTTAATCTTGCCGGTTGAAGTTCTTTCAAAAGGATTTTCTCTTATTCTGAATAAATGAATCTGCCTGTCTGTATTGAGTGTTGAATTAACTCTGTCAACAATCTTTGCTATTTCTTCCTCGACCTTCAGGCCTGCCGAAAGCTGTTCATCGGGGTAAATTTCCGCAATAATGCTGTCCTTTTCACCGTGAACGACAACTTCCTTTACAAGTCCGTCATCAACGAATTTATTTTCAATTTCTTCCGGAGAAATGTTTTCTCCGTTTGAAAGAATTATCAGATTTTTCTTTCTGCCTACGAGGTAGATGTGGTTGTTCTTGATATAACCGAGATCACCTGTGTGAAGATATCCGTCCTCGGTAAAGGCTTCTGCAGTATGTTCGGGCTTTTTATAGTAACCAAGCATAACTGACGGACCCTTGACCTGAATTTCACCGTCAACAACTCTGACATCGTCAACTCCGTGAAGCACTCCGTTTGAATACTTACACTCTGACGAGAAATCAGAAGTGGTGATTCTGGGACTGCATTCACTCATACCGTAACCCTGACGTGCCGTGATTCCGTATTTTTTGAACTCATCAATAATTGCACCGCTGAGAAATGCACTGCCTGCGATAAGTCTTGTAAGTTTTTTGCCTACGATTCTGTCTGCAGCCTCTCTTGGCGAAAGGTCGGGGTTACGTCTTTCCGTAATTTTGATTTTTGTTAAAATTGATTTACAGATAAGTGGTACAACTCTTGCGACAGACGGTTCGAAAGCAATAAAATTCTTGTAAAGATTCAGCAGTGAACCGTTCAGACATACCGTACTGCCGTCATAAAGATTCTTAAGAACATCGCAAGCATAACAGAAAACGTGATGCATCGGAAGAAGCGAAAGATTAACTTCGTCATCTCTTGATTTGTACGTGTCATAACAGGAATTGGATGCAAGGTTTGAGTTTGAAAGCATTACACCCTTACGCTCACCCGTTGTACCTGATGTGTATATAATAAGTGCACAGGAATGAGGATCAATCTCAATATCCGAAAGTGAAGCATATTCGGAATCGGAAGAATACTTTTTAAATACGTCCTCAAACCAATGCCAGTCGCCGAGAGAAACAATCTGTCTGAGGCCCTTGTAACGAGCTTTGATCTGTTCTGCTTTTTCGCTGAATTCCTCTTCGCAGAAAAGCATCTCAATATCAGCATCGTCGAAAAGCATACAAGCCTCATCTACACTGATGTCGGGAGCAAACGGAACAACAACATTGCCGCTGCAAATCATACCCGTAAGACATGCGATATATTCGTAATTTGTGTTTCCGATAAAAGCAATGTGCATTTTCTCTTTTTCAATTGTTTTGATATATCTGCTGACAGCATAACAATCGTCCCTGAACTCGTTAAAACTTTTTGACAGCATCTCATCACCGCGGAAGAAACGGCAAAAATCTTTATCACCGTATTTTTCTGCAGCGTAATCCACCATCGATTTTATTGTCAGGATTGAATTATTCATAGTCATATTTCTCCGTTCAGCATAGTCAACTAAAAATCAAATATAATAACGCATTTTAATACTTGTACAGTTTAAGACAGTTTTTCTCAAATGTCAAGTCAAAAAAGCGACAATGTGTTGCACATTGTCGCTTTTAAGAAACAAATTAGCTGTTTTCTGCATATTTTTCCGCCTGTAAACGGAACATATATGCATATTTACCGTCTTTTTCCATAAGTTCATCGTGGCTGCCGGACTCGATTATTCTTCCGTTTTCAAGCATCAGAATTCTGTCAGCATGACGTGTGGTGGAAAGTCGGTGCGAAATAAAGACAACTGTTCGGTCGTCACATTCGCGGCTGATAGCCATGTTAAGCTCATATTCCGAAACGGGGTCCAGATTTGCACTCGGTTCATCCAGAATAATGTACGGACAGTTTTTATAAAACGCTCTTGCGATTGCAATCTTCTGCTGCTCACCGCCTGAAAGCATCAGTCCGTCGTCATCAAATTCACGCAGAAGAACCGTGTTTGCGCCATTCGGTAATTCTTTTGTAAAGCCTGCTTTTCTGAGGGCATCAAGGACTCTGTCTTCATCAAAATCCTTATCAAGTGCCACATTTTCACCAACAGTTGCACCAAATATCTGAAAATCCTGGAAAACTGCGGAAAATCTTGCCCGGTGTGATTCTACGGTCACATCACGGATATCCGTACCACCGATTTCAATTGATCCGTCCGTAACATCGTACAGACGTAAAAGCAGGTTTGTAAGCGTCGTCTTGCCTGCACCGTTATAACCGACGAGCGCGATTTTCTCGCAAGGTTTTATTTCAAAAGAAACATCACGCAAAGCATCCTCGTCACTGCCCGTATATGAAAACGAAAGATGTTTCACTTTGATTACTTCGGGTTTGTCACACTCAGCAATATATTTACCGTCATTCACCCTTGACGATTCTGCCATAAATACGCGATATTTATCAATCATACCCGAGCGTTCTGTGAACTGTCGCACGCCGTAAACCGTCAGGTAAAGTACGCCGCTTCCTATCTGTACGGCACCGTTGAAGGTAGCCACAAAATCACCTGCAGTCATCTCACCGGCAACAATTGTTTTGTATCCGATGTAAAGCGTCAGTGCAAGCATAAAACCGATAACCTGGATTACGGACTCCTGTACAAAGAAAATTTTATCGATTTTCCTGACAAATTTATCCTGTGTTGTGACTATGTCATCCGCACTTTCTTCAAACCTTTTGTCAAGCAACGGGAAAAGACCGCCTGTACGGATTTCTCCTGCATAATCACGCAGATAAAAAAGTCTGGAAAAATAGTCACCTTTGCGGTGTTTTTCTGTAATTGCCTCACGACGTCTGAGCATAAGATTGCCCGTATATCTGCCGACGGGTATAAAAATCATAACCGATATGAGCACTATTAACAGGCATACAGGATCAATTGTCAGAAGCACCGCACTGATTGTTATAAATGAAATAATTTCTTCAATATAGTACTTTACATTTGCAAGAATGTATTTGATATTATCCGATGACATTTCGACAGCAAGAATAAAATCGCTGTAATATCCCGGATCATCATACTTTGAAAGGTCAAGCTGTGCCGCTTTTTTGTAAAGCATTGACTGTATGCCGAGGTCAAGCTTTTCACGCTCTCTGTGAGCAAAAAGCTCAAAGTACAGCGAGTTTCCGATTTCGCTGAAAACAAGTATAAACAAAATTACGGCGATACCGATGATTACGTTTTTAGTATCTCCGCCGTTGGTAACTTCATCGATAATATATTTAAGACCGATAACCGAAACCAGCCTGCCGGGAAGTGAACGCAGAAGCTGCTGTGCTATTTCACCGATGACAAGTGACGGTGAAATCTTAAACATAATCTTCATCATATAAAAAATATTCGAGATCATACTATGCTTTGCGGTATCTTTATTCTTTTTCATCATTCATTCACGCTCCCCTCTTCTGATTTGTAGTTTGAAGCCTGAAGTGTGAACATCTCGGCATAGATGCCCATATTCTGCATAAGCTCTTCGTGAGTTCCGTTTTCAGCAACCGTACCGTCTGCAAACACATAGATTTTGTCAGAAAGAACGGCACTGGAAAGCCTGTGAGATATGTAGATAACCGTTTTTTCTTCGGTAGCAGCTATAAGGCTTTCATACATCCTATACTCTGCAATCGGATCAAGCGCACTTGACGGCTCATCAAGAATTGCAAGATCAAAATCTCTTGCAAACATTCTTGCAGCAGCAATCTTCTGCTGTTCACCGCCTGAAAGTCCCGTGCCTTTTTCGTCAAATTCTCTTGTAAGGACTGTTCTTTCTTTGTTGGGCAGAGCATCAACACAAACGTTTGCACCGCTGTTTCTGAGTGCCCATGTAACCGTATCAGCGTCCTCCCCGGTTTCAACCTCACGACAAAGAACATTTTCACCTACACTCAGAGCAAAAACCTTGTAATCCTGAAAAACCGTTGCAAGCCTGTCACGCAAGGATTTTACGCTGTATTCTCTTATATCCACTCCGTTGTAAAGAATTACGCCCTCGTCGGGGTCGTAAAAGCGTAAAAGAAGTTTTACAAACGTAGTTTTACCTGCACCGTTTTTGCCGACAACCGCCACAGTTTCTCCTTTGTTTATCTTAAGATTAACGTTAACAAGTGACGGATTTTTTGCTGACGGATATGTAAAAGAAACATTTCTGAATTCAAGAGTTTCAAGCTCGCCTGCTTCTTTATCGCCACCTGTTACGGTCGACTGATAATCAAAGAATTCACGCAGATTTCCAAAGTATTTTGCTTCCTTTCGGATTGAGCCGATAGCTTCACCAAGATCATTGAAAACGTCCTTGAGGTTGCTCATAGCTGTCATAATCACAGAGAAATCCGATAGCGCGAGATTGCGTTTTATCGCAAAGCGATATGTTGCATAAAGATAAGTAAGAGCAACCGGAAGTGAAGTGCCGAATATACCCGACAGCACTTCAAGAAGTGCCATTTTTTTGCCGTATTTTTTAATGATTTCACGGTTCTTTTCAACTGCTTCTTTATACCGTGAATGCATTGCATTGAAGATACCCGATGTACGCATATCCTTTGCAAATTCGCGAAGGAAAACCGTTCTTTTTACATAAGCTTTTGAACGCTTATGTGTGGTCATTTCCTTGTCTTTCTTTACTTCCACCTTGCCCTTGAGCGATTCAAAAATCACAACAAAAATCATCGAAAGAAGTATAAAAAGTATCCTCGCATCAATTGAAATAACATAAGCAATAAGACAAATTCCTGTGAGGGTGCCCGAAATAAGAATCGCGAAATAGTAGCTCAGATCGTTGTAATGATTATCGCTGACTATTTCTGTCGCACGCTGATATTTGTCATAAAATTCAGGATTTTCGAAACAAGCCATATCAACCTCAACGGCCTTTTTGAAAATTTTACGGTTAAGATTTTTATAAAACACTTTCGACTGCTTTGAAAGCACATAGTCAAAGAAGCAGTCAGTGCCCTTTGCAAGAACTCCTGCAACAGCAAACATCGCTACGGCAAAAACAAACTTTCTGAAGCTTCCGCCTTCTTCAACAATATCAAGCAGAACCTTCAGGAAAAGAATTTCCTGAACAAAGCCTGTAAAAAACCAGTAGGCAACCATCGTCAGAACGTGCGAAATCATCATAAACGGTGCACATTTTGTCAGGATTCTGAATGCGTAAAAGGTGTTTTTCAGATCTTCAAAGCGTTGCTTTTTCTTTTTGCTTTTTCCCATTTTTCCTC
>JAZNCK010000083.1:0-8032 GCA_045587505.1 Acutalibacteraceae bacterium
CCGTTCAAGTATGCAAAAATGGCAAGAGAATATATCAAAGCTAACGCAGGTGTATAAAAGGAGAAACAGAAATGGCTGAAAAAATAAAGTATTTTGTCAACGGTCAGTACGTTGAATCAAAAACAGATAAATATTATGAGCTCGTAAATCCGAGCACAGGTGAAATCACAGGCTATGCACCTAACTGTACTGCAGAAGAGGTTGAAGAGGCTATCGCAGCAGCAAAGGCAGCATATCCTGCATGGAGTGCAACTCCCGCAATCAAGAGAGCTCAGATTATGTACAAGGTACGTGATCTTCTCATGGAAAATATGGAAGAGCTCACAAGACTTGTTGCTGAAGAAAACGGCAAGGTATGGAGCGAAGCTGAGGGTGACGTGCTCAAGGCTAAGGAAGGCACAGAGCTTGCAACTCAGGTTCCGTCACTTATGATGGGCGAAAGCACAATGGACGCTTCCAAGGGCTATGATACAGTTCTTTACCGCGAGTCAATGGGTGTTTTCGCAGGTATCGTTCCCGTTAACTTCCCCGCAATGATTCCTTTCGGTTGGATGGCTCCCGTTTGCCTTGCAACTGGTAACACTATGGTTCTCAAGGCTGCAAGTCTCACACCGAGAACAGCTCTCAGAATCGCAGGACTCTACAAGGAAGCAGGCGTTCCCGACGGTGTTATCAACATCGTTACCTGCTCAAGAAACGAAATCAACGTTCTTCTTGACAGCCCCGACGTTAAGGGTATCACATTTGTTGGTTCAACTCCCGTAGGTAAGCTTATCTACGAGCGTGCCGCAAAGGCAGGCAAGAGAGTACAGGCTCTCTGCCAGGCAAAGAACCACGCTCTTGTTCTTGAGGATACTCCTATCGAAAGAACAGCCGCAGGTGTTATCAACTCTGCATTCGGCTGTGCAGGTCAGAGATGTATGGCTCTTTCCTGCTGTGTTGTTCAGGAAAGCATCGCTGATGCATTCGTAGCTGAGCTTGTAAAGCAGGCAAAGGCTATCAAGGTAGGTCCCGGCTATGACAAGACTTCAAAGCTCGGCCCCATTACATACAAGAAGCACTACGAAGAGGTTATCGCTGACATCAACAAGGGTGTTGCTGAGGGCGCAGAGCTTGTTCTCGACGGCAGAAACTGTGTTGTTGAGGGCTATGAAAACGGCTTCTATGTCGGCCCGACAATCTTAGATAAGGTTACACCCGAAATGACAATCGGTGACGAAGAGGTATTCGGTCCCGTGCTTTGCATCAAGAGAGTCAAGACTTTTGATGAAGGTCTTAAGCTGATGAATGCTAATCCGTATGCAAACGGTTCTGTTATATTTACACAGAACGGCTACTATGCAAGAGAGTTTGCACGTCATACAGACGGCGGTATGGTAGGCGTTAACGTTGGTATTCCCGTGCCGATCGGATTCTTCCGCTTCGCAGGTCATAAGGATTCATTCTTCGGTGACCTTCACTGCCTCGGCAAGGATTCATACAGATTCTTCACAGAGAGCAAGTGTGTAACAACACGTTGGTTTGATGAAGAAGAAATGAAGAAAACAGAAGTTTCCACATGGGACGGAACAATATAAAAGGAGTGTATAGATATGATCAATGTAGGTATTATCGGTGCAGGTCGAATCGGTAAGGTTCACTGTGAATCAATTATGAGATATGTTAAGAATGCAACAGTAAAGGCTGTTGCAGACCCCTTCCTTAACGATGAAACAATCGCATGGGCAAAGGGCCTCGGTATTGAAGAGTTCTACACAGATTATCACAAAATCCTTGAGGATAACGATATTCAGGCTGTTCTTATCTGCTCTTCAACAGATACTCATTCAACAATTTCACTTGAAGCAATCGCAGCAGGTAAGCACATCTTCTGTGAAAAGCCCATTGACCACGATGTAAACAAGATTCTTGAAGTTAAAGCTGCTCTTGAAAACAGCAACGTTAAGTATCAGGTAGGTTTCAACCGTCGTTTTGACCATAACTTCAAGGCTGCAAGAAAGGCAGTTGAAGGCGGCCAGATCGGTGACCTCAATATCCTTAAGGTTTGCTCAAGAGACCCGGGTGCTCCTCCGGTAAGCTACATCAAGGTTTCAGGCGGTATCTTCCTTGATATGACAATCCATGATTTTGATATGGTTCGCTTTATGTCAGGCTCAGAGGTTGAGGAAGTATTTGCTTACGGTGCAGTACTTGTTGATCCTGCAATCGGAGAAGCAGGTGACATCGATACAGCTGTTATCTCTATGAAGCTCGCTAACGGCGCTATTGCAGTTATCGATAACTGTCGTCGTGCAAGCTACGGTTACGACCAGAGGGTTGAGGCATTCGGCTCACTCGGTCAGGTTGCTATCGGTAACGATTCAGAATCAACAGCTGTTATTTCAGACGCGAACGGAGTACGCGGTGAGGTTCCCCTTAACTTCTTCCTTGAGAGATACATGGGTGCTTATGTTGAAGAAATTACAGAATTCATCGATTGTATTGTAAACGATAAGGAAGTCAGTGTTGGTCTTGATTGCGGTCTTCAGCCTGTACTTATCGGTCTTGCAGCAAAGAAATCTCTTGTAACAGGTATGCCTGTTAAAATTGCAGACATCGCTGCTGAGTATTCATTATAATTTAGACAAAACATCGCTGTTGTGTAATGCAATAGCGATGTTTTTTGTTCTTAAACAGATTATTCAACGAAAAAAAGCTAAAAATAGTTACAAAAAGTTACAGAAATTTTTAAAATGTCATAATTTCGTAACAATTGTGTGTTATAAAGTTATTGCTGAGCGTTCGGCAAATTTGGAATAAAGGACTATTTTTATGCACTTAAAAAGTTATATAAAAGGAATACTCGCTACGATTCTTATTTTTGCAATGGCTGTTTCAGGTATTGGTATGACAGCTTTTGCAGCATCTTATGACAAGAACATCCAGATTATTTTTGATTTCCTTGTAGATGAGATGGGACTCAATTCTGCAGCTGCTTGCGGTGTGCTTGCTAACATTGAGAAAGAATCAAACTTCAACCCCAACCTTTACGGTGACAGCGGTTCAAGCTACGGTATCTGCCAGTGGCACAACAGCAGATTTGAAAATCTCAAGGCTTATTGCAATAAGAACGGCTACTCCTGGAAGAGTCTTGAAGGTCAGCTCAGATTCCTTAAATATGAACTTAACACAAATAAAACAGATACAGGTAAGATTATTGACCGTCTTAAGAGTGTAGAAAATACAGCAGACGGTGCTTATAAAGCAGGTTACGATTGGTGCTATTACTTTGAGCGTCCTGCAAATAAAGCAGCAAAATCAGAAACAAGAGGTAACAACGCTAAGAACGTTTACTGGCCGGAATACAAACTTGTTTATGAACTCGGTGATATTTCAGCAGACGGCAAGGTTAACTCAGTAGATGCTCTCAAGGCTCTTGAGGCTTCTGTTGGTAAGACAGCTCTTACAAAGTCTCAGGCAAAGGCAGCCGATGTAGATAAAAACGGTGAAGTTACATCAAACGATGCACTTATCATTATCTCAATAGCTTCAGGTAAGGCTGATATTAAAGAGTATAAATAAGATAAAACCAAGGCACGAAGGATTTTTCCTTCGTGCCTTTTAATTTGCCTTATTCATCGCTTTGTCGATTTCACCGTCAAGCATATACGGCAAAACATCAGTTGCTTTTGAGATTGCTTTTTTCAGTTCATCCAGCTCATCTTTTTTAAATGTGGAAAGCACCCAATCCGCAAGGTTATAGTCGGGATGAGGCTTTGCTCCCACACCAATCTTAATTCGTGGAAAATTGTCTGAATTAAGGTGGTAGATGATACTCTTGATACCGTTGTGCCCGCCGTCAGTACCTTTGCGGCGGATTCTTAATTTTCCGCAGGGGAGGGAAATGTCATCGAAAATGACGATGATTTTTTCAGGCGGTATTTTGTAAAACTGTGAAATTTCGCGCACAGCTTCACCGCTGTTGTTCATAAAGGTCTGTGGTTTGACAAGCAGACATCTGTGCCCTGAAATCACCGTATCACCGATAAGAGCCTTATACTTCAATTTTTTTACATCAACATTCTCTTCCGCGGCAATATGATCAACGGTAAGAAAACCTGCATTGTGTCGGGTAAACTCGTAATCTCTGCCGGGATTTCCGAGGCCGACAACCATAAATTCGGGTGAGCCCGATGGAGTGACTGTAGCTTTTTTTTTGAGAAACATTTTTAATATATCCTTTTTATCAAAATTTTCGGGGCGAATTATCGCCCCGAAATCAGTTTAGAATGTAACCGGCATATATGCAGTTGTAACGGAAGACCAATCGTCAACACTGTCAAGGTCGGAATCAACGAATGTGTAAATTATGTCAACATCCATTTCGTTGAGTGCAGCGATGATCGATTCTTCAGTTTCGTATTTTGCAGAATTAACAAGACCTTCAATGATAATCGTCATACCGCTGCCGGGATTGAATCCGTATTCGCAACCAAGATCTTTGTTGATTATGATATCGGCAGTGTTTGTTACACGAAGATCTTTGAATGCAACTCGTTTAGCGTTTGAATTAGCGACGTATACGCTGTATGCAAACTTAGTCCAGTTTGCAGCATTTTCAACGATCTCTTCAGCTTTATCCTCGTCAATGCCGTAGCTTTCGTTTCCGGAAACGAATTTATCTTTTGCTTCCTCATTTTTCAATGAGTCTGAGAGGGGAGCGCCTGTGTGAATCTGCCCTACAACCTTGTCATCAACTTCTACAACTTTTGTTGCATCAACTTCTTTACCGTTACTGTCAACGCTGGGATATTCAATAACCACAGTATTATTTTCAATTGTCGGTTGATTGATTTCGTTGTTTGATTTACTGTCCTTACAACCGTAAGCTGTCAACATAACCCCGCCTGCAAGGATCAGGGAAATTGCCTTGATTACAATGTTTTTGTTCATCTTTTTTACCTCTTATTTCTGCCACTTATACGGCTTTTTCTTTACTATCCAATCTTTCTTGATTGACTGTCTTGCTCTTGCTATTGCGAGCGAATTTTCAGGCACATCTTCAGTTATTACCGAGCCTGCAGCTGTGTAAGCATTTTTACCTACGCTTACGGGTGCAACAAGATAAGTACTACATCCGATGAATGCGTGGTCGTCAACCTTCGTCCTGTTCTTTTCTTTACCGTTGTAATTAACCGTTGCGCATCCGCAACCGACATTTACCTCTGAGCCGAAGTCAGCGTCGCCGATATACGTAAGGTGAGAAACGCTTGTGCGGTCTCCGATGGTAGCATTCTTGAACTCAACAAAGTTACCTGCCTTAACACCCTCACCGATAACGCAATCGGGTCTGATGCGTGCAAACGGACCGATTGTTGCGTTCTTTTTAACCGTTGAAGAATAACACTGAACATTATTGAGTGTTACATTATCTTCGATAACACTGTCCTCAACAAGGCTGTTGGGGCCGATAACGCAGTTTTCACCGATAACAGTGTTACCCTTGAGGATAGTGCCGGGAAGAATTTCGGTTTCATTACCGATTTTAACACTTGGGCTTATAATAACGCCATCTGCACAGGGGATCGAAACACCGTTAAGAAGATGTTCACGCATTACCTTTTTACGTGCAATTTCATTAAGCAACTGAAGCTGAACTCTGTCGTTAGCACCAAGTACAGCATCAGGGTTGCCTGCTTCATAAGCCACTGCATTCAGATTCTTTTCCAGAATAACCTCAACGGCATCGGTCAGATAATACTCTGCCTGACCTTTTTTGTCGTGCATTTCAATAATGCCTTCAAGAGCTTCAAGGAGTACGGAGCAATTGAACCAATAAGCACCTGAATTGACCTCGTTGATCATTTTTTCGGCATTGGTTGCGTCATTTTCCTCAACGATCTTCTTAAGACACTTGTCCTTATTTCTGATAATTCTTCCGTAGCCGAAAGGATTGTCAATTTTTGCAGAGATAATCGTAACTGCATTTTTGTGAGATTCGTGATATTCAAAAGCCGTGCTTATTGTTTTGGCATCAATAAGCGGAGCATCACCGTTGAGGATAAGGATGTTGCCGGGCGAGTTTGCTTTTATAAATTCTTTTGCCTGCATAACGGCGTGACCCGTACCGAGGAGTTCGGTCTGGATAACGGTTTTGAACTTCCCACCGAGGTGATTTTCGAGTTCTTCGTGACAATGACCCGTAACAACGCAGATTTCATCAACACCGCCTGCCTGCACGGCATCGGTCACCCAATCAATCATTGGCTTGAAAAGAACCTCTGCCAGGACTTTTGGCTTCGATGTTTTCATACGTCTGCCTTCACCTGCTGCAAGAATCAATGCACTCTTTTTACTCATAAACATACCTCCGTTCCAGGATACTATAATATACATTTTTATTATCGCAGAAAAACGGTTCAATTACAATAGAAAAATCAGGATTTTTTTGCGACAAAATTCACAAAATTTTGACTTGTATATTGTCAGTAAAACATTTCTATAAAATTGATTTTGTTAATTCGTTGACACAAAATAGATCAAGTGATATACTTTTGCTCAGATATACAGACTGAAAAAAGTTGATTCGTTTTTCGGATAGGGGTGAAAAGTATTATGAAGAAAGTATTTGTAATACTATACTCACTGATAGGCGTAGCCTTTGTCGCCGGTTTTGCTTTCATTATCTTTCTGATGGTTGGTATATCAGGGGACCCGCCGCGTCAGGAATCATACACTCAAAATGTACCTGCCGAGTACAAATTATATCCCAACGAAGAGGTAAATCTTTCTCCTGAATTGTTAAGTGACTATATCGCTGTAAATGAACTTTCTTTTTCGGGGAAAAGTTTCGCGGAATTTAACGAAAACTGGTATAATCCTGATGACGGCACTTATTGCTTGTATAACAAGTATTATATCAACAACAATGCTTGTGCCGAAGAAAAAGACAAAGATTCGTACTGTTATTATTTCGGAAGAGATGTCAGTAATCCGGAGTTTATTTTTGCGGTTTCAGTTGATTATTCAAACCAACAGTGGCTGGTGAAAAAAGGGTATCAGTTCCCAAAAGTTGGAGCTGACACAGTGAAAAACATTTTGTTTATGCCTATGGAGCATGAGAATTATATGGATGCTTTTTCACCTGATCGCCTTCACAGGCTTAATTACTCTGCTGCAGTTTTAGTAGAAGACGAAACATTGAAGGAAAAGATAGTTAACGATTATCTTGATGAAGAGTTTGACTATGGCTACATTTCATCTTACGGTATTGTTGATAGTACGCAAAGATATATGATTCTTGTTGAATTTGAGGATTCGGTAGTGTATCAATGCATCGGTGAGATATGAGCACAGATTACTAATGTTGATAAATTGGCAAACGGGTTGTATTTGCAACCCGTTTTTACTATTTTTCGTCAGTTAATACAAAAAAATCCTATTTCACATCAAACAAATTTCTATAAAAAAGTATAGACATTTTGCATAAATATGTGATATACTAATTTACGAATGTTAGTGGGAAAATATGTCTGCTGACACATAACAAGTATATTATTATTTTGGAGGTATAAAAATGGCACACAAGTATGTATACCTTTTCAAAGAGGGTAACGCATCAATGCGTGAGCTCCTCGGCGGTAAGGGTGCTAACCTTGCTGAGATGACAAGTCTCGGCCTTCCCGTTCCCCAGGGCTTTACTGTTACAACAGAGGCTTGTACACAGTACTATGAGGACGGCAGAAAAATCAATGATGACATCCAGGCTGAAATCATGGAGTACATCGACAAGATGGAAGAGATCACCGGTAAGAAGTTCGGTGATAAGGAGAATCCCCTCCTCGTTTCAGTTCGTTCAGGTGCTCGTGCTTCAATGCCCGGTATGATGGATACAATCCTCAACCTCGGTCTTAACGAAGAAGTTGTTGAAGTTATGGCAGCTAAGTCAGGCAATGCTCGTTGGGCATATGACTGCTACAGAAGATTTATCCAGATGTATTCCGACGTTGTTATGGAAGTTGGTAAGAAGTATTTTGAGCAGCTTATCGACGAG
>JAZNCK010000084.1:0-33080 GCA_045587505.1 Acutalibacteraceae bacterium
TTGGAACACAAACTATAAATATATCTTCGTTCACGGTCTCATGGGCTGGGGACAATATGATTTTTATTATCCGATTATGCCGTATTGGGGAATGTTCGGAGGAGAATTGATGAAATATCTCAACAACAACGGCTTTGAATGCTATGCAGCATCCGTTGCAGGTACAGACAGTGCGTGGGACAGAGCGTGTGAACTTTACGCTCAGCTGACAGGCACCGTCACAGACTACGGTCAGGCTCATTCTGAAAAATACGGACACGACAGATACGGTAAAGATTTTACAGGCAAAGCACTTGTTGATGAGTGGGATGCCGAAAACAAAATCAACCTCCTCGGTCATTCTTTCGGAGGTGCAACGGTAAGAACTTTTGCACATCTTATGGCTCAGGGTGACCCGACGGAAATTGCAGCAACATCGCCCGACGAGATCAGTGGTCTGTTTACAGGCGGTAAGGCAGATTATATATATTCTGTTACAAGTCTTGCTGCTCCTCACAACGGTACAACTGCCTACGGAGTGGAAGAATCGGAAGAAGCAGAGCCTGATACAGCTGCTTATGATATGCACATCGACAACGCACTCGCTCTCAACAAAACACTTTCAATAAGCGACAGCACATATTATTTCTCATTTGCTTGTTCAATGACTCAGGCTGATGAAAACGGAAATCATTACCCTATTAAAGAAAATATGGAAATGCTTTTTACTTCAAGCAGTGAAGAGATTGGTAAACTGACAGGAACAACACCCGGAGGATATGTTGTCGGCAAAGAATGGCTTGAAAATGACGGACTTGTCAACACATTCTCTGCCCTTGCTCCCCTTTCGGATCCGAGCGTTGAATTCGACAGTGCAAACGTCCGTAAAGGCATATGGAATATTATGCCTGTTTACCACGGTGATCACATGTCGCTCCAGGGCGGAATGACCGTTGTTAATAACGTAAAACCCCTTTATACCGAGCATCTTTCGATGATAAACTCACTATAATTGATCAGTCCCTTGTGTATCAATGATGCGCAAGGGGCTTATTTGTAATTTTATTGTAAAAAACTATACCATTTTAAAAACTTATTTGTTATAATTATCTTGTAAAATTACCCTTACGGAGGAATTGATATGAGTAAAGAATTACCACGTACCTACGTACCTTTTAAAGACTGGAAAAAACCATCTGAGCAAATTGAATACACACAGGAAACACCACTTCTCTCCCCCGACGGTAAGCTCCTTGCAAAAGGTTGGGCAAGACACAATTACTTTACGTACAACCGTAACTATGTAAAAAAGGGAATTATGAGCCGTAAAGAATGGGATTTTTACACCATGGATGACGGTAAAATGCAGATTCTCGTCAGCTTTGCAAACATCACTATCGGTGGTTATGCCAGTGCAAAACTTACCGATCTTTCTACGGGTGAAGTTATCGTTGACGCTATTCAGTATTTTATCGGGCCAAACAAGCACGTTCCGCCTGCAAAGGGCGATGTTCCGAACAGATACAAGGACAAAATCGGCACAGCTGAATTCGATTTTGATACAAAAGAAACCGAGCGTAATCTTTGGTTTAAAAATACACATAAGGGCAAAGAGGTCGAAGTGCATGTCAATATGGACATTCTGCCCGATTCCGAAACAATCACCACTGTCCTTCCGTTCGATGAGGATAATACAAGATACTTTATGACTACAAAACAGATGTGTATGCCCTGCGAAGCTACCTTCAAGTACGGTGATTATGTCTACAAAATGACAAAAGACAGCGCCTTCTGCGCCATGGACTGGGGAAGGGTAAATACTGTCCACAAAATGGTCTGGTACTGGGGATGCGGTTCGACATACCATTACGATGCAGACGGCAAAAAGCACAGCCTCGGTTTTGAAATTACCTGGGCAATCGGTAACGAAAGCCACGCAACCGAAACCGCCATCTTCTATGACGGTAAGGCTCATAAATTCGGTGCTGTTGACGTGGAGAAATTCCCGAAAGGCAGATTTATGGAAGAGTGGAAGTTCATTTCCGAAGACGGCAGATTTAATATGACAATGAAACCGACCCTCGACAATCACAGTGACGTGAATATGCTTGTCGGAAGAATGAACTGTCATCAGATTTACGGTATCTGGAACGGCGACGTTACACTTGACGACGGCACAAAAATCGAAATCAAAGATCTTTTCGCTTTCTGTGAATATGTTGAGAACAGGTGGTAAGGAGTGAACACTATGAAAATTTCTACCCAGACAAGTTCAGCCGCAAGTATTGTCGGTGACGAAAAAGCCGTTGAACTGATTGCTAAAGCAGGTTTTGATGCGTGGGATTTTTCTATGTTCACGATGTGCGACTACGATTGGGAAAAAGGTGTTCTCAGACCAAACAATCATCCTCTTGCAGGCACCGATTATCTCGCATTCGCACGCAGACTAAAGCAAATCGGACTTGATAACGGCATTATCTGCAAACAGTCTCACGCACCTTTCCCGACAAAATGTGCAGCTATCAGATCGTACTACAAACGAGCAATTGAATGTACGGCAGAAGCAGGCGGCGAAATCTGCATAATTCATCCCGATAACGACAAAACTGCTGAAGAAAACGCTGAACTTTACAACGAGCTTCTCCCCTTTGCAAAGGATTATGGTGTAAAAATCGCAACAGAAAATATGTGGAACTGGAACAGTGAAAAAAATGAGAGTTCTTTTGCTGCCTGTGCAACATCGGAAGACTTTGTAAAACACATTGATGTTGTTAATGATGATTTTCTTGTTGCCTGTCTTGATATCGGTCACGCAGAAATGCGCGGTTCAGGCTCAGGTGCAGTCAATATGATTCACGCTCTCGGTCACCGTCTGCAGGCTCTTCATATTCACGATAACGACAAATGGCACGACAACCACCAGATTCCGTTTTCGATGAACATTGACTTTGCTCCGATTGTAAAAGCTCTCAAGGATATAAACTATCAGGGCTATTTCACACTTGAGGCAGACAACTACCTTAACGGACGCACAGAAGAAAATGTTTTTGACGGAATATGTGACCTTAAAAACAGTGTGCAAAAACTTGCAGATATGTTTGAGTCTTTTTAATTGATCTGAATAACAATCAACGGATTGCTTCAGCCGAAGCAATCCGTTTTTTATCAGAAACTGAAATCAAGAGACATTTCATATTCGCCGTCTGCGATATCGACCGCAATTTTCTCCGTTGTCTGGCTTGATGCAAGAAGCATATTTCCGTTAAAAGGCACACGGAAATCAACCTCTTCAACATAACCTGCAAAGTTTATCTGAGCCGTAATCATACCGTAGTTGAGATTAAGCATTTCGCCCTGACCCCAGACTTCGTCAACGCCCTTCTTGCCGAATTCAAATTCAAATCCCGTGTATGGCGTTATACTTTTTAACTCGGAATTCTCATAAGGCGTTATCAATTCGTCCTTTAATTGTATCACAACTTCATATCCTGTAGTATTTCTTGTTATCATAACATCTGAACAGGCATCGTCGTAAATCCACGGGGAAACAAAATAGTCATACGGAGTTTTGCCTTTTTCATCCTTGCCGTTTTTGAACTTATATGTAATGTTTTCATTATTGCTTACAGGGTATGAGTCGTAATTATTTGCATTTACCCATCTGCCGATTTTATAACTTAAATAACTTGAATATTCAACCGATGTCGTTTCAATGTAAGAAGTATAAAGTGCATCCGAATAAAACTTGAGTATTTCCTTGCGAGCGTATCCGAGAGGGTTATCCTTACCGACAGTCATCTGCAAAACACGCAGAGCATCCGTAGAATTTGTTACATAATCACCATTGACATCAAAGAGGTACTTGTCGTAATTATCAACTTTTTTGCCGACACTGTACTTAAGAATAAGCAGAGCATCCGAGGCATTTGTCTTACCGTCAAAATTTGCATCACCTCTGATTGAAGCAGCAAAAACGCACGGAACCGTTGAAACACAGACTACCAATGCAATCAAAGTCGCTAAAACTCTTTTATATATAACGTTCATACAAAAACCTCCTTTTGTTTTATTATATCATTTAATTTCCGTTTTTCAAGAATCAAACATAAATTGTATATATTTTTCAGCTTTTTCATTATCGGTATACATCATTTTATCAAGCTCACTGTCGCAATATTCAACTGTCTCAAGCGAAGAAAAAACCTCCTGCATAAGGCTCTTGTAGGCCTTGAAGCTGAAATCAAGTCTTTTTTTATTTTCCGTGCTGTCCGTTATAAACCGAGCCGCAAATGTCTTTTTTACATTATGTAACTCTGCCTTATGGTGATGCTTATCAACAAAAATTCCGTAGCGTAATTCCGGAATGATAATATGCTCGGCACTCCGGTCCGTATGAATCGGACACAGGCACGAAATAACATCATACCCTGCGCTCAGAGCATACCTACGCACCCTGTCAGTTATATACCTTGCACATGTACCGGTGCGGTCAACAATTACAGTAACCTTGTCACAGTATTTACAGAATGCCTCTGTGTTTATTTCAACACCGTCCGAAGTAATGCAGGTTACAAAACGCTTGTATTCTGTTCCTACAGTTCCTTTAAGTGTACCGCCTGTCTGCGACCACAGACGGGTCGAAAAACGGTTTGCTTTGACAATATCCGTGTTCGAAGACTCAAGCCGAACCATATCGTCACTTATACACCTGCAGGCAGATAAAAAACGTACTGCTCTCGCCTGCGCCTCATTGCGTATCCTTATCATATTCTGCATTTCGCTTGTACAAATGTTATCAAGAGTTATTATCTGAAAATCTGCCTCATCAAAATTACAATCTGTTCCGTCAATTATCCTTAGCCCCGCATCCTTGCTGTAAAATCCGTCAGTCCTGCCGTCTGCATTGAAAGAAATATAACCGTATCCCCTGTTCTCGAATTCTGCTTTTACCGTTTCAAAAAACTTATGTTTTGCTGACGGATGATAACTTTTTACGGCAAAATTCTTGTTTGCCTTGAAAGTCGGTTTTGTCGCCAGAGAATAATATCCCTGTGGCGAATAAACTCCATAATAAAAGCAGTTGCTTGTCATCATCCTGACCTCCGAAAATAATATAATACATTCTATTCAAAAAAACACATTAACGTGCTTGTATAAAAAATAAGTTTGTGATATTATGTTTCCGAGGTGGAAAAATGCTTGATCGTGATAAAATAATTGAATTTCTCTCCGACAAACAGACCGAAGTTATGGTTTTCGATACTGTAGGTTCAACCAATGACCTCGCTAAAGAATTGTGTCAACGTGACAAAAAGCAGTATCTTGTTGTTGCCAATTCGCAGACAAACGGCAGAGGCAGACAAGGCAAGACTTTCTTTTCACCTAAGGACAGCGGTCTTTATTTTTCACTCACCGTAAATACGGACTCACCCGACTTTGATTTTACGGGGATTACGTGTGCTGTTGCAGTAGCGTGCGTCAGAGCAATAGAAAAATTTACCGATATAAAAACTCATATCAAATGGGTCAATGACGTTTATATCGAAGATAAAAAAGTCTGCGGAATTCTTGTACAGGCTGTCAACGAAAACAACCGTGTGTCCAAGCTCGTCATCGGAGTCGGTATTAACATTTCAACTACTGATTTCCCCGAAGAAATCCGAGACATCGCAGGCGCTCTCGGCAAAAAAATTGACCGCAGTATTTTTGCTGCAGAAATTGTCAATAATATTCGTGAGCTTTTAAACTGTAAGCCCCGGAAATATCTTGGCGAATACAGGCAGAAATCAAATGTCCTCGGCAAAGAGATTATCTATTTTCAAAACAACATCCCCCACACTGCTAAAGCAGTTGACATTGATGAAACAGGCGGACTTGTTGTAGACGAAAACGGAGAAAAAAGTACACTTAAAAGCGGAGAAATTTCTTTAAAAATACCGCTTTAATATAAGACAAAGGAGCAATTGATATGTACAAAGGAACAAAAACTGAAAAAAATCTTCTAGAGGCGTTTGCCGGTGAATCACAGGCAAGAAATAAGTACACATACTTTGCAAGTGTTGCAAAGAAAGAAGGCTATCAGCAGATTGCAGCAATCTTTGAGCAGACTGCCAACAACGAAAAGGAACACGCTAAGCTCTGGTTCAAGGCTCTCGGTGAACTCGGCAACACTGCAGAAAATCTTGCAGCAGCTGCAGCCGGCGAAAACTACGAGTGGACAGATATGTACGACCGTTTTGCAAAGGACGCTGAAGAAGAGGGCTTTACAGAACTTGCTGCTCAGTTCAGAGCTGTTGCCGCTATCGAAAAATCTCACGAAGAGCGTTACCGTGCACTTCTCAACAACGTTGAAATGAAGGCTGTTTTTGAGAAGAGCGAAGAAACAATGTGGGAATGCCGTAACTGCGGTCACCTCGTTATGGGTAAGAAGGCTCCCGAGGTTTGCCCGGTATGTAAGCATCCTCAGAGTTACTTTGAAGTAAGAAAAGAAAATTATTGATATCATTCTATAAAAAAGTGGTTTGCACGTCCTGTGCAAACCACTTAATTCTTTTATTCTTATTTCTTTGTTTTCTTGGGTACAGCCTCTTTGGGAAGTGTAATAAAATATGCAAAAGTCCAGAGTGTAACGGCAATAAAAAGAATTGCCATTGTGATAACTGCGTTACCAAGCTGAAGAATATCCACGCTGATTGCTTCCGACATAAATATAGAACCGATTGAAGAAACTATTCCGTCATCACCCAAAAGGCTCTGACCAAGGAACTGACCGATATCAACCTCACCGGTTACAAACGGTTTTGCAAACTTCGAGAAACAACCGATTGCGGCAAAGCAACACGTTGCTCCTCCTATACCAAATCCCATAACGGTTTTGTGTGCCTGAGCAAAAAGTGCACAACCCATAATTATAATTGCAATAAGAAGTGCAAGTGCGAGGAAAACGCCTGATGCGATAAGCCAGTTTTTTGTAGAAAGCATTTCAACAGGTAGTTTATCAAGGCTGAAGTTCATTCCCGAAAAAGAGAATGTTCCGTCCCGGATATAACCGACAATTTCCTCAAGGGATACAGTAATTTCCATCGCACTGTTAACGGTTTCTTCCATAAACTTTGAAAGAAGTGCATACGCTGTTGAATCTTCTCCGATTGAAAGAACTACTCTCAAAAGAACTCTTGTTACAATTGTCGGAAAAACTGCAACAGCAAGAAGAAAAGTAACAATTCTGTTCAGAATTTTCATATCAAAACTCCTTTAATCAGCAGTCGCTTACTTGCCCCATGATGAGTTGAGGGCAACTGTACGGTTGAACACAAGTTTATCGTCCGTGCTGTCCTTATCTACGCAGAAATATCCGTTACGCATAAACTGGAACACGTCCCCTGTTTTAACATTGCCGAATCCGCTTTCAAGCAAACAGTTATCGATAACCGTAAGTGAGTTGGGATTCAGGTCTTCCTCGTAATCATGTTCTTTACCCGGCTCTTCTGCACTGAAAAGTCTGTCGTAAAGACGAGCTTCACACTTGATACAATCGTTTGCATTTACCCAATGAATTGTACCCTTGACTTTTCTGCCGTCAGGTGAGTTGCCTCCACGGCTTTCCGGGTCATAAGTACAGTGAAGACAAGTTACGTTTCCGTTCTCATCTGTCTCATAAGATTCACACTTAATAAAGTATGCACTCTTGAAACGAACCTCGTTACCCGGGAAGAGGCGGAAATACTTCTTGACAGGCTCTGCCATAAAGTCATCCTGCTCAACATAGAGTTCACGGGAGAAGGTAACCGTTCTTGTACCGAATTCGGGATGCTCAGGATGAAGCTCAACTTCAAACTCTTCAGTCTTTCCCTCGGGATAGTTGTCGATAACAACCTTGAGGGGTTTGAGCACAGCCATAGCACGCGGTGCGTTGAGGTTAAGATTATCTCTTACACAAGCCTCGATAAGACCGTAGTCAACAGTACTGTCAGCTTTCGAAACACCGATTCTGTTTATAAAGTCACGGACTGCCGCTGCAGGATAACCGCGACGGCGCATACCGCAGAGTGTAATCATTCGCGGGTCGTCCCAGCCTGCAACGATACCTTTATTAACCATTTCAAGAAGCTTACGCTTACTTGTTACGCAGTAGTTGATGTTGAGACGTGCAAACTCAATCTGTCTGGGCGGCTCATCAAAACCGATCTGCTCAATGAACCAATTGTAAAGCGGACGGTGGTTTTCAAACTCAAGTGAGCAAAGAGAATACGTTACTCTTTCCTTTGCGTCTGAAAGAGGATGAGCGAAATCATACATCGGATAAACACACCACTTGTCACCTGTCTGGTGATGCGAAACGTGAGAAATACGGTAAATAACGGGGTCACGCATATTAAGGTTCGGTGAAGCCATATCAATTTTTGCACGAAGAACTTTTTCACCGTTGCCGAACTCACCGTCAGTCATACGCTTGAAGAGGTCCATATTCTCCTCTACAGAACGGTTTCTGTACGGACTTTCCTTACCGGGCTCTGTAAGTGTTCCTCTGTATTCACGGATTTCATCTGCAGTAAGATCATCAACATAAGCCTTGCCGTCACGAATGAGCTTGAGTGCACATTCATAAACAAAATCGAAATAACCTGAAGCATAGAAGATATTTTCCCACTTGAAACCAAGCCACTGAATATCTTCTTTGATAGCTTCGATATATTCAACGTCTTCCCTTGACGGATTTGTGTCGTCAAAACGGAGATTGCAGATACCGTTATACTTTTCTGCAGTGCTGAAGTCGATGCACAGAGCCTTAGCGTGGCCGATGTGGAGATATCCGTTCGGCTCAGGCGGGAAACGTGTCTGCACACGGGTATTGACACCGTTTTCTAAATCTTCATCTATAAAGTCATGAATAAAATTGGAAACTTTGATTTCTTCTTCCATTTTATTACCTCCTGTCAAACTGTCATCGGTTTATTTATATTCATTAAGTGTGCTTTCAAGTCTTGACTTGATCTCATCATTACCGAGAAGTGCGATGATTGAATGAAGATCAGGTGTGTTTCGACGTGATGTTATTGCGATACGGATAACCGTGGAAACATCACCGACGTGACCCTTGAAAGCCTCGGGATTTTTCTTATATTCTTTTACATTCGGAGTGAAACCGAGTGGTTCACAAAGATCCTTGATTTTATTAAACCAGGTATCCTTATCGTCGTCAGCGTCAAATACGTTGAGATAAGCCTCAAGAATTGCAGCCGCATCTTCCTTTGAGATGTTTTCAGGCAAAGTGTGATCGGGAGTATAAATCGAATTGTAGAAATATGAAACATAATCCTTGATTTCATCCCATTTTGCAATATCCTTACGTGGCTTTGCAGTACCTCTGTCAATAGAGAATATGCCCTTTGCAAACTCTTCATCACTCGAAAGAAGGTTGTAAAGTTCCTCGTCATAAGCCTTTGCCCACACGAGTGATCTTTCAAGAACATCCTCTGCAGTCATAAGTGAAATCACATTCTTGCTGACATCGTTGAGTTTAACAAGGTCGAATAATGCACCGCTTGCGCTCATCTTCTTAAGATTGAACGGGAACGCAGACTGCGGAGCGTCCTTATTCGTCTTTCTCCAATCCTCGAAGTTTGAATTTGCAATTGTGAGAAGGTACTCAATAACACTCTCCTTAGGATAACCGCTTTCTGTATAGAAAGAAACCGAAGCCTCAGGATCCTTACGCTTTGAAAGCTTACGCTTACCTCCGTTATCCTCTTTCATAATCGGAGAAATGTGAGCAAACTTCGGTACTCTGTAACCGCAGGCCTTGAAAAGCTGGATATGAAGCGGTACGGAAGAAATCCATTCGTCGCCTCTTACAACGTGAGTTGTTCGCATAAAGTGGTCATCAACTGCATGTGCAAAGTGGTATGTAGGAATACCGTCCGTTTTAAGAAGAACAACGTCCTGAATATTCTCGGGCATTTCAATCTTGCCCTTGATAAGGTCCTCGAATCTGATTCTGTTGTCCGGGTTACCGGGTGAACGCAGACGAAGAGTAAACGGCATACCTGCCTCGATATTTGCTTTCTGCTGTTCAAAGGAAAGGTCCCGGCATTTTGCCCACTCGCCGAAATATCCCTGAATGAGAGTGCCCGCCTTTTCCTGCTCTGCGCGAAGGGCAGTCAGTTCATCTTCTGAGCAGAAACACGGATAAGCAAGACCCTGCTTTACAAGAGATTTTGCAATAGTCTGATAAATCTCTTTTCTGTGGCTCTGCTGATACGGGCCGTAGTTACCGCTTTCTTCATTAAAGCCCATAACACCTTCATCCGGCTGCATTCCGAAATCTGTAAGACCTGTTATGATTGCAGAAACACCGTCTTCGATTTCACGCTTTTTATCTGTGTCCTCAATACGAAGGAAGAAAACACCGTCATCGGTTGTTCTTGTGTTAAGGCGCGCAATCATTGCCGCAAAAAGACCGCCGAGGTGGAGAAATCCTGTCGGACTGGGCGCAAAACGTGAAACTCTTGCGCCCTCGGATAAGCCTCTTTCGGGATATATTTTTTCATAATCCTCGGGAGTTTTTGTTATCTCAGGATAAAGCAACTCCGCAAGTTTTTCGTAATCTGTCATATCGAATGCTCCTTACGGTAAATATAAATATACATCCTATATTATCGCAGAAAACGACACAAGTATCAAGAGTTTATTACGATTTTTCGGTTATTTTTTGCAAAAAAATACACCCTGAAATCTATGCTTCAGGGTGTAGAAGTATGTTTTATTTATTTTACCAGCGGTATCTGTGTCATTCGCAGGGTTGTGCAACCGTACGGAATCATTTCAAGAGTTACGCTGTCACCTGTCGGAATCCTTGAATTGGGAAGTTCGGTGCATCTGCCGTCAACCTTTTTCCAGTCAATCGGGACAAATTCTGTCTTTATCCTTATCGGAGCACCATCAGGCGAAAACGGAACATTTCCGACTTCACCGAAAATAACCTCAAACTTTTCAGAATTAAAAGCGTAATTCCAAGCAGTTGTCGGGAAAATTTCATAATCACAGTACGGAAATTTACGTTCCACACCGTCACGCACGAATTCGAGTTTTTCCCATCTGTCGCCGATAGGAAGTGAGAAAACAAGATTACCTCGTTTAAGGCAATACATCTGATTATCTCGCTCTTCGAGTTGAGAATCAAATGTAAACTTAACATCTACCTGTGTTTCACCGTCAATGCTTACATTAACTTTATTATATCCTGTTTGTGCCGTTTTGCCGTTAATCACTGCGTTCTTTGCACTACCGGGAACACGAAGATAGAGTACTGTTTCGCACGGCTTTTCTGCCTTAAGTTTAACGGTGTACCCGTCCTCAAAAGGATAGCTTGTAACAATTTCTGCCGTAATATTTTCTGTTGTGAGCTTTGACGGAGCAATCGCTGTTACGGCAATACCGTCCTCGGCCTTCATAAATGTGCTCATTGCAAACTTCGGCCATCCCTGATTGAAATTTGCCGTACAACAACCGAAGTTCGGTTCAAGACCGAAGAGGTGCGACTCTTCGGAATTAGTGTTGAACGGTTGCTTTCCATCCGGAAAGCGTGAACACTCAACCTGATTTGTCATCTGATCATACTGATGTGTCCACATATCGGGACTGATTGTTGCCGGCAAAGCGTTGAATGTTGTTTTTTCAAGTCTGTCCGCCCAGCATGGGTCACCCGTAATTGCAGTCAGCCATTCATAGGAATACATAGCCTCAGTTACGGAGCAACACTCAGAGCCGTGCACAGGACTTCTGCCACTCAGACACTCATCACCCGTGAAATGACCGCAAGCCATACCGTGATCACGCAACAATATCGCCATACTTTTCTGAGCAAAAGTATCTGAGTCACCACCCGTGAAGAGTGAGAGAAGTGCAGATGATTTAATCATCATAGCCATATTTACAACGTGGTTGAGGAATGACCAGTTTTCGCGTCTTTCGGCATAACGCCAATCGGCAAATAGTTTTTCATAATCAACACCCTGAACCTGCAATTTCTGCACAAGGTCAAGCATCCAGTCTTCAGGCTGTCTCTGATAAATCCAATAAAGAGGAACGAGGCACTCAAACCATCTTGCTGCTGCCCAATCAAAGAGAATATTACCGTTCATATGCTGATTGAGGTTTTTAAGTGCTGCATAAACGGCAGGCTGAATTTCTTCTTCCTTGCCTGCACAGTCAGCATAAAGCACAAGAACCTTGCAGATAAGAAAAACTGCCCACATATCGTATTCGCTTCGCTTTTCTCTCGGACATGGAGCAATCCAACCATCCTCCTGCTGACCGTCAAGAATTGCATTTATATACTTCTGTGCACGGGCAATCATATCCTCATTCTCAAGCTGATATGCAAGAGGAATAAAACCGTCAAGCCAATAAGGTACACGCTCCCAGCCATCGTCATTACCGCCGACCCAGCTACTGTCCCTGACGCTTGGCCATATCTTATCAAGATTGCCTGAGAGTCCGTTTTCCTGAATTTCCAGCTGACGTTTAAGCCAACCCGCAGGTTTTAATTCTTTGGTTGTATACTGTATGAAAGCTAATGGTTTCAACATATAAAACACCTCTTAGGTTATACCAAGTTTCTTTGCCATTTCTGCAGTCTGGAGCTCGAGCATCTTTGAAACGCCTTCCTCCTGCATTGTGATACCGTAAAGCACGTCTGCCTCTTCCATAGTGCCTCGTCTGTGAGTGATGAGGATGAACTGGGTGTTCTGTGTCATACGGCGGACATACTGTGCGTAACGTGTAACGTTGACATCATCAAGTGCTGCTTCAACCTCGTCAAAAATACAGAACGGTGAGGGTGAAACCTTAAGAATTGCAAAGAGAAGTGCGATCGCTGAAAGTCCCTTTTCACCACCTGAGAGAAGGTCAATGTTCTGAACATTCTTGCCCGGAGGCTGCACCTTGATCTCAATATTACACTCAAGAACGTCGTGCTGATTTTCGAGTATGAGTTCAGCTTTACCACCACCGAAGAGTTCGACAAAGGTTTCGCCGAAATAGGAGTTGATTCGCACAAACTGCTCCTTGAACTGCTCTGCCATCCTGCCTGTAAGATCTCCGATAAGACGGATAAGTTCTTCACGCGAGCGTTCGATGTCGTCAAGCTGTTCTTTCATAAAAGCATAACGCTCTGAAACTTCGGCATATTCTTCAATGGCACCGACATTGACGCTGCCGAGCGCACGAATTTTGCCCTTGACCTCCTGCAATGTACGGTGAGCTTTCTGGTAATCGTCAATGACAATATTCATAGCTTCTGCTTCACTCTTCGTAAGCTGATACTCGTCAAAGAGTTTGTTAATCGCATCATCAAGCTGCTTGTTCATTGTTTCCTTGCGTTCCTCAAGACGTGCAAGTTCACCGCTTATCTTTTCACGCTCGTCAAGTTTTGCACGCTCTTCTGAACGAAGCTGTGCACTCTTTGCATCGCACTGCGTACGTTCCTTGATAAGCGACTCTACATCACCCTTGGACTGTGCACCCATTGAACGGAGTTCTGCTGCTTTCTTCTCAAGTTCTGCGATTTTATTTTCAATTTGTTTGTTTGCGTTTTCAATTACTGCAATTTCGTCGTTAAGGTCGTCGAGTTTACCCTCGTGACTTGCCATTCGACGGTTAAGCAAATCCACAGACTCACGGCGTGCCTGGATATCCTTTTCATAAGCAAGGATTTCAAGATTGATCTTAGCTTCAAGCTGTGCAAGATTCTCGCGTTTTTCTTCAAGCTGTTCCCTGCCGTGTGTAACCACGTCAAGATCTGCCTGCAACGAGCCTAACTCCTTGTTGAAACCGTCAATCTCTGTCTGTGCCTTTACCTTGAGCTCCTCAAGGTCGGAAATTCGCAGGTTTGCATTTTGCTTTTCACGGCGAAGTTCTTCAAGCGCAGCATTTGCAGTGTCAAGTTTACCGTCAATAAGTGAAAGCTCACTTTCCTTACGGATAACATCTTCCTGTGTGCGCTTAAGATCTGCCTGTGAAGCATCAAGGTCAGCCTTGATGAGTGCAAGCTCTTCGCTCAGCTTTTTGTATTCTTCCTGGCTTATCTGCTGCTGTGCAGAAAGTTCCTGAACCTGTGCCTTGAGTTTGTCCATCTCATTACCACGGCTGAGAATACCTGTATTATGACCGCGTGAACCACCTGTCATTGAACCGCCTGCATTGACAACCTGACCGTCAAGAGTAACGATTTTGAAACGGTACTCATATTTCTTCGCAATTACAATTGCACTGTCAAGATCCTCAGCAACTGCAGTTCTGCCGAGAAGAGACTTGATAATCTCCGCGTACTGCGGTTCATAGTCAAGCAACTGATCTGCCATATCAATAAAGCCGTAAGTATCTTCAAGACCTTTTTCGGTGAACGGCTTTGCTTTAACGGAAGTCAACGGAAGGAATGTAGCCCTACCGCCTTTTTTCTCCTTAAGGAAGTTGATGGCACGTTTTGCATCGTTTTCGTTATCAGTAACAATATTCTGAATAGCTGCACCAAGTGCAGTTTCAACAGCAACAGCATATCTGTCGTTAACATTGATAAGCTGTGAAAGCGGACCGTGAATGCCACGGAGCATACCGCCCTTCGCCTCACGAACGATGGATTTAACAGCTCCCGAGTAGCCTTCCATATTTTTTTCCATATCGTCGAGGATACGGATTTTATCTTTTTTCTGTAAAATATCAAGACCGCGGGCATCAATTTCGCCCTTAAGTTTTTCTGCTTTCTCTTCACGGCTCTGAACCCGAAGACTGTAACCCGAAACGGCATTCATAATTGTCATTGCCTCTTCGTTAAGCTTGTCAAGTTCAGCCTGACAATCGTTCTTTTTCTCTTCAAGCTCTGTTATATAACCGTTTCTTGTAGAAAGGACACCTTCAATGTTGCTGACGCGTCCCATAATTTCTTCAATGGAAGAGTTTGCTGTGGTTTCCTCAATACGCTTGTCCGCAATCTTGTTTGTTATCAGTGTAATCTTCTGTGAAAGATCAGCGATTTTGTCAGAAAACTCGCTGTTTTCCGTTTTTGCCTGTGCAATATCCGTTGCCGCAAGGTCAAGCTCGCGCTTTTTAGCTGCGATTTCCTCAAGCAACTCTTCAATTTCCTTTTTTGCTTCGGCAATTTCGTCATTAAGACCTTTTTCGCTGTCTGCAGCGTCGTTCATATCGCGACGGATACGCTCAATAGTCTGATTATTGTGAAGTATTGTATTCTTTTCAACAGAAATCTCACCGTCAATGTGTACCGCCTGCTCCTCGTAGGATGTTGCATTCTGACGGAGATTATCAATACGGATTGTAATTTCCTGATTTTTAGCAAAAACTTCTTCTGTCTGCTGTTCGATGACGTTGAGTGCAGCCTCGATGCCGTCATACTGTGCCTGAGCAACAGAAAGTTTATCCTCTTGCTCGCGGAGTTTTGTCTTTGACGTTTCGATTGTGTTGAGCCACAATCCGATTTCAAGCTCTTTTTTCTCAGCGGCAAGTACAAGGAATTTCTGTGCCTTTTCACTCTGTATTTTCAAAGGACCTACGCGGCCTTCGAGTTCTGCAAGAATATCTCTCAAGCGAACAAGATTTTCCTCTGCCTGTGCAAGTTTTCTGTTTGCATCGTTACGGCGATAACGGAAGTGGGAAATTCCTGCCGCCTCTTCAAGCATTTCACGGCGCTGACCTGATTTTGAAGAAATAAGATCGGCAATTCTGCCCTGGCTGACAAGAGAATAACCGTCACGGCCAAGACCTGTATCCATAAACAGCTCGTGGATGTCACGCAATCTTACAACTGCACCGTTGAGCATATAATCACTTTCACCCGAACGGTAGTAACGGCGTGTGACCGAAACCTCGTCCTTGTCGCAGTTGTTGAGAGTGCGGTCAGAGTTATCCAGACGAAGAGTAACCTCGGCAAAACCGAGTGCTTTACGGATTTTAGTACCGCCGAAAATAACATCTTCCATCTTTGAACCACGAAGATTCTTTGTCGATTGCTCACCGAGTACCCAACGGACGGCATCGGCAATGTTACTCTTACCGGAACCGTTAGGTCCGACAACAGCTGTCATACCGTGATTAAAATTAAAAACCGTCTTGTCCGGGAAGGATTTGAAACCCTGCATTTCAAGTGCTTTTAATCTCATAATGTTTCATTCCTTAATATGTAAAGTTCATACTTTAAATAACGCAGAAAATATGATTTCAATCATATTTTGCAGTAACAATTAAAGCATATTTTTCCTGTGTGTCGTCTGCTACGATTTTTGCATCGTACCCGTGTTCTTTAAGAGTGAGTATATTCGCCCTTTTCTGACCCGTCATCGGTGAAATAAATTTCGGATGAACACGTATTTCTATTTTACCCTCCGGAACTCTGTTATCCCGGATAAATTCAAGTGCTTTTTTTAAATAAATTCTGCTTTCACAGATTTCTTTGAATGCAGGGTGATACGCTCCTGCAACAAACTCACCCTCAACATCTCCACCCGAATGAAGACCTGTGCGGATGACCCGTATTCCCGCTTCGTGGAACATTCCGAGAAGAGTTGCACACAGCTCAGCTGCTTGTTCAACCGTCTGCGGAGTGTATTCACCGTTTTTATAAAGGTCGCAAAGGTGAGTATTTTCAAGCACAACAGTCGGATAAATCCTGACTGTGTCAGGCCTGAGATTTATAATTTGTTCAGCTGTTTCGACACTGTCACCATCTGTCGAGCCATAAAGTCCCGTCATCATCTGCAAGCCTGTTTCGAACCCGTTTTGCTGAAGAACTTTTGTTGCATTCACAACATCTTCAGCTGTGTGCCCTCTTCTGTTGAGAAACAGCACTCTGTTGTCGAGACTCTGTGCACCAAGTTCAACGGCAGTCACACCGTAATGTCTGAGAATTGCACATATTTCCTCATCAATCGCATCGGGACGGGTAGAAATCCGGATACCTCTGAATTTGCCGTCTGCCACGAACTTATACGCTGCTTCCAGCAAAGAAATCATCGTGCTGCGTTTGATCGCAGTAAAACTACCACCGAAGAAAGCAATTTCTCCTCCCCTGCTGTCAGGGTTTTTGAGTGCAATATTCACGGCATTCTCGACATCTGAGGGAGTAACCTGTGTCCTTTTACCCGAAATCGCACGTTGATTACAGAAAGAGCACTGATTCGGACAACCCTCGTGCGGAACAAAAAGGGCAACGTTTACGTGCTTCACAGTCCCATAAGCTCCAAGGCTTCCCTTGCAGCCTCCTGCTCGGCACGTTTCTTACTTTTGCCGACGCCCTTACCTATAACGTTCGAATTAAGATGAACTTCCACTGCAAAACGCTTGTCGTGGTCAGGTCCTGTTTCACCGACGAGCACGTATTCAACAAGTTCACCCGGGTTACGCTGGACAACCTCCTGCAGCATCGTCTTGTAATCTTTGAAAGACTGATGCTGACGGACTGCTTCGTCAATGTATTTCAAAACAAAGTTTCTTGCACTTTCCATACCTCCGTCAAGGTATATAGCGGCAATAATTGCCTCAAAGGCATCTGCCTGGATTGACGGACGGGTTCTGCCTCCGGTAAGGTTTTCGCCCTTGCCGAGCAGAAGATATTTACCGAGGTTAATCTGCTTTGCAAAACCTGCAAGTGACTTTTCACAAACTGTTGCAGCACGGAGTTTTGTAAGCTCACCTTCGGGAAGTTTGGTGTAGTTTTTATAAAAATTCTCGGCTGTGATAAAACCTAAAACGGAATCACCGAGAAATTCAAGTCTTTCGTTAGATTCGCCTACGGAATGGTTTTCATTGACATAGGATGAATGTGAAAGTGCACGTAGAAGCAACTTTTCATCCTTGAAATCATAACCTAATTTCTGTTGCAATTCTGCAATATCCGGTCTCATTTCACCAATCCTTTCCTTGTGTGTTTTTATAGTAATCGAGGCTCCTTTGTGAAAGAGCTTCATATCTGAGTTTTTTATCCCTGATCACTTCACCGAGTGGGGGCAGAATACCGAAATTAGCACCCATCGGCTGAAAATTGGTAACAGTTTCATTACTGATGTAATTTGAAAGTGCACCGAGCATTGTTATATCCGGCAATCGGATAGGCTCCTTACCTTTGAGCCGACGCGCCATATTAAGACCGGCAAGAATTCCTGCTGCCGCAGACTCCATATACCCTTCAACGCCCGTGATCTGTCCTGCAAAGTAAAGACCTTCTCTGCCTCGGAAAGAAAAATCACTGTTAAGATGACGTGGCGAATCAATAAATGTGTTTCGGTGCATAACACCGTAACGGATAAAATCTGCATTTTTGAGTGCAGGAATAAGCGAGAATACTCTCTTTTGTTCGCTGAATTTAAGGTTAGTCTGAAATCCGACGAGATTGTACATCGTACCACTTGCATCTTCACGTCTTAACTGAAGAACTGCCCACGGTCTGTGACCTGTTCTCGGATCACGCAGACCAACAGGCTTAAGCGGGCCGAAACGCATAGTATCCGCACCGCGTGAAGCCATAACCTCGATAGGCATACATCCCTCGTAAACACCTTTACGTTTGTCAAAGGAGTGAAGTTCTGCCGACTCGGCATTAACAAGTTCGTTATAAAAAAGCTCGTATTCTTCCTTATTCATCGGGCAGTTGAGGTAATCATCCTCGCCACCGCGATCGTAACGGGATTGCGAAAACGCACAGCTTTTATCTATACTCTCGTCAGTTACAATCGGTGCTGCAGCATCAAAGAAGCTGAGTGAACCTCCACAAAGGTTTTTTATGTCCTGTGCAAGTGCATCCGAAGCAAGAGGTCCTGCGGCAACAATAACATTACCGTCGGGAATCTCTGTCACTTCTCTGCATTCAATTTCAATCAACGGATGCGACTTGATTTTTTCTGTAACCATTGCAGAAAACTTGTCACGGTCAACTGCAAGTGCACCGCCTGCAGGTACACTGCACGCTTTTGCGCACTCCACACAGACTGAACCTAAAAGCTCCATTTCAGCCTTCAGCAATCCAGCTGCGGAAGCAAGACGCTGTGCCTTGAGCGAATTTGAGCAGACAAGCTCTGCAAGCATATCACTTTTGTGTGCCGGCGAATGCTTCTGCGGCTTCATCTCTGCGATTGTAACCGATATTCCGTTGTTTGCGAGTGCCCACGCAGCTTCAACACCTGCAAGGCCACCGCCTATTACAAGAACGTCGCTCATTTTATTCCTCAGCCTTTTTTCTTGATTTTCTTTCGGTTTTCTTTTCGTAACCGCAATTTTCGTCAAGGCAGACAGTCAGACCGCCCTTACGCTTGAACAGTGATTTGCCGCACTGCGGACACTGATCATCTGTAGGTTTATCCCATGTCATAAAGTCACAATTCGGCCAGTTTCCGCAACCGAAAAATGTATATCCGCGTTTTGACTTTTTCTCAATAACCTCTCCGCCGCACTTCGGGCATTTTGCGTTAGTCTGCATAACGAGAGGCTTTGCATTTTTACATTCAGGGTAACCCGGACAAGCAAGGAATTTACCGTATCTGCCTGTTTTGATGACCATCATTCTACCGCATTTTTCGCACGGGATATCTGTCTGATCCTCTTCGAGCTGTATTTTGACATCCTTCATATCATCCTTTGCTTTCTGAAGGGTCTTGTCAAAATCATCATAGAATTCGTGAAGCATCGCGATGTAATCTGTGTTACCTTCGCCTACTTCGTCAAGTTTTGTTTCCATTCCTGCCGTAAACTTTGTATTTACGATTTTTGGGAATTTATCGTTAAGAAGGCTTGTGATAGCCTCGCCAAGCTCTGTCGGGTGAAGAAGCTTCTGCTGACGCTTGACATATTCACGCTTGATGATCGTTGTGATAATCGTTGCATAAGTACTCGGTCTGCCGATACCGTTTTCTTCAAGAGCTTTGATAAGTGAAGCTTCGGTAAATCTCGCCGGGGGCTGTGTAAAGTGCTGGTTGCCGAGAAGCTCCTTGAGTTTAAGCTTATCACCTTCACTGAGCTCGGGAAGTTTTGAGTTGTCCTCTTCTTCCTCATCAGTGCCCTCTTCATAAAGTACGGTATAACCGTCAAACTTCACGCTGTAACCTGCTGCCGTAAACACACAGTAGCCTTCCTTACCCTCAGTAACCGCCTGGATTTCCGCCTTGACCGTATTCTGCACACAGCTTGCCATAAGACTTGCGATAAATCTCTTCCAGATAAGAGTGTAGAGTTTGTACTGGTCAGACGTAAGGCTTCCCTTTACTCTTTCGGGAGTAAGTGTCGGATTTGTCGGACGGATTGCTTCGTGACCGTCCTGTGCGTTATTTCTTGACTTATAGTATCTCGGCTTTTCGGGAAGATATTTTGATGAGTATGTGTCACTGATAAACTGATTTGCAAGTGCTCTTGCCTCTTCGGAAATTCTCAGAGAGTCAGTTCTCATATACGTAATAAGACCCGTTGTTCCGATACCTGAGATGTCAACACCTTCATAAAGCTCCTGAGCAGTACGCATTGTACGCTGTGCCTGGAATCCCATTCTGCGTGATGCTTCCTGCTGAAGTGTTGATGTGATGAACGGAGGTGCAGGGTTCTTCTTTCTTGTGCCCTTTTTGAGTGAAGTTACACTGTACTTTGCACCGTCAAGACGTTCAAGATAAGCGTCTGCCTGCTCCTTGTTTGTAATTTTCACCTTACCTGTTTCATCACCGTAGAATGAAGCCGAAAAACTCTTTCTGCACGGTGCGATAAACTTAGCATCAAGTGTCCAGTACTCTTCAGGAACAAAGGCACGGATTTCGTTTTCTCTGTCCACGATGAGTTTAACCGCAACGGACTGAACACGGCCTGCAGAAAGACCTCGACGGATTTTCTGCGAAATAAACGGACTCAGCTTGTAACCAACAAGTCGGTCAAGGATTCGTCTTGCCTGCTGTGCGTTAACAAGGTCCATATCAATTGAACGCGGTGTCTTCATTCCGTTTTCAACACCCGTTTTTGTAATCTCGTTGAAAGTTATTCGGTTTGCCTTGGCCATATCGAGTTCAAGAAGTGTTGCAAGGTGCCATGAAATCGCCTCGCCCTCACGGTCAGGGTCAGTTGCGAGAAAAACTTCATCACTTTCGGCAACTTTTGCCTTGAGCTCCTTGACAAGTTTCTCTTTACCTTTAATAACAGCGTATTTCGGCATAAAATCCTTCTTGATATCAACGCTGAGTTTTGCGGCAGGGAGGTCACGGACGTGTCCCATTGATGCCGTAACATCATAGCCCTTGCCAAGATATTTTTTTATTGTCTTCACCTTTGTGGGAGACTCCACGATTATAAGCTTTGACATATTGTTCAATCATCCTATTTCAGTTTGTAATTTTTGCCTGCCTGAAGTTCGACAATGTCGAAAAGTTCAAGCTCTGTTATGGCAGAGGAAAATTCACTCACACCAAGACCTGTGTTTAAAATCAGTTCGTCCGCCTGCATTTCCGTACGGGTAAATGCACGGTAAATCTTCTTTGCATTTTCGCTTACAAGCATCGGTTCAGTCTGCTTTATAAACTTTACCTCACCCTTTTCACCACGCGGAGGGTTATCGTCAACTTTTGAAACAGACGGCGGATCGCTGTAATTTCTGAGAGTAAGTTTTGTTTCGATTTTATTCATATCGATTAACTCAGGGTAACGGATTGCATATTCTTCAAGCACATCAATTGCATTGAAAACAGGCTTTGCTCCGTCACGTATGAGCCTGTTTGCACCCGTAAAACCGCTTGACATTATATCGCCGGGAACAGCATAAACATCTCTGCCCTGTTCAAGTGCATAATTCGCAGTAATAAGCGAACCACTGCGTTCACCTGCCTCAATAACAAGTGTTCCGTAAGACAGACCGGAAATAATACGGTTTCTGATCGGAAAGTTCGCAGGAAGCGCTTTTGTTTCGGGTGGATATTCTGTTATGATAACTCCGTTTTCGGAAATCTCCTTGCGGAGTGCATCGTTTGCAACGGGGTAATTACAGTTAAGGCCACAGCCGAGCACAGCTACGGTTTTGCCTTTGGCATCCAGAGCACCGCAATGGGCTGCAGAATCAATGCCGAGTGCACCGCCACTGACAATAAGCCCACCTGAACGCGTTATCGATGCCGACAGCGCACGGGCGATTACGGCACTGTTCCTTGTTGGCTTACGCGTACCGACCACGGCTATGGTTATTTTGTTTTTCAAACAGTCCAAGTCACCGCGTGCATAAAGCACCAACGGAAAATTAGGCAATTTGAAAAGCATAGACGGGTAATTCCCGTCATCAGGCGTAACCACTTGCCAATTATTTTTAACACAGGAATTTAATATATTCTGTGCTTTTGTAAGATCCCGGTTTTCAAGTTTTGTCAGCTGACGGGGTGTGAAAATTCCTGACAGCATACGTTCACGCTCACCTGCGGAATACACGGCGCGTGCTGTTCCGAAATAACTGATTATCTCGTCAGACCTGATGCTCGTGCTTATTCCGAGCATTTGCTGAAGCCAGATCCAATAAACCTTATCGTTCATTTACGCACCATCTCCCAGATAAGAATTGCCGCTGCAGTTGACGCATTGAGAGACTCTGCTCTGCCGTCCATCGGGATTGTAACCCTGTGCTTGCAGACTGCCATCGTTTCAGCTGTAACACCGTTGCCTTCATTACCAACAACGCAGACTACTCCGCCATCCGTTGGCACTTCAGTTATCGGTAAGGCTTTGCTGTCGGGAGTTGATGCAAGTGTAAGCAACCCCTTATCTGCGAGTTGTGACAGAGTTTCAACGGCATTTTCGCAAGTAAAAATCGGCAATCTCAACGCAGATCCCATTGACGCACGTAAAGCTTTCGGGTTGTAAATATCACAACCGCCGCACACAAACATACCGTCAATACCAAGTGCCTCTGCGGTACGGCTGACTGCACCGAGGTTAGACGGATCCTGCACATTTTCAAGAAAAATATACTTACCGCCGGATTTAATCTGGGCGTTAAGGGCGTTTTTTTCATTTGTTCTGCAAAGACAGAATATGCCCTGTGGGCTCTGAGTGTCCGAAAGTCTTTGTGCGATTTCTTCCGAAATTTCGTAACACTCCTGTGATTCGATTAAGATTTTTTCGGAATACTCTGCGTATTTGCCGAGTGCTTTCTTTGTAAAAAACGCACGGTAAATGCTTATTCCGTTTTCGGCTGCATCTGCACAAAGTCGCGCACCCTCAAGGAAGAAAAGTCCCGTTTCACGGCGGGTCTTTACGTTGTCACGAACGCTGACCGCGGACTTTATTTTTTCATTTTGTCTGGCTGTCAGGCACTCCATAACACGCCCTCCTTTCTTAAAAACCGACACAAAAATATATTATAAGTCTTACTTATAAAAAGACAAATTCACGCCCCCACCTGTAATAGGGGCGTGATATAAGCTTATTATTTAAGAGCTGCCTTAGCCTTCTCTGTGAGTGCTGTGAATGCAGCGGGATCAGCAATTGCGATCTCTGAAAGCATCTTACGGTTAAGTGTGATGCCTGCCTTGTTGAGGCCGTTCATGAATGTTGAGTAGTTCATACCGTTCATCTTGCAAGCTGCTGAAATTCTTGTGATCCAGAGACGACGGAAATCACGCTTCTTCTGCTTACGTCCAACGTATGCATACTGACCTGATTTCATAACTGCCTGCTTAGCAGTTCTGAAAAGACTTGACTTTGAGCCATAGTAGCCCTTAGCCATTTTTAATACTTTATTTCTTCTCTTACGAGTCATGGTAGCGCCTTTAATACGAGCCATGGTAAGTTACCTCCAATTTTTAAAATTTAGTTGTGTTCGCTGTCATAAACAGCATATTCTTATTTGTAAGGAATCAAACGCTTGATCTGCTTTACGTTTGTTGTGTCAGCAACAACTGTCTGACGGAGACCTCTTTTACGCTTTGTTGTCTTCTTGTTAAGGATGTGAGACTTGTTAGCGTGACCGCGGATGGGCTTACCGTTCTTAGAGAGCTTAAAGCGCTTTTTTGCACCGCTATGTGTTTTAATTTTAGGCATGGTTTTTTCCTCCTTATGAATTCTTGGATGATTTGGCTGCTAAAAACATCAGCATCGAACGACCTTCAAGTTTAGCGGGTTTTTCGACCGTACCGAACTCGCTGCATGCATCTGCAAACTTGCTCATTGTGACCAGACCGTTTTCCGGGTGAGCCATTTCACGGCCGCGGAATCTGATTGAAACCTTTACTCTGTTGCCGCTTTTCAAAAACTTGATTGCGTGACCAACCTTTGTTTCAAAGTCGTGCGTGTCAATGTTGAGTGACAGACGAACTTCCTTGATTTCAATAACTCTTTGGTTTTTCTTGGCTTCTTTTTCACGCTTTGCCTGTTCAAAGCGATACTTGCCGTAATCCATAATCTTGCAGACAGGCGGTTTTGCCTGGGGCGCGATCTTGACAAGGTCGGTGTTCTTTTCTTCTGCAAGGCGGAGAGCCTCTTCGATGGGCATAACGCCGAGCTGATTACCGTCTGAATCAATTACTCTGACTTCCTTGTCGTGGATTTCTTCATTGATCTGAGTTTCTTTCGTACTGATGTCCAAGCACCTCCAAATGCTTAATAATAAAAATCAAAGCACGGATGGAACAGAACCCACCCGTGCAAAATCACATAATACAAGGCACAAAAATGCCGTTGAATATTGACCGCACGGACGTGACCGTTAAGGTGGGAACGAACCATTCCACTTTGTTGTGCAGATATTCTACCACCATATCCGTGCTTTGTCAATAGTTTTTTTAATTTTATTTTGAGCAAATCAATCTTGCCACTCCGGTGAACACCGCTGCCATAAGTACCTGCAGAAGAATTACAAAAATCGCGGGCAAATCAACTACAACATTGAGTATCGAAAGAATAAGCACAACCGCAAAACTCATAAGCACACCGACGAGCATCATCGTGTTTGCAATCTTGAAAACGTGACGCAGCATCGCAGCTGTACACAGGCTTCTTGTGAAAGTATATGTTGTACCGTCGTGGATAGCTACTGCCCTTGAGTTGACTTTCGGGCGTGACTTGTACTTTTTGAAAACTCTGCCCGATGAAGAATTGAGAATTCTGATGTTATCCAGTCTCATATCATAACATTCGGAAAGCATCCTGTCCGTAACGTTCGGGTCACAGTTGCGTACAAGAATCGTAACACCGCTGTCACGCAGTTTTTTAAGATACGGTGCCAGCTTCCTGTTCGGTGCATAATCAACAACCATCATCGCTGCAAGTTTATGTGCGATTGCAAGATAAATAACCTCGTGACCGGCAATGAGATACTTATCCTCATCAAGAGATTCGGGAACATCAATATTGTGATTTATCATCATCGTTCTGTTACCGAGAATAACTTTCTGGTTATAAATCCAACCTGAAACACCAAGTTTTTCTTCATAGCTGAAAGATTTGACAGTCGGAAGGATATCGCGGCGATTGACGACCATCTGATCAAACACACCCGTCAGAGGTCCGCCCGAACGGATAACCATTGCCGCTGCGTAGAGCATCGCATCATCCACACGGACATTTTTGAAATCCTTAAAACCGTGCATTGCACACATATTCTGGTCAAATAAATCTTTACTGTCCAGGATAATTGCATTTGTACGGCAAAGTTCATTGACCGCATCCTGGCAGGAAATCATACCGCCAACCTTATTGAATCTTTTATTGACCCAACGCAGAGGAAGCTGAACGAGCAGCACCGCGTAAGCAGGGACACACATTGAAAGAGTTATCGAAAATGCCGCAAATCCAACTGCAAAATGACGGTTGACCGCCCAGGCAACAATAAGGTTGATAACGCTCATCGCCATAATTATAAGGAAAATAAACCGCATATTCTTATCCGCATGTGTTTCGCTTGTACACAGTTCAATAAGGTGAGACGGAAATCTCGTCTTTCCCGAATAACGGATTCTCGGACTTGAGGATTTTACATTCTTGCCAAGCTCAGTTATATCCTTGTCATCCGTTATACTTTCAATGCTGTAAAGCTTATCTTTGTTGACACCCGTACACATTTCAAGTGCATCCGAAGTTCGGCAGAACGTCACATAGGATGTAAGTTCACTAAACATCAGCAACGACACGCCTGCACCTGCAAACACACTGACTGTATTCTTGTCAAAGAAATACAGAATAAACATAAGGAATGTCTGTAAAAAGCTGAGAATTGCCGTAATTGAAACAGCTGTGTTAAGGTCGAATATCTTCTTCTTGAGACGGTCAAATGTATTTGCAATCATCTGATTACTCGTAACAAGCGACGCAACTATGACCGCAAGGTTTGAAAAAATCGTAAGGATCTTGTCTCCTGCAATTGTTGTCTCAGCCGCAGAAACAGCACTGACAATTATCAGAAACGCAAGAAGCACAGCCTGAATCATAACTCTGTGCGAACCTTTTTTCTTCTGCTGGTTAAGATATCTGCGCACTCTTCGTGCGTCCTTGATCTGCGAATATTCAACGCCCACAAACTCAGGCTCTTCCTTACGTCGGGGACGCTCTTCGTGGGTATTGAAAAGATCACCGAGACGCTCTTTTTCACTGTCCGTTCCGTAGGGATCGTTTTTGTTTTCATCTCCAAAAAGAACAAAGCTGTCAATCTTTGCCTTTCTGCGTTTAAAAAGCTCCTTTTCAGCTTCGCTTTCGTCAATTCTTCCGGGCTTATCATCGTGAGCTCCCTCACTGAATCCGGGCATAGTTATCTGTCCGCTTTCCTCTGCCTCACGGAAAATACTTTTGAATTCATCGCCATCCGCATTATCGTCAACAACATCTTCGACTGAAATAATGGTCGGAGCACCCTCGAGATCAAAATCAAGGTTGTTCGTACCCTTTCTGTACATCATTCCGGGTTTTTCTATCGGCATGTGCTTTGTTTTTGCGGCGTCTTCTTGTGCGAGAATTTCATCAATATTATCTTCCTTTATATCAAAAGAAGCAATTCTGATATCCTCATCGTCAACATCCGACTCCTCATCATAGTCGTAGTCGTCTTCCTCGTACTCGTCCTCTTCAAGAGTAAATCCGTCTTCTTCCGCCTTGTTGGCTGCCTTTAAAGATTCTAAAAAACCTTTACCTTTTGACAAAAGGCCCTGAGCCAGCCCGGAAGCCTTACCTGAAAAAGACTTAACGGTAGTTGAAAAATCGAAGCTTTTCTTCTGAGGAACATCATCGCTGAAAATGGATTTGACTCTTTCGTCTGCAGTGCGAACCTTTTCATCTGATATATCAACCGTTTCCACATCCGGCAATACGAAGGGTTGGTCAGGAATCACCGTTGACTGTGCATAATCGTCAAAGGATTCCTCTGCAGTATAGATACTGCCTTCGGTCTGCTTTGCCTGATTTATCTTTTCCTCTGCAATACCGAGAAGTCGGTCAATATCTTCATTAGTCCAGATTTTTGCGGGTTCACCGTTTTCGTCAAGACCTTCCTGACGACGCTTTTCTCTTATCCCCTCAAGCAATTCACGAAGTTCATCTCTGTTGATTTCAGACAAGGTTTTCACCCCTTTGCTTTTATTCCTGCCCTCTGCCGTGCGACCTCGTACATGAGTACACCTGCCGCAACCGAAGCATTGAGCGAATTTATCCTGCCTTTCATGGGCATTGAAACAATAAAGTCACATTTCTCTTTTACAAGACGGCTGACACCTCTGCCCTCTGAGCCGATAACAAGTCCGACTGCGCCGTCATAATCCACACTGCACCAATCCTGTCCGTCCATATCTGCAGCGTAGAACCATACACCTCTTTGCTTGAGTTCCTCAATAGTCTGTGCAATGTTTGCAACACGTGCCACAGGTACGTACTCAACAGCACCTGCACTTGCTTTGCCGACAATGTAACTCAAAGATGCATTTCTTCTTTTCGGAATAATAACACCGTGGGCACCTGTTGCTTCAGCGGTACGGAGCACTGCACCGAGGTTGTGTGGGTCCTCAAGTTCATCACATATTATAATAAAAGGCTTCTCACCACGTTCTTCGGCAAGAGCAAAAATATCCTCCACGCTCGAATACTCGTGTGATGCAGCATAAGCTGCGACACCCTGATGCACGGCACCGCCACACATAAGATCAAGTTTTTTGCGGTCAACTTCCTTGATGACAACACCCTTGTCACGGCACTCGGCAATAATTCTGCCGATCGAACCGTTGCGTTCACCTTTTGACACAAGCAACGTATCAATTGCTCTTCCGCTTCTTAATGCCTCACTGACAGCGTTTCTGCCGATTATTAAATCCTCTCTCGGGGAAGTAATTTCTTTTTCCATAATTTTCACCGTTTCTCAAGTCGGTAATATCACCAACTTACATATTAAATCACTATATTATATCACGAGAATACAGTAAATTACAATATCTTTTTTCTGACAAGTATTTATGATGTTTTTTTCCTTTAATCGGCAATGAGTTGTGACAGATTTTTCAGCAATTCAGTTATAGAATAAACTAAAATCTGTTGAAAGGAAAATCAAAATGGAGATAACCAAAATAAAGGAGAGTATAACACGGACAAGTGCCGTACTTTCGAAAAAAGCAGAGTTCTTCCCCGTGGTAAGAAATATAGGTTGCTTTATCGGTGCTTTTCTTTTAAGCAATCCGTTTGTATCAGGTATTTTTTCACCGTTTGCCGTATCACTGACATCTGCTTCAGGTATTATCAACTCTTTCTGGTCGGGTGCAGGAGCAATAATCGGAGCTTTTTTCTTCTTTGACGGTACGGACTGTGTCAAATACTGTGCTGCCGTGCTTCTTTGTTTGCTGACGAAAGGTCTGTATATACGGTACATCACACCGGATCTTTTCAGCACTGCAATGTATCTGAATGCATTTCTGAGTTTATTCCTGACAGGGTCAGCAATCGTCTGTGCAACAGGCTTCAACTTTGAAGCCTTTCTCTGCGTTATTTATGAAAGTGTGCTGTGCTGTGCCGGTGCTTACCTTTTTGAAAACAGCGGTAATCTCGTGTGGGGCAAAAAAGAGTTTTCACGCTTCACAACCTTTGAGATTATTACCGTGCTTATTGCTCTCGGGATAATACTGATGCCATTTTACAAATATAAAATCTTCGGTTTTTCACCCGTAACAATGTTGTTTGCGTTGTGTATTCTTCTTTTTGCACGGCTTCGTAATTCAGGCGGAGGCTCACTTTGCGGAATCTGTCTGGGTTTAACGGCAGGTCTGAGTTCTGAAGTCGGATTCATAAGCATCGGCTATGCTTTAGGCGGACTTCTGGGTGGCGAATTCTCCCGAAGAGGCAAATTGTGGTGCGTTGCGGGCTACCTTGTGCCTGTTACAGTTTGCGCTTTCGCTGACGGCACACTCAATTCATATATGGCTATTTTTGAGGGAATTGTTGCAAGTGCGATTTTCCTTGCAATACCCGACCGTTATTTCGACTCTCTCTCGGCAAAAATCAACACACCTGTTCCGACTTACATAAAAAGCGACAACAGCAGACATCTTGCCGAAAGGCTCGGTGAAGCCTCGGATGCCATAACTGACGTGTCCGTCTGTGTTGATACCGTACAGAATACTCTCAACCCTCTCACGCAGACACAGCTTAACGAAGTGATTAAAAATGCGTGGAATAAAGTCTGTAATGAATGTGATCTTAAAGAAAGCTGCAGACCTGAAATAAAAAATCCGACCGAAGATGATATAGAAAGAATCGCACATACACTCAGTAACCACGCTGAACTTGACGAAACACGTTTTCCGAAAGGTTTTTACTCTTCCTGCTATTCTTTTACCGAGATGAAAACGCAACTCAATAACCGTTATCTTTCTTTTATCGCTTCTCTGGGTGCACAGGGACAAATATACCAGATGCAGGGGCTGATGTGTGATCAGTTCAGAAGTATGGCAGATATTCTGCATGACCTTGCGTGTGACTTTGATGAAGAGCTCAACACAAATACCGACCTTGCCGAGGCATGCAGCGCCGAAGCGCTTCAATCGGGTCTGAACGTGCTGAAAGCTGACTGCCGGCTTGACAAATTCGGCAGAGCCACTGTCACCCTCGATATCACTGAGCCACGTTCAGACTTCAATATTACACAGTTCACAAAAAATCTTTCAACGGCAATCGGCACTAAGCTCGACATCCCTGATCTGATTGAAAATGAAGAAAACTGTACGCTGACTTTCCGTCAGACAATAGATTTTTCTGTTTCAATCGGTGCTGTAAGCCGTGCAACAGATGACGAAGATGTATGCGGTGATTATTACCGCAGCTTCCGCGATTCCGACGGCAGATACATTATTATACTAAGCGACGGAATGGGTACGGGAAGCCGTGCCGCTGTTGATTCAGCTATGGCAGCAGAACTGTTTTCCAAGCTGGTCAAAGCAGGTCTCAGCTTCGACTCTGCTTTACGTATTGCGAATTCCGCCCTGCTCGTTAAAAGCTCTGACGAATCCCTCGCCACGCTTGATGTTGTCTGCTTTGACCTCTATACGGGCAAAACAGACTTTATGAAAGCAGGTGCGGCAGCAACATTTATCCGTCATAAGGATAACATCGCTCAGCTTGAACAGGAAAGTCTGCCAATAGGTATATTGCGTGATATCAGTTTTTCAAAAGCAACCGCATCACTCAGGAAGGGTGATATAATCCTTATGGTATCTGACGGAATACTCGGCGAATGCAACAACTGGATTCAGCACGAGTTGAAAATATGGAATACTGAAAAATCTCCCGACGAGCTTGCAAGATTCATCCTCCATTCTGCGTGTGAAAGAAAAATCGGCAAACACCTCGACGATATGACTGTTATAGCCTTATATGTGGAGTAAATTTATCTTGCTTTAACTCCCCTGCTAATATATAATGTAACAAGTATAAAAAAACGGATGTGATCTTTTGGCACAGATACTTGCTACTGTAATGGCAGTGTTTGCCGTAATCGGCGCACTTGACAAAATCCTCGGCAATCGGTTAAAGCTTGGTGACGAATTCGAAAAAGGCATAATGACACTCGGTCCGCTTTCCCTTTCGATGATCGGTATGATGACGGTTGCACCTGTACTCGCCGACCTGCTTGTTCCCGTAATAACTCCCGTTGCGAATTTCTTCGGCTTTGACCCTTCTGCGCTCGCAGGTATACTGATCGCTAACGATATGGGCGGTGCATCTCTTGCCGGGTCAATTGCTCAGGACAAGCTCCTTGGAGCTTTTCACGGTCTTTGTGTGGCATCAATGCTTGGTGCAACCATTTCGTTCACCATTCCCGTCGCTCTGCGTTCAAGTCAAAAGCAGAACCACGATGATGTCCTGCTCGGACTTCTCTGCGGTATCAGTACAATTCCCGTCGGCTGTTTTGTGTCGGGTCTTGTAATGGGTATCTCTCCCCTGACTGTGCTTATCAACCTTGCACCTGCCATTCTCATTTCCGTTATCATTATCATCGGTCTTATCAAGTTCCCGTCTGCAACAATCAAAATCTTTTCCGTTTTCGGTAAGATAATATCAATTCTTATCACCTGCGGTCTGACTCTCGGAATCTTTCAGGAGCTTACGGGCAAAACAATACTTAAAAACACAGCCCCGATTATGGAAAGTGCCGTAACTGTTTTCACAATCTGTATTACTCTTGCCGGTACATTTCCGTTGATTGCAATTATCTCGAAGCTTCTTAAAAAACCGCTTTCCGTGCTCGGCAAAAAGCTCAATCTTGACGACACATCCGTTGTCGGACTTATAGCAACGCTTGCCAACTCGATTGCCACAATGGAAAGTGCAGACAAAATGAACCGAAAAGGCCGAGTTATGAATCTCGCCTTTGCAGTTTCAGCAGCATTCGTCTTCGGAGACCATCTCGCATTTACTCTCTCCTTTGATGAAACACATATTCTTGCCGTAGTCGCAGGCAAACTCGTTGCCGGAATCACAGCTCTTGCCGTTGCCATTGTGCTCGAAAAAAAGACAAGAAAAAACTGAACATACAAAAAAGAATTGCCTCAATTGAAGCAATTCCTCGCAGAAAATTTCTAACGATTTTAAACCGTTCATTATCAGTATATCAGATGAAAAGCTTTTAAAAAAACAAAACCTGAAGCCGAAATAGCTTCAGGTTTTGTTACGTATTCAGATTGGTTATAGAATAGACTAAAGTACTCTGTCAAATTATTATTTTGTTCGTTCATATGTTTCTATATATTATTTTTCACAACAAACAGGTTGCTTTATAAAAGTTCTTCCAAGGAATAAACAACTTATTTTATTTATAACTCCTACTCAACCAACCCGTATTTGACTTTGATACGGTCCATTTTTTCAAGCATTGGTTCGGCAGCGAGCATAATGAATATAACTGTTCCGAAACCGTGTACCAAGTCCATGGGAAGACCGGAAATGTAATATGCCATCAAGGTTTTAACTGTTATTGCCTGTGATGAATACATAAACATTGACGCAGGGTTCATTATTCCGCCATAAATCACAACAGCGGCAAATGCACCGAAAACGGCAAGTGATGCCCGCGTTCTGCGAAGCCATCCTTTTTTGAAAAGAACACCCGCAAGAAAACCTATGATACCCATTGCAAACATCTGCCAAGGTGTCCACGGTCCCTGAGAGAAAAGCATATTTGAAAGAAGCATTGTAACTGCTCCGACTAAAAAACCTGCCTCACCGCCAAATGCAACACCTGCAATAATTGTCAACGTGAGCACAGGTTTGAACTGCGGCAACATAAAAAACAGACCTCTTCCCGCAATCCCGATTGCACAAAGCACAGCGATTGTCACAAGCTCTCTTGCCTTAGGCTTTCTGCCCTCAAACACAAGAACAAACGGCAACATACACTCTAAAAGTACAAGCAGGGCGACAATGTTGTACTGTCGGTTGACGAGATAGAAAATACCTGCAAATATGGTCAGAGGAATAAAGAGCAATATAGCAACACATGCCACAATTGTCCGCTTGCTTAAATTCCGTTTTTCTTTTGGCGTCTGCACCGTAATCGGCGGCTCACTTCTGCATCCGATTGCGAACATAAATACGGTTAAAGCAACAAACAGAATGCCGTAAAG
>JAZNCK010000085.1:0-25374 GCA_045587505.1 Acutalibacteraceae bacterium
TTTATGGATTGCCCGTCTCTTACTGAGCTTGTTTTCCCGAAAGGGCTTAAGAAAATCGGCAGTCAGGCTTTTGTGAATGATACTTCATTGTTCAACCTGACAATCCCGATGTCTGTCGCATCAATCGACAGCACAGCATTCTCTTACCCTGCAAAAACAACTATCTTCGGCGTTGCAGGCACTTATGCTGAAACCTTTGCTGATAACGGCGGTTTCAACTTTTCGGATATTTCCGCCCCCTGCGAGGGTATAATTCTCGTGGATGAGGTTGAGAATATTGTTTTAGATGTCGGACAGACTTTCAGGGCTGTTTTTGAGTTCTGGCCAGAAGAACATACTGATATTGTTACTCTTACTGCAAGTAATAATAAGGTAACAATTAACGGAATGGACATTTACGCACGATATACAGGCGATACTGTTATCACTGCAACAACCTCAAGCGGTTGTACTTATGAATTCAATGTTCATATCCGCAGTCCGAAGAGCATTTCTATAACGACTCAACCCGATAAACTTGAGTATATTACAGGTGAAGAACTTGATCTGACAGGTATGGTTGTTCAGGTTCTCTATAACGATAACTCAACAAGAGAAATAACAGATTACACCGTCAGTGGCTTTGACAGCTCGGTGGAAGGTGAGTGTACTGTAACAGTTAAATGGGTATCAGCATCGAACAGTACATATACAACTTCATTCAAAGTAACCATTGTTGACCCTGCTCCTGAACTTACAGGAATTGAGGTCACAAAACTTCCCGACAAGACAACTTATGCAAAGCGTGAAAGTTTTGATCCGACAGGTATGGTTATTTCCGGACTTTATTCTGACGGTTCAACTGCAGAAGTTACAGGTTACAAGGTTACAGGTTACAATGCGTTAAAAACAGGAACTCAGACCCTTACTGTTACTTACGAAGGCTTTACGGCACAGTTTACGGTTACTGTTGGTGCTTCCTGTACACACAGTACAACTGAAATCCGTAATGCTTTGATTGCAACCTGCACAACAGCAGGGTATACAGGCGATACTTACTGCACAAGCTGTAATGCACTTGTTGCATCAGGTGCTGAAATTCCACCTGTGCTTCAGGGTTGTCTCGTAAACGGTGATAAGATTTTTGGTCTTACCGCAGGTATGACAACAGAAGACTTTGCCGATACATACTTTAACAGTAGCACATCGAAAATCGAGTTCTCTTCAACAGTACTCGGTACAAGTACTGTTGTCACAGTTACACATAGCGACGGCACATCCGAATCTTTTGAGATCCTTATATACGGCGATCTCAACGGTGACGGATGGTACGACGGACAGGATGCTGTTCTTGTTACTTGCCTTGCTAACGGAATGTTGACACAGGACGATGTCAGTGAAGCTGTATATTTGGCCGCCGACTGTAATCATGACGGTTATGTTGACGATTTGGACATAGAGCTTCTCAATGAAGCCGGGTTAATTCTTTCGGATGTTGACCAGTCAGAATACGTCGATGTCCTTCTTGAGACATCATCAGAATATGTCGAATATATTTCTCTTATCGATCAGTCTCCGGATATAGATGTTGAGGTTGATGCTGAACCAGAGGATTCAACACAGCAGGATAGTGCGGAGATCAGCTTCGTTGATATGATTATTAATTTCATCAAATCAATCTTCGAAATGCTTATCGCTTATATTCCTGTTACTAGTAAATAACTTATTAGCATACCCGATTCAAAAAAAGAATCGGGTATGTTTTACTGTAATAGTTTAAATCATGTTTAATTATGTTTTAGTGTTATTCAATATCTTGACTTTTGATTTAACTATGTTATAATAAACGGGCAAATGCGGATATGGTGGAATTGGCAGACACGCCAGATTTAGGATCTGGTGCGAAAGCGTGCAGGTTCAAGTCCTGTTATCCGCACCATTTTCATCCGGAGGAAATATCCTTCGGATGTTTTTTGTACATTTCAATAATAATCCTTGTAAATTATGTTTTATTGTGTTAGACTTTATGTGATGATTTCATTTGTTGTAAAAGGAGGATATTAAATGATAAATCAAAGAGTATTCAAGATAATCAATCCGTATAATAATGTAACTGAATTGATTAAGAACAAAGAAAACCATTATAAAACCAATCTCCATACCCACTCAACTTACAGTGATGCCAATAACACAATGGTTGAAATGGTTGAAGGGTTTTATGACAATGATTTTGATATCCTTGCTTTTGCTGAACACGGTATTCTCGGTAAAGAATGGGATCAGGAACCGTCAATTATTCCGCTTTATTTATTCCAGCTTCTGTGGCATGGTAAGAGAGAACATCCTACCACAAAGCAATACTATGACATATTGAACGGAACCCATAAAACTAAACTAAATTCAAGAACTAAGACTCGAGGTCTTAATTGTGTTCCTAACGCAATTGAAGCTAACATGTTTACTCTTGTCAAAAACCATGTCAACGGTTATTTTACGGATGATGCTTGCGAAGGTCTTTGCGGCAAAGAAAATGACTTCGAAGAACCTATAAGAAAAATTGAAAAAAGCGGCGGTGTTTCTCATATAAATCATCCGACTGACTGGCTTAAGGCTTATAAAGATCCTGATTGTGCCAAAGTTGAAAAGAATGTAGATTTTTTTGCAGATTTGTTAAGAAGATATAAATCATGTCTTGGAATTGAAGTTCTTAATATGTATGATGGACCTAATCGCAGTGATAGAATTCTATGGGACGAACTTCTTAAAAAATTGATACCTGAAGGTGAACGTACTGTTTGGGGATTCGCAAACAGTGATGCGCACCGTGTACGTGAAATCGATACTGCCTTTATGGATTTTATATTACCGGAATTTTCACAGGATAATCTCAGATCAGCAATGGAGAACGGTAACTTCTTCTCTATTGCTCGTTATGCAAAAAATGAATTAGGCGAAGATTTTGTTGGTGTCGGTCCCACTCCGTTTGTAAATGAAGTAACTGTTGATGAAGAAGCAAATACTATTACTATTAAAGGTGTTAACACTGATACGATTGAATGGGTAGCTGACGGTGAAGTTATTAAGAGTGATAGATTTGATTCAGATAAAGAAGCAATTTCGACGATAAATCTTGCTGATTATGCTGATAATATTTCTTGCTATGTCAGAGCTCAGTTAAAGGGTAGAGGCGGTATTTGTCTTACTCAGGCGTTTATTTGCGACGATGGTGATATTGAACGTTTTAAAAAACCTATTCCGGTAAAGAAGATTCTCACGAAAAAAGAAGAGAATTTAAAGCGTTTCTTCGACACAAGATTGGGTGTTATCGTTGACAGATTGATTATTAACAGATAGTTTTAACCGACATCAATTCTGATGTCGGTTATCTTCAAATTATCCTTGAAACTTGTTGATTACTGTAATACAATAGTCCTGAGGTGAAAAAATGAATAATGAAGCCGTTAAAAATAAAAGTAACAGTATGAAATCACTTGTTGATCTGTATAAAATTGGCAAAGGACCGTCAAGTTCTCACACAATGGGCCCCGAGGCAGCATGTAAGATTTTTATGGAATTAAACCCTGAAGCAGATAGTTTTAAAGCAATTCTATACGGATCACTTTCAAAAACAGGTGTTGGTCACGGTACTGATAGAATTATACTTGAAACATTTTCTCCTAAAAAATGTGAAGTTGTGTTTAATTATGAAAAACATGAACTGAAGCATCCAAATACAATGGATTTATTTGCTTATTCATGTGGTAAACTTATTGATCAAAGACAAGTTCTCAGTGTCGGCGGTGGAGATATAGAAGTCGAGAACTATGATACTAAGAAATTAGAGTATATTTATCCTGCATCTTCGTATGAAGACATTGCGGACTACTGTTTTAAAAATCATTTGCGTTTGTGGCAGTATGTAGAAATGGTTGAGGGTCCGACTGTTTGGATTTATCTTGATGAAGTATGGTCACAAATGAAAAAAAGCATTCGCGAAGGATTGTATTCAGAAGGTATTTTACCAGGTGGTTTGAATGTTCAGAAAAGAGCAAAGCATCTGTTTACCTCACAGCATATTGATGAAAGTGCAGAAACCCGTGAGAACAGAGAGGTTTGCGCTTATGCTTTTGCTGTGAGTGAACAGAATGCTGACGGAAAAACTATTGTTACTGCACCTACATGCGGTTCTGCCGGTGTTATGCCTGCAGTATTGTATTATCAGCAGCTTAAGAGAGGGTACTCTGATACTGAAATTTTAAGAGCACTTGCAACTGGTGGTCTTATCGGAAATCTTATCAAAACAAATGCATCTATTTCAGGTAGTGAGTGTGGATGCCAGGCTGAAATAGGAAGTGCTTGTGCTATGTCAGCTGCTGCTCTTGGTGAACTGTTCAGACTTGATCTTGATAAGATTGAATACGCAGCAGAGATTGCTATTGAGCATCATCTTGGTCTTACCTGTGACCCGATTTGCGGTCTTGTACAGATTCCGTGTATTGAACGCAACGCGGTAGCCGCAATGAGAGCAATAAACTCTGTATCACTTGCAAGTTTTTTGAGTGATTCACGAAAGATTTCGCTTGATGAAGCAATTAAAGTCATGCGTCAGACAGGTCTTGATATTTCTAAAAGATATAAAGAAACATCAGACGGTGGATTGGCAACTCTTGAAGTAAACTAAGAAAGGAGATATAAATATGTCAAATATATGGCACGATATTTCGCCAAAAAGAATAAATCCGAATGACTTTATGATGGTCGTTGAGATTCCTAAAGGAAGCAAGAAAAAATATGAGCTTGATAAGGAAACCGGTTTTCTTTTACTTGACCGAATTCTTTATACTTCGACTCATTATCCGGCAAATTACGGTTTTATACCTCGTACCTACGGAGATGATGAAGACCCGCTGGATGTTCTTCTTATCTGTTCACAGTCACTTGAACCGTTAACGCTTGTAAGAGCATATCCGATCGGTGTTATCTCTATGGTTGATAACGGCAGAAAAGACGAAAAAATAATTGCAATAGCATTTAATGATCCGAACTATAATAATTATACAAGCATTGAACAGCTTCCTGCTCACGTTTTTGAGGAAATGACACATTTCTTCAAAGTATATAAAAACCTCGAAAATAAAGAAACCGCTGTTGATGAAGTCAGCGGTCCGGATGTAGCTATTAGAATTATCGATGAAGCAATCGACAGATATATTGAAAATTTCTGCAAATAAAATCAGAGGCACAAATTTTTGTGCCTCTGATTTTATTTAACCTTGTTTATACTTTTAGATAATGCTTTAGCGACAGCTGTTCCGATGAAAAGACACGCTAACCACTCTATCACAGCATTGATCGTTACCAATGATGTAACAATTGCAAATATGTTACCATTATAATCTTTAAAAATATCCGTATTACTGAATAACAAAATCAAAAATCCGACAAAGAAAACTGTGTTCAAAAAACCACCCGAAAATGATGATATTCCGTAAGCAAGAATGCTGTTCTTAACTTTGTTCTTCAAAGCCTTGAAAATACCGCCTGTAAGGGTTCCCATCATTATTCTGGGTACAATACACAGAATAACTGTAAATATCGGATTGATTGACATAAGGTTTGTTCCGAACGGGTCAAGACCGAAGCATTGGATAAGGCTGGTTATACCAAAAATAGCTCCAAAAACTGCACCGTATGCAGGTCCGAGCAAGATTGCACCGATTGCAACGGGAATCGGAATAAATGTAATAGCAATTGAAAGTATTTTTAAATACCCGATGGGAGTAAATGCCATAACAACAATAAGAGCTGTGAGAATGGACATTAATGCAAGATTCTTGGTTTTTTTGTTTGTGCGTATTCTTGGAGTAGTACTCATTTATTTGATATTCCTTTCATATATAAACTTAAGTCCGTCTAGAATCAAGTTATCATCATATATAATATGTTTGCTGCAATTCTTAACAATCTCTTTTGAATAACCCCCTGTTGCAATAAGTGTTTTAACCGGTTTCCCGAAATCGCTTTCCATTCTATCGGTAAGACCGTCCAACATGGCGGCTGTGCCGTAAACAATACCTGATTTCATACAGTCAATTGTATTTGTACCGACAGAGGACTCCGGAGTTACCAGGTTAATGGTCGGTAGCTGTGATGTGCGTGAAGCAAGTGCGTACAGCGAAATTCCGACACCCGGGGAAATTGTACATCCCATAAACTTACCTGTCTCATCGAGCAGGATTATTTTAGTCGCAGTTCCGAGGTCGAGAACGAAGCAGGGTAGTGGATACTTGTTTATGGCTCCGATAGAAACAGCAGCAATGTCAGCGCCAATCTGACCGTTAATATTGTTGATTACCTTTAAACCTGAGCCAATGTCGGTGTTTAGAATAAGAGGTGTTTTTCCGGTTACGGTAATTACAGCAGATTCTAATGCATCGGTAACCTCAGGAACAACACTGCTGATAATTGCTCCACTGAAATCAGTTATCTCAGCATTATGCAGAGTAAACACATTTAATAATTCTACTGCATATTGATCAGCGGTTCTTTTTCTGTCAGTCGCGAGTCGCGAGGTAAAGAGGAGGCTATCATCTTTAAAAACACCTATAGTAATATTTGTATTACCTATATCAACCGTTAAAAGCATATTTTCACCTCAGAGAATTTATATAAAAATTATAATCATTTAGAAGCAGAAAGTCAACTAAAATCATTTTTAATATTGACAATAAAATCCATTTGTGATATCATATTTAGCGTTGTGACACGCTGCTATGGCTCAGGTGGTAGAGCACGTCCTTGGTAAGGACGAGGTCACCGGTTCGAGTCCGGTTAGCAGCTCCAAAAGGATTTCACTTTCGTGGAATCCTTTTTTTGATATTATGACTGAGGCTGATTTTATGAAAAGAATATGCTTTGTAATTATTTCTATACTATTATTGCTTTGCTCGTGTTCTTCTCCGGAAAAAGACATTGTTGTTCTATCTTTAGGTGACTGTATGGACAGAGATTATTATTCTGAAGGCTATTTTCAGGATTTTACTCATTATGATAAATTCTATTATGAAGACGTTGATTTTAAAAACAATGCTTATTTTCAACAAGTTTCAATTTGCGGTAAGGATGATCTGTTAGCTCACGTTGATGATTTCGAAAAACGGATTGCGTCAATAAGCGAAGCTAAACCAAAGAGTAGAATAGTAGCCGGATATGATTTGGATCGTTCAATAATAACAGATGATGATTATGTATACATTTATGATGATCAGGAATATCGAAAATTTGATAGTTATGATGTTTATTATTTTGATATGGGAACTATGACTCTGTATTATTTTCATAATAATATATGATAATATCATAATGTTTTTTTAAGAAAACTTTATTTTTTTCAAAAAAAATATTTACAAGTAAAAAAAATGGGTGTATAATTTCTTGCATTAAATATAGTTTTTATATTTAAATCTATCGTAAAGGAAGATGTACAATGAACGTAATGGAAGAAATTACAAAATGGGGACATGAGAAAGTTCTCTTTGTAAACAATGAAGAAGCTGGTTTGAAAGCAATTATTGCTGTTCATAACACAAATCTCGGTCCGGCTATCGGTGGTTGCCGTCTTTGGCCTTACGCTTCTGAAGAAGAAGCTTTGTTTGATGTTCTTCGTCTTTCAAGAGGTATGTCACATAAGAATGCTGCTGCCGGCCTTAACTTTGGCGGTGGTAAGGCTGTTATTATCGCTGATCCTTCACAGAAGACTGAAGCTATGTTTGAAGCTTTCGGCGAAGCTGTAAATGCTCTTGGTGGTTGTTACATCACAGCTGAAGACGTTAATACTTGCTGTGATGATGCTCTTATCATTGCTCGTAAGACAAACTACATCTGCGGTCTTCCGCATGTAAGCGGTGACCCCTCACCCTATACTGCAATCGGTGTATTCCAGGGTATCAAAGCTACCGCTAAGGTTCTTAACGGAACTGATAGTCTTGAAGGTCTCACAATTGCTGTTCAGGGTCTCGGTAAGGTTGGATATGATCTTTGTCGTCACCTTCATAAAGCAGGTGCAAAACTTATCGTTGCTAACCTTGAGCAGGAAAAGCTCGATATGGCCGTAGAGGAATTTGGTGCAACTGTTGTTTCAGTTGATGAGATTCTTTCTCAGAAATGCGACATCCTTGCTCCTTGTGCTCTTGGTGCGATTGTTAACCCGACAAACATTCCGAAGTTCAACTGCCGTGCAATTGCAGGTGCAGCTAACAACCTTATCCTTGATCTTGAGTCAGGTGAAGCTCTTAAGGCAAGAGGCATCTACTATGCTCCTGACTTCATCATCAATGGTGCTGGTGTTATCAACGCAGCAGCTGAAGCAGCAGGTGACTACAACGAGGAAGCTGTTCTTGAGAAGGTTTACAATATCTATAACACAATTGAAAAGATTCTTCTTGAGTCCAAAGAAACTGGCGAGCCTGAAGGCGTAATCGCAACGAGACTCGCTGAAGAGCGTATTTACGGCAAGAAATAATTAACTTATACAAAAAATCCGGATCTTAAAAAAGATTCGGATTTTTTGTTTTTTTATTTGAATTTTCAATAATGTATGTTATAATTATTGAAATTAGTGATGAGGGGAGTAAGTTATGGAAAATAAACTTTCTAAACGCCTTTGGTTTAATATTCTTTTATTTAACCTTATGGGCTTAATTGCCTGGAATGTTGAAAATATGTATTTCAATACATTCCTTTATAACTCGGTATATGCCGGTGCTTCTGCAGAAGCTATTGCAGGCACAATGGCACCGACAACAGCAATCAGCCGAATGGTTGCGATTTCCGCTGTCACAGCTGTGCTTACAACGTTTATTATGGGTACGCTTAGTGATAAGATGAAAAAGCGTAAGATTTTTATCTCAATCGGCTATATTGCTTGGGGTATAATTACTGCTTTGTTCGGATTTATAACAAGAGAAAATATTGCTGCTGTTTTCGGATTGTCTGATGCCGCAACAATACTTACTGTAACCGTATGGTCTGTAATTATAATGGACGCCGTTATGACATTTATGGGTTCAACGAGTAACGATTCCGTATTTAATGCTTGGGTAACCGAAGTTACTTCTCCGGCAACAAGACCTAAGGTTGAAACAGCATTTACATTCATCGGCTTTATTTCAATGGTTATTGTTATGGGTATCGGTAGTTTTGCTCAGTCAGGAGCGATCAGCTATCAGGTCTTCTTCCTTGCACTTGGTGCAATAGTCGCTGTATGCGGTGTTGCAGGTCTTTTCTTGCTTGAAGATCCAGAACCTAAAGCAGAGTCAGACAATTTGGCCAAGTCAAGCTATTGGAGTGATCTTTTCTACGGTTTCAGACCTTCTGTTATAATTAATAACTCAAGATTGTATCTTACTCTTGCAGCTGTCGGTCTTTACAACATTGCTATCCAGGTATTCTTTCCGTATCTTTTTGTTTATCTTCAGTATGTTGTTCTTCCTGCTAATGAAGGAATTAACTTCCTTTCAGCCGGTGTTATTATTCCTGCAGTTCTCGTAATAGCTTTCCTTGTTGCAGGTATAATTATCCTCATGAAGGTATCAAATAAAAATAAGGCCTATGGCTTGATTCCTTCTGTTGTTTTATTAGCAATAGGACTTTTCATTCTTTCGCGCACAACTAACCTTGTAGGCGTTCTCATTGGCGTAGGACCAACACTTATCGGTTATGTTGTTCTTATGATTTTACTCAATGCCGCAGTAAGGGACTTTATCCCTGTTGGTAAAGAAGGTTTGTTCCAAGGAATCAGAATGATATTTGCTGTTCTTCTTCCGATGGTTATCGGACCTGCAATGGGAGATGTAGCATGCCGTAATTCTGCTGTTACTTACATGAACGAATATGGTGTAGAAACTATTGTTCCTTCAGCAAGTATGTTCTTCTATAGTTGTATTTTTGCATTTCTTGTGTTTATTCCTCTTATTGCTCTTATAAAAAAAGGATTTAAAGTTGAAGAATAAGTTATAAAACTTCCTGTCAAAGCAGGAAGTTTTTTGTACATAAATGTATTCTTGACTAAATTTATATTCTATGATAATATTTTAAAAAATATAATTGGGAGGCTATTGAAATGAAAAAAATATTTAATGCATTAGTAGTATCATTACTTATCGTGGCACTTACTGTTAGTTCATTAACTTGTTTCGCTGCGGAATTAAATCAGGATGCAGTTGACTTGCACAAAGGTCAATATGAGAATTATCTTCTTCTAGGTGACAGTGTTGCTAGCGGATACCGTGATCAGATTACTTCGAACGACCGTGAATTCAACAGAAATCACCAGGAAACAACATATTACAGAGTTCCCGGTTCCTATGCTGACGTTCTTGCAAATGCAATTATTGAAGATAAATCTATGACTGCTTTTGCTGCTCCGGGATTCAGAACAATTGAAATTCGATACATGCTTGAAGACGATTTTACTGAGGTTGACGATTATCTTTTCCATCCGAGTCAACTTGATGCCGTTGGCTTTGCCGGTAGTGAAGAATTCAGATCTGCATATAAAAAAGCAATTGCTGATGCTGATTTAATTACACTTGGTGTCGGAGGAAATGACTGGGGAGCTTATCTTACATGGGTAGTAGCTGATGTCCTTGAAAAGAAGAATGTTGCTGATGAGTATATTGAAAAACTCCAGGAAATAATCGACACTAGCTCTATGGATATGAGCAATATTGAATCTGTTGTTGAAATAGCTCATCTTGCCGGTGCACTTCCGGAACTTCTTGAAACTGTACCGTCTGCACTTGAATACGGTCTTAGCAATTTTTATAAAAACTGGGATATAATGATTCAAGACATATATGATCTGAACCCTGACGTAACACTTATGGTTGTTGGTATGAGTGATAACGGCGTTAAGGGTAAGTATTATGATTATGATGGCGTTGTCGGAGAGCAGATTTCCGGAGTAAGTTCAGGGGATGATGCTGCAGTTGCAACCGGCTCAATAGTTGAATTGATTATGGCTATTGCAAATAAGCCGATGATCGACGGTGCTGAAAAGTTTGGATACACATATATTGACACGACAGGTACCACCTATGTTGACAGCCATCCTGATGCAGACGGTCATATTCATATTGCCAATGAAATTATCAAAGCTTTGCCACATCCGGATTATTCTAAAAAGTTTGAAGACGTGAAACCCGGTCATAAATATTATAATGATATCGAGTACGTGCTTATAAACGGCATGATGTTCGCAACCTCTGAATCAACTTTCAGCCCCGATTCTGCTCTCACAAAAGGCGATCTTAATCAAGCAATGAATGTAATTCTTAATACAAACGAATCAACAGAAGATATTTCTGAAGTTACTGCCGGCAAACTTGCTCTTACGTTCCTTTCTAACGGTTTGAATAAAGGACTTGCAGGTTTCTTTACTTCCTTTGGCCTTGCATTTAATGTTTTAATGTCTAATAGCTTTAACCTTGGAGCAATAATTACTCGAGGTGCGGCTGCCGGATATATAAGAGCATTTGCAGAAATATAAAAGATTATATATAAAAAATGACAGGCAACTTGCCTGTCATTTTTTGGTGGAGATGGCGGTAATCGAAACCGCGTCCGAAAATCCATTCCTGCAACTTTCTACGAGTATAGTTTATCTTTTAAGATTCCCCTCGAAGAACGCCGACAAACAGGCTTTCTTCTACGGTAGCCTTTAATCCGTGATGTGCTTCAAGGCTACTGGCACATTCACGTTCACCACTGTTTGACACCCTTATTCAGTCCGTGGTACTACTGAACAGGATGGGCCGCATTAAGCAGCCATTAAAGTTTTATTGTTGTCGTTTATTTTTAATAAACTACGGATTTTATAGTGGTCCCGCACCACTACTCGCTTATCACAGTTCAAAATCCCCGTCGAAATCCTTTCATCCCCATATAATATACGATGTAATCAGTTTAACATCATTTTATCGAAAACGTTCCTTCATCGCTCGCTCAATGTTTCGAGCAGCATCTTTTTTTGCTGCTACGTCGCGCTTATCATATAATTTCTTACCCTTACAAAGCCCGACATTTACCTTTGCTCGGCCTTTTTTGAAATAAACAGAAAGGGGAATAAGTGAAAGTCCGTCTTGCTTAACGGTACCGTAAAGTCTGTTAATTTCTTTTTTATGCATAAGCAGCTTTCTTACTCTTAACGGATCACGGTTGAAAATGTTGCCGTGGTCATAAGGACTTATATGCATTCCGTTAACAAAAATTTCACCGTCAACGATGTTGCACCAGGAATCCTTCAGGTTAAGTTTGCCTTGTCTGATCGATTTGATTTCCGTTCCGAAAAGTTCAATGCCTGCCTCATATTCCTCGAGAATAAAGTAATCGTGGTAGGCTTTTTTATTCTGAGCAACAGTTTTATTCTCGTTCTTATCCATCCTACCACAACTCCTTTGTATAATCAATGAAATTATTTGTAAAATCTTCCGTTATCTTGCTTTGAATAACGATTCTTTTTTAGGTCATTTCCATTTTTCTTAGCCTGAGCTTTATACTTTTTTTTGAAGTCTTTAGCTCCTTTGCCTGTGCCGGATTTCTTTACTTTATCCTTAGTTTTTTTCTCTGACTGAAGTTCCGGATTTTCTTTATAGAAAATCATACTTCCGCCTATTACCTGAACAACCTGACACCCTGTAGCAACAGCAAGTTTTTCAGCGATTTCCCTGGGTGTTTCGGGTGCAGATTCAAGAAGCACCTTCAACTTTATAAGCTCATGAGCTCTCAGAGCGTCATTTGTCTGAGTTATCAGAGCATCTGATATTCCACCTTTACCTACTTGAAAAAGCGGTTCGAGACGGTTTGCCTGACCTCTTAGTTCTGCGCGTCTCTTACTTGTCATTTTTTCTTCCATAATTTTCTCCGTTATATAATTTTATTAAGTTCTTCAGCTAAAAGTCGCAACGCTTTACCGCGGTGGCTGATAAGATCTTTTTCTTCTCCTGAAATCTCACCGAAAGGCTTGCCTCCGCAATTGAAAAGTGGATCATATCCAAATCCGCCCGTGCCGTGTCTTTCTCTGTAGATTGTACCTTCGCATACCGCATTGACTGTGATTTTTCTGCCATCAGGAAAAACACAACACACCGCACATACAAATCGTGCTGTACGCTCGCTATCGGGAATATCATCCAATTCCTTGAGTAATTTGTCATTATTTGCTTCATCATCACCGTGAACACCGGAGTACCTTGCAGAGTAAATTCCGGGTGCACCGTTCAAAGCGTCAACAACGAGTCCTGAATCATCGGCGATACAAGGTAACCCGCTGTCAAAACATCCGGCCTGGGCTTTGATGAATGCATTTTCCTCAAATGAATTTCCGTTTTCTTCAACCTCGCGAAGCGTACATCCTACTTCATAATCAGTTACTACTTCAATACTAAGAGGGGAGAGAATTCTTTGTAACTCATCTCTCTTCTTTTTATTATGGGTTGCTATTAATATTTTCATTCAGCAACATCCTCAGCTTCATTTTTGGGTAAAAACATATTATCTTCATCATGTTTTACTTCATTATCAAACAAGCCGTCAGCAAATGCTTGGGGATTGAATGGCTGTAAGTCATCAATCTGCTCACCGACTCCGACAAATTTAACCGGAACTTTAAGATCGTTTTTGATAGAAAGAACAATACCGCCTTTAGCGGTACCGTCAAGCTTAGTAAGAACAATACCGGTTATTTCACAAACATTCTTAAAGTCACGAGCTTGATTTACTGCATTCTGACCGGTAGTAGCATCAAGTACGAGCAAGCTTTCACGGTCATTATACGGTAATTCTTTATCAATTATTCTGTAAATCTTAGCAAGCTCATCCATAAGGTTTTTCTTATTATGAAGACGACCTGCTGTATCACAGATAATAATATCAGCATCACGTGCGATACCTGCCTGAATTGTATCAAAAACAACAGCAGCCGGATCTGCGCCTTCCTGATGCTTGACTATGTCTACACCTGCTCGGTTTGCCCATACTTCAAGCTGGTCAATGGCTGCAGCACGGAATGTGTCAGCTGCACCAAGAATAACCTTCTTACCTTGTGCTTTATACATTGCCGCCATTTTACCGATGGTAGTTGTTTTACCGACACCGTTGACACCGATTACAAGGATGATTGAAGGCATGGTGATAAGTCCCATATCTTCTCCGCCTTCAAGCATTTCTGAGACAATTTCTTTAATAGCACCTTTAACCTGAGATGACTTTTTGAGATGTTTTTTTGAAACATAGTCACGCAGTCTCTCACATATTTCAGCTGATGTGTTCATGCCGACATCGCCCATGATGAGAATTTCTTCCAGGTCATCATAGAGTTCGTCGGTAATGTCTTCGTTTTCGCTTATTACGTCATCAATTGCACCTGACATACTGTCTCGTGTTTTTTTGAGACCTAAACTAAATTTTTTAAATATGTTAAAAGCCATATTTTACCTCCCGATCAGACACCTTCGCGTACGTTTTTGATGATATTATCAACCATCTGTCTGATTTTACTGTCTTCATTATAACGTTTTTGAAATTTTTCAAGGCTGTAAACTACAGTAGAGTGATCACGATTAAACTCACGACCTATTGCCTTTGTTGAAAGTCCCGTTAGTTCACGAACTATGAACATAGCCATCTGTCTCATTTCAGTGATGAGAGCATTCTGTTTCTTCGAATAAATCTCGGCAGGTTCTGCACCGTATGTACGGGCAACTTCCATAACAATTTTTTCTACAGTTACTTTGACGGGAACTTTATCAACAAAAATGTCCGCAATTGCTTTTTGAGCAGTTGCAAGATTTATTGGTAATCCCTGCATTGTAACAGAAGCCTGCATTTTTTTTACTGCACCTTCAAGCTGACGGATGTTGTTTTTAAGTTTTTCTGCAATAAACTGAACACAATCATCAGGCAGATCAAAGTTAAGAATATCAGCCTTACGTTTTATAATGGCCATTCTTGTTTCAATATCAGGTGGCTGAATATCAGCCATAAGACCCCATTCAAAGCGATTACGAAGTCTGTCTTCGAGCAATGCAATTTCTTTCGGAGGACGGTCAGATGTAAGTACGATCTGACTACCGGCCTGATAAAGAGCATTAAATGTATGGAAAAATTCTTCCTGCGTAGATTCTTTACCAGCGATAAACTGGACGTCATCGACGAGAAGAATATCTGCGTTCCTGTATTTCTTGTGAAACTCTACAGTGCTTTTTGATGAAATATATCGAATAAGTTCGTTTGTGAAATCTTCACCGCGTGTATAAATAATGTTTGCATCAGGATTTTGCTGTTTTATTGAATGACAAATAGCATTAAGCAGGTGAGTCTTTCCGAGCCCTGAATTACCGTGAATGAATAACGGGTTATATTTAGCACCCGGATCATTTGCTACAGCACTTGCGGCAGCATAAGCAAATTTATTGGATGCACCTACAACGAATGAATCAAACGTATCTTCAGCTTTAAGGTTTTCAGGTTCTTTTGTGCTTACATAATCTGTAGCGGCATCAACATCGACGAGTTCAATGTCAATATCAAAACCAAGTACATTAACAAACGAATCCTGAAGTTTACCCATAAACTTTGTTTCAATAATTTTACGTTTGAAATCGGAGAGGGCAATGACTACTTTTTTCTCTGAAAAGCTGACAAGCTCCATATCCTTAAACCAAACATTATATATGGATTCAGATACTTGCTTTTTACATTCTTCTTTTATCAATTCCCAAAGTTCTGCGAATGAATCCATTTTAACATCTCCTATAATTTGAGTTACCGAATAATTATAGCACAATCATATATCAAATTCAATGTTGAAAATTAACAATAATCGTATATAGTTTTATATTTTTTGTTGAATAGAGAAAAACACGCTCCGGACATAAAGTCTGAAGCGTGTCAATTTTATTCAAAATATATCTGCCAGAATTCTGAATATGCCTTTTCATCATACATACCGTAAAGAGTTTTATCGATAAAAGTTATTACGGTAACTATTGCCTGCACAGCAGGATCAAGTTCAGGCATTTGTTTCTGAGTAAGAATATTTATCTTTTCGTCAGGGAGCTGGCCGTATTTGTTGCAAAGAATATTAACTCTCAATGTAGTTTCTTTACAGAAAGCATCATCTGCAATTGTAGCACGCATCACTCGTTCACAGTCATAAAGTACAGCTTCACATTCGGCTACATCTTCAGCAGACATAGTAATTTCGCCGGACTGATGATCGGAATAAATATTCTTAAGATCGTTATATCTCCAACGACGGATAAACCAGTTGTCAGAATTTCCGTTGAACTGTGGGAACTTTTCCGGATTTGAATGTACATTATCTACTTCATCTGAATATATCAATGCAAGTGCAAGGTTGATAACAGGTGCATTATTTGCAGTGTCTTCATGATTCATATCATAGAAATACCAAGTATTATCAGGTAATATACCGGTTGAAGCATCAAGTTCTCTATCAGGTGATATGTAAGAATAATCACTTTCGATTGCCTGCTTATAATCTTCAGGTAGTTTTTCACCGGGAAGGACGGCTGTGGCACCGAGTGTTGTAGACTCGACGTTAATTACACCGTCACCATTCACATTGTTTGAATCGCCCATAAGATGGAAGAAGTTATATCTTGCATCACCGGTATTAAGACTGTAGCCTGAAATAATATTGATTTCTATTCCGCTATCGATCATCGTGTTGATGTTCTCTTCTAAATTTAACTGAGCCTGATGGAAAGCATCAGTTTTTGCTCTGACAGGAGCATGTTCGGCATCAGACAAATATCTCTGAGCAAGAGCAGGGTAGTCCTCACGGGAAACCATAGACCACATCTGAGGTGTGTTGATAAGGAGATTTTCAAGAAGTACATCATACATTCTTGTAATCATTGCTGCATTAACCTCAGCCGGTAAAGCTCTTATAATAAGATTTACAAGATGTCCGATCATATCACCGTATTCAGTAAACTCACCGATAACGAGAGGAAACAAATCCTGATACCAGAAATCACCGGTGCGGATAAAGTCTCTTTCGTACATATCTGTAACAACCTGAGTACCGTTAAGAACCGGAACCACGTTGACTATGGAATTTACTTTATTTGTTTCCGTGAATTTTTCAGCAAACGCAGTAAAAACAGTTCCGCCCAGACTGATTGGAAGAAGGTTTACTTTATCTGCTCCGGTCTTTTCAAGTACCATATCAATATACTTATCAAGATTCTCTGCAGATGTCATAGAATCACCAAAAAGACTGAATGTGAAGAAGAAGAGGTTTTCTTCACCGATGATTTCTGCAACTGACTTAAGAGGAAGGATCTTGTATAGGTATGCACACTGGTATTCCATATAGCTTTCATATTCAGGGTCCTTACGTGCATAATCAGCAAATGATCCGTTAAACTCCAGAAGTCCGATTTCATTGTTAGCAAAAGTTCCGTCAGGCAAAGTTTTCTGAACGCCGAATGCAACATCAGCAAGCTTGCCTATACCATCAACAACACCTAAATCGTTCTGAGCAACAACAGATGCAATTAATGGTCCAAGGAAGTATTTAACTGCTGCAAGAATAGTGTTAGGTATATCAAGAATGATAGTTGAACCACTCATATCATTGCCGAAAGAATCAACCTTGATCGGTGGTTTTGACGGATCCTCAGCGTTTTCATAATCATATTCTTCATCAACAACATAGGTGATTGAATGAGATATACCCGGAACAACGATAAGAGGATAATAGTTTCCGTTTTCATCCTTTTCGTCATAAACAACAGACATATCTTCGAGAGTATACGGATAGTTTTCTGAAGCTGAACCGTTAAATTCCGGTCCTGATGGCTGTTGAAGAGACGGAAGTAAGGACATAATTACAGAAATAATTACTGAAATTGTTTTTATTAACACTGACATAATAACCCTCCCGGAGTTTTTTTCTATATTACCACATTATATCAATTCTTTCAAGTATTAAACAAAATTGAATTATAATGTAAAATATGATTGAAAATTACTTTTTTTGATGATATAATACATAAAAAATATTGGAGGTAATCAATAATGACTGCAGCAGCTCAGTGGTTAAATACAACTTTTGCCGGTTTTGACTATGCATTACTTGAATTTTTCCACAATCTTAATGTCGGACCTGCCGGTGAATTCTTTAATTTTTTCTTTAAGTTTATCACGTTACTTGGCGAAGAAGGTCTGTTTTTAATCATTCTTTCTATCATTTTTATGCTTTTTAAGAAAACAAGAAAAATCGGATTTTCAATGCTTCTCGCAATTATTGTGGGTTCACTGATCACGAATGTAACTGTCAAGCCTCTTGTTGCCAGACCGAGACCATTCCAAAATGAGTTAAGTGAATTTTACGGTCTCTTCCGACAGTGGTGGATCGACGCCGGAGAAGTCCATGTGGGTGAAAAATCATTCCCGTCCGGACATACTACTTCAGCAATGGCTGCGATGGCCGGTTATTTCTTCGCAAGTAAGAAAAAGTCGATCAGTTGGTTAGGTTTTGTTTTTGCAGTACTTATGGGATTCTCAAGAATTTTCCTTTGTGTACATTATCCTTCAGATGTCGTCGGTGGTCTTATTGCAGGTCTCATTGCAGGCTTCATAGCTGCATCGCTTATCAGTTTGCTTTACAAGAAAACGGATAATAGGACTGTTAATAAAATAGTTGAATTTGATATTCGTGATGTAAAAAAGAAGAAATAAACAAAGATGCCTCGTTCATAATGCATGAACGAGGCTGAATTTTTTAATATGAATCTGAAAAAGGAGTATAAAGCTTACCGTACTTAAAATCTACAGGGTCACCGGATTGAGATGCTCTGTAGATACTCAGTATCATTCCTATAGCAATATAAATACATAGATTGGACGATCCGCCTGCACTCATAAACGGTAATGTAATACCAATTACAGGCAAAACCATAAGACACATTCCGATGTTAATAACTACATGTGCAGCAATCATTACAGCAACTGCCGTACAGATTGATTTACCGGTAAAAGAAACCGCGCGTTGACCTACGTACAGTATTCTTATTATAAGGAACAAAAGAATGAGAAGAACAGCAATTGAACCGATAAGACCTAATTCTTCACCAACAACAGTAAAAATCATATCGTTTCGGCTTTCAGGCACCAATCCGTTCTGAGTATATGTTCCTTCAAATAATCCTTGTCCAAAAACTTTTCCGGAACCTATAGCATTTACACCTTGTTGCTGCTGAAAGATAACTTCATCATAAGTTGCTTCGGTCAAAGAAGAAGGGGAGTAGATTGCAAGAAATCTTTGTTTCTGGAAATCTGAGAAAAACTCAAACCAAAGTATAGGAGCTACAAGTGCAACTGCACCTGCACCAAACAAAAAGTATCTCAAATATAAACCAGCTGTAAACAGCATACCAACAGTCATAACCATGAAAACAAGTGCAGATCCAAGGTCACCGGTAAGAATAACGAGTGCGATAGCAACAAATGCATGGATTCCGAGAAAAACTACATTTTTAAACTTATTGATATCATGTCTAATATATTCAAGGTGAACAGAAAAAGTTATCATAAATCCGATTTTCAGTAATTCGGAAGGTTGAAAGTAGAAGCTGCCAAGCTTAATCCAGGATATGGCATCAGAACGACCTTCAGGTGCATCACCGATAAAAAACAAGGATATCATCAATCCCACACAAACTATAGCTATAATCGGCCATAGTCTTGCAACAGCCTCATAATCAATTAAAGAAATTATGAGCGCACCGATAATTCCGAGAATAACAGCTATTATCATTGTTCGTGCATCTCTTGAAATAAATGCATCTTCTGAAAGTGTTCTCATGGTAGCACTGTAAACCATAAGTATTCCGACAGAAGAAATAAGAACACATAATCCTAAAAGCAGTTTATCGGTTCCGTTAATAAAATCTTTAATCCAGTTTAATACTTTGCCCATTCTTTCACCTCCATAAACACAAATAATTATATATGTATTCTTTACTAATTTCAAGTATAAAGTTATTTACTTCTACAAATTATGTGATATAATATCTTTGTAAACATACTTGTGGAGTGATATTTTGTCTGTACATATAAGTAAATGTGTTTCCGACACTGTAAATATCGGAGAAAAGCTTGGTCTCAGCTTAAAAAATAAAAAAGTTATTGCTTATTTCGGTTCAATGGGAATGGGTAAAACTGCTTTTACACATGGTCTTGCCAAGGGTTTGGGTTTAGATGAAAAAATGGTAAGTAGTCCGACTTTCGCCTTAGTTCACGAGTATAAGAATAACAATATCAAGCTATATCACTTTGATATGTACCGTATTACTTCGTGGGATGACCTTTATTCTACAGGCTATTTTGACTATCTTGATGCAGGTGATATTCTTGCTGTTGAGTGGAGCGAAAATATTGAAAATGCATTACCTGATGACGCTGTAAAAGTCATTTTTAAGCAAGGTAATGATGTTAATGAGCGAATTATTGAAATTGTTGGAGTAGATTTGATTTGAAAATTTTAGGAATTGACAGTTCAGCAAAATCCGCATCGGTTGCAGTAACTGAAAACGGTAGAGTATTGAGCAGTTTCTTTGTAAACACAGGTCTTACACATTCTCAGACTTTAATGCCGATGATTGACAATGCATTGAATTGCGCTGATATTTCATTAGAGGATATTGATCTTATTGCAGTCAATAAAGGTCCCGGTTCTTTTACAGGAATTCGTATTGGTGTTGCAGCCGCAAAAGGCATTGCTGACACTGCCGGTATAAAGTGTTGTGGAGTTTCTACTCTTCTTTCAATGTCTTATAATCTTCTTCCGTTCAATTGTATTATTTGCGCAGTAATGGACGCCCGTTGCTCACAAGTGTATACTGCATTATTTAAAAACAATGATGGTCACTTTGAAAGAATTATGAATGACTGTGCAATGTCTGTATCTGATCTTGCTGACAGATTAAATGAATTCACGGAAAATATTATTCTTGTCGGTGATGGCGCTGATTTATGTTTCCGACACTTTAAAGATACAATTGAAAATATTTCAATTGCAACAGAGCAGTATAAATATCAGAATGCGATTGGTGTGTGCTATGCAGCATCAGAAATAAACGAAACTGAGTACATCAACGGTTATGAACTTATACCTGAATACCTTCGTTTACCTCAGGCTGAACGAGAACTACAAAATAAAATTAAAAAAGGTGAGTGAAAGTTATGAAAATTGTAATTGGTGCTGATCACGGTGGATTCGAACTGAAAGAATCGATAAAAAAACACCTTGAAGAAGCAGGAAAATATGAAATTGTTGACTACGGAACATACACAAGTGACTCGATTGACTATGCTGCAATAGCATACAAAGTTGGTCAGGCAGTTGTAGCCGAAGATATTCTCGGTATTCTTTGCTGCGGTACCGGTATCGGTATCAGCTTGGCTGCAAATAAAATCAAGGGTGTAAGAGCTGCTTGTTGTTCTGATTATTTCAGTGCTAAATTAACCAGAGCTCATAACAACGCTAATATCCTTTGTATGGGTGGTCGAGTTGTCGGACCAGGACTTGCAAATGAACTTGTTGATGTATTTCTTACAACTGAATTCGAAGGCGGAAGACATCAGAGAAGAATTGATCAGATATCAGCAATTGAAAACGGTACATTTGAGTTGGAGGTGTAAATATGTCTAATATCACTATTACTAACCATCCATTGATTCAGCATAAGCTTTCAATTTTAAGAGATAAAAATACGTCTTCAAAAGATTTCAGAACACTTGTTAGTGAAATTGCAACCCTTATGTGCTATGAAGCTACAAGAGATTTACCACTTCAGGAGATTGAAATTGAAACTCCGTTGTGCAAATGTGTTGCCCATAATCTTGAAGGTAAAAAACTTGCATTCGTTCCGATTCTCCGTGCCGGACTCGGCATGGTTGACGGTGTTCTGCAGCTTGTTCCGTCTGCACGTGTGGGTCATATCGGTTTATACCGTGATCCTGAAACGTTAAAACCGGTCGAGTATTATTGTAAACTGCCTGCAGATATTTCTGAAAGAGATGTAATTGTTCTGGATCCGATGTTGGCCACCGGCGGTTCAGCAATAGATGCAATTTCTTTGATAAAGCAGCGAAATCCAAAATCTATTAAGTTTATGGGTATAATCGCTGCTCCCGAAGGACTTGAAGCTTTACAGAATGCTCATCCGGATGTTGATATATACTGTGCAGCTAAAGATGAAAGACTGAATGAGCATTGCTATATTTTACCCGGACTTGGTGATGCCGGTGATAGAATTTTTGGTACAAAATAAATTAAACATTTACCGTCCTCCTCGGACGGTATTTTTTTATGCTTGTCTGCATAAATTATGTTAACAATATATTATCGGAGGTACTTTAATTGACAAAAGTAAACGTAAAGAAAACTCTGAATTTGCATAAATACAGTATCAGAGTTTCAAAATTATTATATGATTGGAAGTACGTATTGCCTTTAGTTACTTCTGTTGCCGGAATCTTATCAGGATCAGCTTTAGCAAAAGGGGAGGGGGCATTATCTCAATATACTTCCAATTTTATAAGTAGCTTTTTATCAAACAACAGTTATGAAATGTTTGCCGGAATAATTATTTATCTGCTAATTCCGACAATTTTCGCAACAATAATATTTTTCTGCGGTTTATCTGTGTACGGGTGTTTTGCTTCCATATTTATACCGTTTTGTTATAGTGGAATTATAAGCATAGTTACATATTATCTCTATAGTAATTATACGTTAAAGGGATTAGCATATTGTGTAATTCTAATCTTTCCTTATGCAGTTTTATCATTATTTTCGTTAATTCTTATTAGCGGAGAATCAATAACTATGTCCGGAGTTTTGCTTAATAAGCTTAATAAAAAATCGAGAGATACTGAATACACTTTTTCATACTACTGCAGAAATTGTTTTAAAAGTTATATATTTATTATTCTATCTACTGTTGTTAAATCAATTCTTGACAGGTTATTTATCCATCTTTTTGTTTTTTGAAATCTTATTCAGAGGGTTAGAGGAAACCGCATCTTTAAGCTGCGAGTCTACTATATGTGTATATATTTCAGTAGTAGCAAGATTCTCATGGCCTAAAATCTCTTTAATAAGTAACACATCGACATCTCCTTGCTGATACATAAGAGTAGCTGCAGTGTGCCTGAGTTTATGAGTAGAGAATCCTTGGTCACCAAGACCGGCTTTTTCAAGAAATGTTTTCACGATATGTTGTACTGTTTTAGGGCTGATTCTTGTTTTTCGATTGCTGAGAAAAAGTGCGTTTTTATCTTTAACACCGTCAATAGGACGAACTTTCATATATTCATTGATGGCATCAACACACATTTCGTTAAGATAAATTATTCGTTCTTTATTTCCTTTACCGGTAACCCTCATAGAATTATCAGAGCGTATATCGCCATAATTCAATCCTACTAATTCGGATAAACGCAACCCACAATTAAGAAAAATTGTAATGATACAATAATCACGTTCTTTAAATTTACCATCGATACTATTTAATAAATCAACACTTTCTTCTAATGTAAGATATTTTGGTAAAGACTTTTTTGTCTTAGGTGATTCCAGCTCCTGCATTGGGTTTTCGTCAATCTGTTTGGTGTTAATTGACATATATTTAAAATATGCGCGTAATGAAGATGCTTTACGAGCTCTTGATGCTGCGTCGTTATTTCTTGTATTTCTGCAATAAGATAAAAAAGCATAGGCGTCTTGAATTGTAACTGTACTTATAAGGTCAAGATCAATATCTGATATATTTATTGAGTCAAAATCTGAATCCTTACTAACTTTGTTTCTATAAATTAGTAAGAAGCGAAAAAACAGACGTAAATCAGAAGCATATTCCAATACAGTTAATTCAGATTTATTTTTTATAACGCTCATATAGTTTAAGAATTCAACAACTGATATCGGGAGAGAGCTAAATTCATCTTTATGCATAGTTTCACCACTTTCGCAAAATATAATGTTAATTTGATTATAACAGAGTAGTTTTTAAAAGTCAACAATTATACAAAATAAATATTTTGTATAATTGAGAGCAGGGTTATAAAGAAAAAGGCTTGTTAAACGTAAAATAATACAGTTTAAGCCTTTTTCTCTAAAATTGGAATAATACCTCCAATATCTACAAGAGGCCCATCAATCAGCTCAACGTAGCTAATATTATGCTTATTAAAAAACTTATATATTTCTTTATAATCTGAATGTAACTCGATTTTTCCTGTGAACGCTAATACATTTTTATCAATCATGCCGCACGTCCCGCCAATAAAGCCATAATTATAACCATCTAATTTAATGAAACCTTTATTGATAATAAGACTATCAATATCATTTTTAATTGCTGCGTTATAAATTGATATATCATCAGTTATTATGGCATTTTCATTTAATACAACTGTAGAACAAGCTGCGTATCCTTGATTACAATGTATAAGTTTAATGCCATAATTATAACAATGTTCCTTCACAGACGGTAAAATATAATTAGTGTTACAAATGATTCTGTTACCGATAACTTTCGCATTCAGTCCTACTTCATCAGGATATGGTGATTTTATCTCACCTTTAGACTTATTAAAATTGACGATAGATAAATCTGCGCTCTTCTCTATTGTTAAAAAATTAACAATAGAGTCATAGTTGCCTTCCTCAATAAAAAAAGTGTTTTTTTTCACTTGCAATAAAGCACAGTCAGCATGCGAAGCTATCGCTGAGGTTAATTGTTTATTTTCTTTAACTGTTAATACTTCAATCTCAAACTTTTCTTTAAGAGCCGTTAAAAATTCAGGATACTTTGCAGATATAAAAACTGAACTGACTTTCGATTCAGGTAGAAGAGGCTTTGATAAAAATTTTTTCAACTCCCTCTCCCCTTTTAAACAGCAGCTTCAAAAGCGGCTCTTATTGTACGTGCCGGAACAACCTCAATCAAATCTGTAATAGTTTTATTCAGCGTTTTAAAGTTGTGGTAAGGAACAATGCATTTCTTGAAACCAAGTCTCGCAGCTTCTTTTATCCGATGCTCGCAGCTGCCAATTGACCTGATTTCACCACCGAGACCTATTTCGCCGAACGCAATTACATCATCCTTTATAGGTTCATCTTTTAAGCTCGATATCAGTGCAAGAGCTACTGAAAGGTCTGATGCAGGTTCATCTAATCTTAAACCACCAACAACATTTATATATACATCCGTATTAGCATAAAAATATCCGGCACGCTTTTCAAGAACAGCAATTAGCATTGAAAGACGGTTGTAATCAAAACCGTTTGTCATT
>JAZNCK010000086.1:0-6210 GCA_045587505.1 Acutalibacteraceae bacterium
GTAACAGTATTTACTTACAAGCCGAAGAAGAACGAGAAGCGCAAGATGGGCCACAGACAGCCCTACACTAAGGTTGAAATTTCTGCTATCAACGCATAATTGCTATGATTAAAGCAAGATTTTTCACTGAGGATAATAAAATCTGCGGCTATGAAATCAGCGGGCATTCAGGCTCGGCAGAAGCGGGACAGGACATTATATGTGCCTTTGTTTCGTCGGCAGCTTATATGGCAGCCAACACGCTGAGTGAAATCGTCGGTTCAAAGATAGAGGCAGAAGTTTCTGACGGCTTTATGAAAATTAGAGTACTTTCAGATTTATCCGAAGCGCAGCAAATTCTTGAAGGCCTTAGACTTCATCTCAGAAGTCTGGCTGGGGATTATCCCGACAACATTAAAGTTATTTAACTACGGAGGTGTCAATATGCTTAAGTTAAACATTCAGCTTTTCGCTCATAAGAAAGGTATGGGTTCTACACGTAACGGCCGTGACTCTGAGTCAAAGAGACTTGGTGCAAAGCGTGCTGACGGACAGTTTGTTCTTGCCGGTAACATTCTTTACAAGCAGCGTGGAACACGTATCCACCCGGGCAACAACGTTGGCAGAGGCAAGGACGATTCCCTCTTCGCTCTTATTGACGGTACAGTAAGATTTGAGCGTATGGGTAAAGACCGCAAAAAGGTCAGCGTATATCCCGTTGAGCAGTAATCTTTATTAAAAAAGAGACCGTGAGAAATTTCTCACGGTTTTTCTTTTTGTAATCTTGACAAATAACATCAAAAATAGTACGATTACCAAAACTGAAAGGAGCATTTACATAATGAAAAAAGGTGCAAAAATCTTTTCGCTTATCCTCAGTGTTGCGATCGTAGTCGGTATAGGTACTATTATGAAAAACAAGTCAACTGAAATTGACTTCGGTGAGATCACAGTCGATAACATTCCTGCAAAGCTTAACGGAACAACGAGAGTTATGTCCTTTAATGTGCGTTGCGTAAGTGATGAGGAGGGACACAGTATTCACAATCGTTCACAACTTGTTACTGCAATACTTGATCAGTATAATCCAGATACTTTCGGTGTTCAGGAAGCTACCCCGAAGTGGTTAAAAATCATTGACCGCGAACTCGGTGACAAATACGCACGAGTCGGTGAAGGCAGAAGTCCGATTGAATTGTTCACGGAATACAGTTGCGTTTATTATTTAAAAGATAAGTATAATCTTATTGACAGCGGTACAATCTGGCTTTCAAAAACACCTGAAAAGAAATACACAAAGGACTTTGACTCAAAGCACAACCGAATTGCAAGCTGGGCAGTACTTGAAGACAAGGAAACAGGGGTGAAATTCACCCATATAAACACTCACCTTGATCACGTGCTCGAAAGCACGAGAGTCGAGCAGGTAAAAGTGCTCCGGGAAAAAATTGCCGAACTTGAAAAGCAGACAACAGTTATATGCACGGGCGACTTCAATACGCACGAAACCGGTGAGGCTTACGCAGAAATGTGTAAAACTATGGATGATTCAAAGCTGACTGCAATAACCTCGGACACAGGAATCACCTTCCACAAGTACGGAACGATTGAAGAACACGACGACGGTGCAATTGACTTTGTGTTCACATCCAAAGGTACTAAAGCAGCAATGTATAAGATTATAAGAGACAGTTTTGAAAACATTTATCCGTCTGACCACTACCCTGTTGTTGCAGATGTTATAATTGAATAAAATAAACAAGCAGAAGTTTCGGATTGAAACTTCTGCTCGTTGTTTTATATCTGGCTTTCAAGAAGCTCTATAAAGCTGTCTGCATTTTCTGCCGTAACATACTGACCGAAGCCCTGTTCGTAAAGACCGTCGTACCTCTTACCGTTACACATACATTCAATCAGCATATCGCTGACCTCTGCCGTATAATGGCTGGAATCAATATAGTTTTTACTATCGGTTGTAATGCCGTTATAACTGCTGAAATTATAATACGGTGTGATATCTGCAAGTTTTCGCAGAAATTCAAGGTAGCTTGTATCAAGTGACGCCTCGTAAGTAACAGAGTACATCGGGTTTGTGAAAATTACAAGTTCAATTCTGTTATCATTGCAGATTTTAACAATTTCAGAAATATCTTCAAGCGTCTCTTCTATTCTCATCATTCTGCCGATTTCCGGCTCTGCTTTACTGAAATCGTAGGTTGTCTTGTAATTATAGTCTCTGTTCCAACCGTATTCGTAAAAACGGTGTGCATACGCTTCTGCAGCTTCCTTATCAGTTTTCCTGACAGTAAGGATAGCACGTCCGACTACAGCAGGGTCAAGATATGTTTTAAGAAATACAAAAGGATTTTCCGTAAGATACTCGTAAGGCAATCTGTAACCTATCATATTTTCAGAAGGGTCTGCGGTATAAGAAAGACTGTCGATACCTATATATATTCTCTTAGGTGTAATTCCGTTTTCAACAAATGTTTTTATGTTTGCAAGATGTTGTTCCGGTGCACCATAGGAGTATGTCATATTATAACAGTGCTCATCCGGAATGTTCTCCACATGAATATTACCTACTCTCGACGAGCCGAAAACAAATGAATCAAACTTTTCGGGATTATTGAGAATATATGTCATCTTTATATAATTCTTATTAGGTTCTACCCCGTTCTGTCTGATTGAAAGCGGATGCATAACATTGTACGGATCACCCACAGCACAGACAGCAGCAGGAACCAGAGTAAAAATGATACAATAAATCAATAGTTTTATCAAAAACTTTTTCATCTGTGTCCCCCCCTGTTAAAACTGAAAATATACAAAAGACACTTCGCCGATAGCATGAAGGAAAAGCACGACTGCAACAACTGCACCGTATATAATATGTCTTAACACCTTGTTCCTGTTGCTGACCCACTCAATGACATCTGTTTTGGTTGAAAAATAATCATACAGAGCAAGAGGTGCAAAATAAAAGCCGAGCGTCACTGCCAGTTCACCGGGCGACATACCGATAGCTTCAAATCCGTCATAGAGATAGCTTATCGGACTGCTGATACCGTTAAACATATTGGATAACACATAAAACGCATCTGAAATATTCTGTGCACGGAAAAATATCCAGGCAAAAGCTGCAAATGCAAAAACAAAGCAACCTGAAACAAATTTTGTAAAACCGTTCTTCTTTTGTGACTTGATGTGCAGAATGTTTTCAAGCACCTGAACAATACCGTGAATTCCGCCCCAGATAACAAAAGTCCAGTTCGCACCGTGCCACAGTCCGCTTACAAGAAATGTTATAAGCAGGTTGAGATAGTGTCTTGGTTTACTAACACGATTTCCGCCCAACGGAATATAGAGATAATCTTTGAACCACGTTGAAAGTGAAATATGCCATCTGCTCCAGAACTCCTTGATACTTCCTGAAAAATACGGACTTCTGAAATTTTCCATAAGTTCAATACCGAGAAGTTTTGCTGAACCTCTTGCTATATCGGAATAACCGGAAAAATCACAATAAATCTGAACTGAAAAGAATACTGTTGCAAGTATAAGCGAAAAACCGTTATACAAATCTATATTATTATAAACACGGTCAACAAAAACAGCGAGATTATCGGCAACTACCATTTTCTTGAAAAATCCCCACGCCATCAGTTTTAATCCGTAAGTTGCCTGTTCATAGCTGAATGTATGTTCCTGACGTATCTGAGGAAGAAGATTGCCTGAGCGTTCAATCGGGCCTGCAACAAGTTGCGGAAAGAATGCAACGAAAGTTGCATAAACACCGAAGTTTTTCTCCGCTTCAACATCGCCTCTGTATACGTCGATTACATAACTCAGAGTCTGGAAAGTGTAGAACGAAATACCTACAGGCAAAAGCAGATTAAGCGTACGCAAATTCACATTAAGTGACATTGAGGTCAGCAAATCAAAAAGCGATTCACTGAAAAAGTTGAAATATTTAAAGACAAACAATACACCGAAACACGAAACCAGCGTGACCGTAAGCAGTATTTTACTTTTTATCTTGCTGTCAGATTTCGAAATCAGAAGTCCTGCGAAATAAGAAACTACCGTTGTGAACAGAATCAGTACAACGTATTTCACGTTCCAACACATATAAAAATAATAGCTCGCTACAAAAAGAACCGTCCATCTAAGCTTTGACGGCATCAGCCAATAAACTGCGAAAACAATCGGCAGAAACACTGCATAGTGCAATGAGTTAAACAGCATAGTCCCTACACCTCCATAATATTTAATTATATCATACAGACAGTTTTGTTTCAATAAGGAAGCAATGTGATTTGTCGTTTGAAGCAAAAGCATATGATTACCATTACTCTTAAATCTTACCTAACAAAATTCCCTTCCGTTTCCACGAGCGGGATTTTTGGTGCTGGTGACCGGACTTGAACCGGTACGGTATTGCTACCGAGGGATTTTAAGTCCCTTGCGTCTGCCTATTTCGCCACACCAGCAGATATTGTCATCAACTGACGACCGTTATATTATAACCAACAGCCGTCAGTTTGTCAACATTTTAGTAAAAATTTTATGCCTCAATAATTGCATTCATTTTTGCCTTGATTGCATCAAGACGAGCGTAAGCATTATCTCTGTCAGCATCCTGGATCGAATAGTAAACCTTGAGCTTCGGCTCTGTGCCTGATGGTCTGATTGCCATCCATGAGCCGTCATCAAATACATACTTGAGAACGTTTTCTTTCGGAAGATCTGCAATACCCTTTGAGAAGTCAAAAACTTCCTTGATTCCGTCAAAGAACTTGCTGCCGTTCTCGCGGAATTCAGTCATAAGGCTCTGAATCTTCTGAGCACCGTCTATTCCCTTGAGTGTGAACGTATCGAGCGAGTCAAGATAGAAACCGTACTCGTTATAAATCTCGTTGAGTGCATCGATGAGCGTCATACCCTTGTTGTAATAATATGCAGCCATCTGGCAAACAAGAAGTGCTGAAACAACAGCATCCTTGTCTCTTGCGTGTGTACCTGTAAGGTAACCGTAGCTTTCTTCGTAGCCGATTACGAACTCTCTGTCTCCGTTTGCTTCGTACTGATTGATTTTCTCACCAATGTACTTGAAGCCTGTAAGTGTTTCAACTATGTTGAGACCGAATTTTCTTGCGATATTTGCGCCAAGTTCACTTGTAACAATAGTCTTGACAAGTGTTGATTTTTCATTAAGCTCTGCCTTACGCATTGTAAGAACAAAATTAACAAGCAAAGCACCCATCTGATTACCTGTTACAAGCACATACTTTCCGTCGTGCTTAACACCTGCACCGATGCGGTCACAGTCAGGATCTGTTCCGAACACGAGATCTGCACCCTCTGCCTCAGCCTGCTTGAGTGCGAGAGTAAGTGCATCCTTCTCCTCCGGATTGGGTGAACGGACTGTTGAGAAATTACCGTCAGGAAGCTCCTGCTCCTTGACAATTGAAACATTCATACCCTCAATAGCCTTGCGCACCGGCACATTACCTGTACCGTGGAGAGCTGTATAAACAATTTTAATGTCTGACTTTTCTTCATAAAGAGACTGCTTTTTAACTGCCTCAAGGAACGCATCAAGAACTTCTTCGCCGATTGAAACAAAGAGACCTTTCTCTTCTGCTTCATCAAGAGGCATATGTGCAACATTCTTGATATCGGTAACTGCATTTACAAAATCGATAACCTTGTTAGCGTACTGAGGAACGAGCTGACAGCCGTTTTCGTCATAAATTTTGTATCCGTTATACTCCTTCGGATTGTGACTTGCAGTAAGAACAATACCTGCTGTACAGCCGAGATGCTTAACTGTAAAAGAAAGCACTGGAGTCGGCATAAGTGTGTTGTAAAGGAAAACCTTAATACCGTTTGCACACAAAACCTCAGCAGCATAAGCAGCAAACTCAGCTGAATTGTTACGTGAGTCGTAAGCAATTGCTACGCTGATATTTTCTTTATACTCATCAATAAGATAATCTGCAAGACCTTTTGTTGCCTTGCTGACTGTATACTTATTCATACGGTTGGCACCTGCACCCATAACGCCACGCAGACCGCCTGTACCAAATTCGAGGTCCTTGTAAAATCTTTCTTCAATTTCCTTTTCATCAGTAATCGCTTCAAGCTCTGCTCTTGTCTCTTCATCAAAGTCGAGCCATTCCTGATATCTTGCTTTGTAATCCATTTTGATACCCCATTTCACAAAAA
>JAZNCK010000087.1:0-7264 GCA_045587505.1 Acutalibacteraceae bacterium
AATAAAAAAGAGAGAAACCTGAAATAATCAAGTTTCTCTCTTTTTAGTCTTAATCGTACCAAATAAGTGGTTTTTAAATCACTTTCTTAACACTTGTGCATCACGGATTGAAAATTATATCTTTATGCTTTGACTTTTACAACTACATTATGCTTGCCGGGTTTGGTTTTGAGTATCAGTTCATTATTTTTAAATGTACCATTTCTCTCTTTACCATCGACTGTGACACTTTCGATTTCAAACGGTGTACCTATGATTGTTTCGCCACAGGCGTTTTCATCCTGAGTAAAGTTGAGTGTAAATACTTTGCTTTCAAGGTCATAGTGATAATTGTCTATCACGCCCGAAACTGCCTTCGGGAAAGGACGTCGGAAAACTTTCATAAGGCGGTTCTCAAAGAAGCCTTCAATATAACACCAATATGTCTGACTCCACTTATACTTTTCAAAAACACCGAAAAGGTGGTTGATGTGCGGAAGCCAATCATCAGTATCGTCGCCAAAGCTGCCCCACTCACCTACGATTACGGGCACATCAAGCCTCTCCTGACTACGTCTGTGTTCGCCGAAGATACCTGCAACCCTTCCGTTGTGAGCAAATTTGTATGCCGGTGTGTCAACCATAAGGTCATATGCGTGGGGTGCAAAAACCTGATTTTCATCCTTCTGACCGTTGACAGTAACAGGCGGTGCACAGAACGGAATGCCGAGATTTGAGTAGTAACTGTTGTTCATAAGAATCATTTTGTCGCTGACATCACGGATGCGTGTTGCAACTTTTGAAACAAACGGACCATAATATTTTATATCAAACTCCTGGATAATTTCGTCTGATGATTTTGTGATTCTGTGGAACGGCGCATAATCAATGTGCGTCAGCACTCTGCCGATAGGATCTTCCTTGTCGAAAAGAGCCTTGATAAGGTCAAGTCTCTTGACTTCTTTATCAAAGAGAATCGTCTTGACTGCACCTGCAACAATACGCTTGAACACCTTACCGCCGGGTGAACCGGGGAACGGTTCGTTCATAACGTCGTAACCGATAACTGCAGGTTTGTTGCCGAGTCTTTCTGCCACATGTGCCCAACAGTCGGCATAGTAATCCTGAAGTCCCTTACCTCTGACCTTTCTGTTTGCCCAGAAATTGTCAAAAGCTTTGTGACAAGCCTTGCCCCAGAAATAGCCCTCTGCCCAGACAAAGCGTGTCGGTTTAACCTCAACACCGTCAAGAAGCACTGCCCACGCAGGTGCACCGTCAGAGTTTGTAACGGAAGAATACAAGTCCTGGTGCATATCAAGAAAAGCGTAGATGTTGTACTTTTCCAGAAGGTCAAGTACGTTTGCCATGCTGTCGATGTAAGCATCGTTGTACTCGCCGGGATTTGGCTCGAGTGTTGCCCAGGTGAAACCGAAACGGATAAGATTGACACCGTTTGCAGCAATTTTTTGTATCATTGCCTCATCGAGGTCGGGCACTACCTGCTCACCCGGAATAAAGTCATTTTTGTTAACAAAGTTTACGCCGTGGAAAATTCGCTCTCTGCCTTTGTCGTCAAGAAGAACTTTTTCAAAAGCTTTAATTGTGTCCATCTTTATACCTCACTTCGTTCATCAACATTATAATTTATTATAACATCATTTCCATATAAATGCAACAATCATACATAAACGCTTTCTTATCTATTGACAGCAGGTTTCCGAATATGTTACATTTCAAGCAATGAAAGGAGTGCAGATAATGAAAAAGTTTATCGCAGTAGTTTTATCTTTAGTTATGTGTCTGAGCGTTGTCAGCGTTTCTGCTTTTGCAGTCGAGGATAAGCCGTTTTACCTTGTTTTGGGCGATTCAATCGCCTACGGCTCAGGTCTCGGAAATGCTCCCGAAGCCTGCTATGGCAAGATTGTTTCCGACACTAACGGTTATGAATATGCAAACCACGCAGTTCCCGGTCATACAACAACAAATCTTATTAATCGCCTTGCACAGCCCGAGGTTGTAGCTGACCTTGAAAAAGCTGACATTATCAGTATTTCAATCGGCGGAAACGACTTCCTTCTCGGCAACCTTATAGGTCTTATTTTTGATGCTATCGTCAAAAACGATTACACTCAGTTTGACACAATTGCAGAAAACTTTTATGCAAACTTCAGTACCATCGTTGATATCATAAACGAGCATAATGAGGATGCAGTTATCCTTATGCAGACGCTCTACAATCCTCAGTCAGGATATCTCCGTGCTCCTTATCAGGAAGCAGCCAACAGACTTAATGCCGAAATTACACGCTTCGCTCAGGAGAATCCCGGTGAAATTGTTATTGTTGACGTAGGAACGGCACTCGGTGACGACCTTGCAAACTATGCAGGTGACGAGATACATCCGAGCGTTAAGGGTAACGAGATTATTGCACAGACGATTCTCGACACACTTTACGAAATCAACCTTGGCGAAAACACTGTTCCCGTTATCACAACACCGGGCACAGATATCAATGTTTCTGCTATTTTTACAGCTTTCCTTGATATCTATGGCACATTGTTCCATTTTATAGGTATTGTTTACAATTTCATTCTCGGTATTCTGGCATAAATTACATCCGATTATCAATCCGTTAACTTGTTGACAAAAAATATTGCAAGTGCTAAAATGGATTGTAATGAGATTGATTTTACCGACGTCAGTCCTTTACGGACAGATGTCGGTATTTTGTTTTTTGGAGGTAGTTTTATGAAAACAGATGTTGTTATCATCGGTGCAGGTCCTGCCGGTATTTTTACGGCACTTGAAATGATACGTAACGGAACAAAAAAGCATATCATCATCGTTGAAAAGGGTCAGTCTGTCGAAAACAGACACTGCCCGAAATCACAAACTAAAAAGTGTGTAAACTGCAAGCCTTACTGTCATATCACAACAGGCTTTTCAGGTGCAGGTGCGTTCTCTGACGGCAAACTTTCCTTAAGCTATGAGGTTGGCGGAGATCTTCCGTCACTCATCGGTGAAGTTCTTGCACAGGAAACAATCGACTACACAGATAAAATCTATCTTGAGTTCGGTGCCGACACAAAAATTGAAGGCGTAAGCAATCCCGATGCTGTAAAGAAAATCCGTTCACGCGCAATTCAGGCAGGACTTAAACTTGTTGACTGTCCTATCCGTCACCTTGGCACGGAAAAAGCGCAGGATATTTACCTTGCGATTGAAAAATATCTTATCGCAAACGGTGTTGAAATTATGTTCGGATGCGAATGCTCGGATATAATTCTTGATGGCACAAAATGTAACGGAGCGATCATCCGTGATAATCACGGTAAGGAATTTGAAATTCTTGCGGATAAGACAATTGTTGCAACAGGTCGCAGAGGTGCCGAATGGCTCGAAAAAATATGCGGTGAGCACGACATTGCACACTTGCCCGGCACGGTAGACATCGGTGTACGTGTTGAAGTGCGTAACGAGGTTATGGAAGAGGTTAACGAGGTTCTGTACGAATCAAAACTGATCGGCTATCCGCGTCCTTTCAAAAACAAGGTTCGTACCTTCTGTCAGAATCCGGGCGGTTTTGTCAGTCAGGAGAATTATGACAATAATCTCGCAGTTGTCAACGGGCATTCATATAAAGAGCTTAAGTCCGACAACACCAATCTTGCAATCCTTTGCTCACACAATTTCTCTCATCCGTTCAATCAACCGATTTCTTATGCTCAGAAGGTCGGTGAATTGACAAATATGCTCGGCACGGGACACATTCTCGTTCAGCGTTTCGGCGACATTCTTGACGGCAAACGCACATGGGAAAAGGAGCTTTATTTCTCCAATCTTAAGCCTACACTTCCCGATGCTGTCGCAGGAGACATCACTGCCGCAATGCCTTACAGAGCAATGACAAACATCATCAATTTCATCCAGGCTGTTGATCTCGTCGCACCGGGCTTTGCGTCATACGAAACCTTGCTCTATTCCCCTGAGCTCAAGTTCTACAGTAACCGTGTAAAGATGGACAGTAACTTCAACACAAATGTTGAAAATCTTCACTGTCTCGGTGACTCAAGCGGTTGGACAAGAGGTCTTATGATGGCATCGGTTATGGGTGTGCTGATGGGAAGACAGATATATTAAGTTTATAAAAGGCAACACAACCTCACTGAATCGTGGGGTTGTGTTTTTCTGTTAGTAAGCACCTTATTCTGCTATTTCTTCCGTAGCTTCTCCAAGGAGATTAAGAGCCTTTATCGGATCAACTGTTTTACCGTCCACTTCCGTTTCAAGGTGTACGTGTATACCGTCCTTTTCTTCCAAGGGAATTGCTGCAACCGTGCCGATTACCTGCCCCTGTTCGATATCTGCATCCTTTTTAACGCTTGCCTTTACTCCACAGTATTTCACCTTGAGTCCGTTACCGTGCTGAATAGTGACGGTTTCTCCCCACAGCTCATCCGAATAAACCTCAAGCACCTTGCCGTCCTGCACCGCAATAACGTTATCACCTGTATTTCCACCGATGTCGATTCCGTCATGTGTACGCCAATCGTCCATTGTGGCAGAATAAACCATATCGCCATCGCTGTAATCCTTACTGACTTTGCTGTTCAAAGGCAGCATATAGTAGCCTGAGAAGGGTCTGTTCAGGTCATTATACGTTGATTTCGTTTCATCTCTTTCGTCAGGAACATTCGTCACCGGGGCATTGACCTGCGGAGATGTAGGCTTTTGTGTTATTTCGGGTACACTGAATACTGTTGCAGGCTCATCACTGCCCGGCAGTATGTTTTTAACCTTTGAAACGTTATAAATAGCTACCGCGACACCTATAATTGCAAGAACAAGAGAAAACAGTACTCCGTAAAACGCTTTAGTCTGAATCCATTTAAGTTTATCTGTACCTGATGAATTTTTCATAATAATACTCCTCATTTCTTCGTCAGGTATAGTTTTGTCCCCGTACACAGTTTTATTCATAAAATAAAAGGAAAAAGAAGCCGATTGCTCGACTTCTTTCTCCAATAATTGAGGGGTTTATTGAGGAGGGGTATGTACTTACGGGAGTTGCGGCTCTCTCGTGAGTACAGGTAGATAATAACGTGAAAATGTTAATTGGATATGAACTTTCTGTTATGGTTTGGTATATTATTTGTAAATTAACAAGAAAAAATTTCTGAAAATTTTTACTTTTTTGCGTTAAAGTGTTGAAATGTGTTTTTCTTTGATGTAAAATCTTAATGCTAAGAAAAACTCACAGGAGGTTTATATATGAAACTTGCAGTTCAGCTTTATTCAGTAAGAGATGATTACAAAAATGCAGAGGAATTTTTAAAAATCCTTGAGAAAGTCAAAGAAATCGGTTTTGAGGGTGTTGAGTTTGCAGGCTTCGGCGGTTGCGAACCTGAGGTTATCAAAGCAAAACTTGATGAACTCGGCCTTACGGCAGTCGGTTGTCACATGGGCGTTGATAACTTTAAGCCCGAAAACATTGAAGAGACTATCCGTATCGCTAAGGTTCTCGGCATGAAATATGTCGGCACAGGCGGTGCTCCTCACGAAACCGAAGAAGAGGTTGCAGAACTTGTTAAGGTTTTCGGTTATGCAAACGAAATCGGTGCAAAAGAAGGTATTAAGTTCTACTACCACAACCACACAGAAGAGTTTGAAATCAGCTTTGACGGCAGACTCTGTATGGACTGTATTGCTGACGGAGCTTACCTTGAACTCGATACATATTGGAGTTACTGTGGCGGTGCAGACAATTACACATATATTAAGGATAATGCAGACAAAATTATCCTTCTTCATATCAAAGACGGTATCAACCGTAAGCCAACTGCTCTCGGTGAGGGTGATAACGATCTGCTTTCAGTTTTCAAAGCTGCCAAAGAGGTTGATATGGAATGGCTTGTACTCGAAAACGATGACCCCGTGCCGACAGGCATTGAGGACATCACACGCAGTATGAAATATTTTGAAGCAAACTTATAAGGAGAAAAAATTATGAAACTTGGCGTTTTTACCTGCCTTCTTCAGAACTTACCCCTTGAAGAGGCACTCAAATATTTTAAGTCTCTCGGCATTGAAATGGTTGAAATCGGTTGCGGCGGATATCCCGGCAACGCTCACGCTGACCCAGAAGTTCTTCTTAATGACGAGGCAAAGTTCGAAGAATTCAAAGCAACTCTTTCAAAGTATGATATGCAGATAAGTGCTCTGAGCTGTCACGGCAACCCTGTGCATCCGAACAAGGAAATTGCCGCAGAATATGACAAAACTATCCGTAACACCATCCTTCTTGCAGAGAAGCTCGGTCTTCATCAGATCAATACATTCTCCGGCTGCCCCGGCGACTGGGAAGGTGCAAAATATCCTAACTGGGTTACCTGCCCGTGGCCTGACGATTTCAGCGAAATTCTCGAATGGCAGTGGAATGAAGTGCTTATCCCCTACTGGAAAGACCTTGTTGAGTTTGCAAAGGCACACGGTGTCAATAAAATTGCCCTTGAGCTTCATCCCGGTTTCTGCGTTTATAATACAGACAGCCTTCTGCGTCTTCGTGAAGCAGTCGGCCCTGAAATCGGTGCAAACTTCGACCCGAGCCACCTTATCTGGCAGGGAATGGATCCTGTTGCCTGTATCCGCAAGCTCGGTGATGCTATATTCCACTTCCACGCTAAGGATACAAAGATTGACAAGTACAACACTGCTGTCAACGGCGTGCTTGACACCAAGCCTTACGGCGATGAAATCAACCGTTCATGGATCTTCAGAAGCGTCGGCTACGGCAACGATGAGGTTTACTGGAAAGATATTATCAGCAATCTCCGTCTTGTCGGCTACGATTATGCAATCAGCATTGAGCACGAAGACAGTCTTATGAGCCAGAACGAAGGCCTTACAAAAGCAGTCAACACACTTAAAAACGTACTAATCACAGAGGATACCACTGAAATGTGGTGGGCATAAGTTTTCCCAACGAAAAGAGGCATATACAATGATCAACGGAAAAATCGGTACCGCTGTCATAGGTTACGGCGGTATGGGTAAATGGCATACAGAAAAAATGATACGTGATATGGGCAACAGAATGGAACTGGTCGGTATTTATGACATCAAGCCCGAGCGTTGTGCACTTGCACAGGAAAACGGTATTCACGTTTTCGGTTCCAGAGAAGAGTTGCTTGCAGATGAACGCATAGACTTTGTTGTTATTGCGACACCCAATGACCTGCATCGCGAAATTGCGATTGAAGCAAGTCGGATCGTAGCCATGTCGTTC
>JAZNCK010000088.1:0-7996 GCA_045587505.1 Acutalibacteraceae bacterium
ATCAACAATAACGACAAGGCAGTTATTGAGTCCGTAGCAAAGGGAACAATGGTAATTGATCAGGTAACAGGTAAAGGCGTAGCAAAATAATTTACCTTATAACACAATTAAAGCGGTATGGTGAAAACCATACCGCTTTTGAATCAAGGGTGTTTTATGTCCAATTGATAAGTTGATATTGACATGTTTGTAGTTTTTTGATAAAATAGAAATGTAAAACCATCCATGAGGGAGTAGTTTGCACAATAGTGTAGATGTGTCAACAAGTACACGGCTATAACAGCCTGGCATATCTTAAAAACGAGACTCATGTACAGTTGTTCTGTACTGAGTATTTTAAGCTGAGTTACAGTTTAACTGTTACTCGGTTTTTTATTTTATATTTTATGAAGGGAGTTTTTTTAGTGAATTTTTATTCTTTGGACAGTCTTAAGGTTTTAGATGAACTTAAATCACAAAAAGACGGTCTCACAACGGCAGAAGCTGAAAAAAGATTGGATGTGCATGGGAAAAATAAGCTTGCTGAAGGAAAAAAAGAGAGCATTGTTGTTAAATTTTTAAAGCAATTAGCTGACCCTATGATTATTGTTTTGCTTGTTGCAGCTCTTCTTTCAGGTGTCACAGCAGTTTATGAAGGTGAGTCTTTTGCTGATGTTTTTATTATTCTTTTTGTTGTTATCCTTAATGCAGTACTTGGCGTTGTGCAGGAAAGTAAAGCTGAAGAAGCGATTGCGGCTCTTAAAACTATGACCGCATCTAATTCAAAGGTAATGCGTGACGGTAAGCTTTCTGTTGTTCACAGTGAAGATCTTGTTCCGGGTGATATTATTCTTCTTGAAGCCGGAGATGCTGTTCCGGCTGATGCACGAATCCTTGAGTGTGCCTCAATGAAGGTGGAAGAAAGTGCACTTACCGGCGAATCAGTCCCGGTTGTTAAGAAAGCTGACACTCTTTCTGCTGATAAGGAAATCGCCCTCGGTGACCGTAAGAATATGGTTTATATGGGCAGTACAGTTGTGTACGGCAGAGGAACTGCTGTTGTATGCGGTACGGGTATGAATACTGAAATGGGTAAAATTGCTGATGCACTTACAAAAGCTGAAGAAGAACAGACTCCGCTTCAGAAGAAGCTTGCCGGATTAAGTAAGATTCTTACATGGATTGTTCTCGGCATCTGTGTTCTTATGTTTGGTGTCGGAATTATTAAAGCCGGTGAATTTTCCACAAGTGTTCTTCTTGATACTTTTATGGTTGCAGTCAGCCTTGCTGTTGCCGCGATACCTGAAGGACTTGCTGCAGTTGTTACCATTGTTTTGTCAATCGGTGTAACAAAAATGGCAAAAAGAAATGCGGTTATCAGAAAACTTACTGCAGTTGAAACTCTTGGTTGTGCGCAAATAATCTGTTCAGATAAAACAGGCACACTTACACAAAATAAAATGACTGTTGACAGTTATGCATCTGATGATAGCTTCCTTGCAAAAGCGATGTGCCTCTGTACTGACGCAGAAATTGATGAAGATGCCGGTGAGGCAGTCGGTGAACCTACTGAAGCTGCACTTGTTAACTATGCGTATAAAATAAACCTTAATAAAAATGAACTCAAAAAGACTTGTCCTCGTGTAGGCGAAGCACCTTTTGATTCTATGCGTAAAATGATGAGTACTGTTCATTCTGAAAGCGGAAAATTTGTACAGTACACTAAAGGCGCTCCTGACGAAATTATTAAGAGATGTACATCTATTCTTACCACGGAGGGTGTCGTTCCGATGACTCAGGAGCATCTTGAAGAGATTAAGCGTACTAATAAGGGTATGGCTGACAAGGCTTTACGCGTTCTTGCAGGTGCTTATAAGGAATACACTGAAAAGCCGTCTTCGTTTGAGCCTTCGTCTCTTGAAGAGGATATGATTTTTGTCGGACTATCCGGTATGATTGACCCGGTAAGGCCTGAGGTTAAACTGGCTGTTGAAGAGTGTAAGGGTGCCGGTATCAAAGCAATTATGATCACCGGAGATCATATTGATACAGCTGTAGCAATTGCTACTGAGCTTGGCATTCTTGATGATCCTTCACAGGCAATTATGGGTCAAGAATTGGATAAACTTTCTGATGATGATCTTGATAAGGTCATTGACAAGTACAGTGTTTATGCTCGAGTTCAACCTGAGCATAAGGTAAGAATTGTCAATGCTTGGAAAAACAGAGGTAAAGTTACAGCTATGACCGGCGATGGTGTAAATGATGCTCCGAGTATAAAGTCAGCAGATATCGGAATCGGTATGGGTATTACAGGTACAGACGTTACCAAGAACGTTGCAGATATGATTCTTGCTGATGACAACTTTGCAACAATTGTTGCTGCGGTTGGTGAAGGCAGAAAGATTTACGCTAATATCAGAAAAGCTATTCAGTTCCTTCTTTCATCCAATTTATCTGAGGTTGTCAGTGTTTTTGTTGCAACACTTCTTGGCTTTGTTATCCTTAAGCCTGTTCATATGCTTTGGATAAATCTTATAACCGACAGTCTTCCCGCACTTGCTCTCGGAATGGAGCCGGGTGAACCTGATGCAATGAAAAAATCTCCGCGTGATCCAAAAGCCGGCATTTTTGCAGGAGGAGTCGGATTTGATGTTGCTTATCAAGGTGTTTTGGTTTCCGTTCTTACGATTGCATCATATTTCATCGGACATTTTCTCGAAACAGGTAATTGGGAAATCAGTGAAAGCTCTCACGGTATGACGATGGCTTTCCTCACAATGAGCCTTGCTGAAATTTTCCAGAGCTTTAATATGCGTTCACAACGAGGAAGTCTGTTCTCACTGAAGGAACAGAACAAATGGCTTATTGGTTCGGGCGTTCTCGCTCTGATCCTTACAACTGTGGTAATTGAAGTTCCGTTCCTTGCAAGAGCTTTTGAGTTTGCTGTTATTGATTGGGAAGAGTATGCGATCGCATTCTTGCTCGGACTATCAATCATTCCGCTTGTTGAATTTGTAAAGCTTATACAGCGTGGAATAAATAAAAATAAATAATTTATTAAAAGGGTGTCTATGTGACGCCCTTTTTGCTGTATTCTATAGTTGCAGAGTTAATTTGACAGTAAAATTTGGCTATGATACAATGTGATTGACATCATTTTGAAACATAGTTTTGTTTGCTGCTTAATAGGATGGTGGTTTGTTGTATATGAAGTATGTACTTAATAGAATTGCTCGTAGAATTTTAGTTGTATTGGTTTTTATACTTGTTTTTATATTGATAGCGGTAAGTGCTTTAGTCATATCAATTCATCATCAGCGTTCTAACGTTAGTTTTTCTTGGTGGTACAATGAGCTGAACATTAACTTAGACAAGGAATACCCCTATACAATTGAGCATTCAGATTTAGAAAGTAGTATTGTTTTGGTTAATAACAGAAGATTTTTGGCGAGTGACGACTATAGAAACAAAAATGATTTTTACAGATTGGAAAGTAACACTTCATTCGAAAATCAAGCCGTAAACTATTATTATATTGAAGATACTTGTTGGGGATGCAGAGGTGAGGAAACATCACAGTTTGCTGCTTTTGGTCCAACATTGGATAATATCAGCTTTGTACTTAAATTTGGTGTTGGTTGGGGTCCTTACGCTGGATGGTATATTGCTGAAGATTTTATATTTCCTGACAGTAATAAGGATACGGTTTCTTCTCTCTTGATTATGAAAGTTGATGAAATTGTTGCAGTTTACGAAACACCTACATTTTTACATAGAGTAAAACAAGAAACTGCAATAGCAAAAATTTCTGATGATAAAGTTGTCAATGATGTGATTAAAAATAAGAACTATGCTTTGCTTAATGAATATATTGAAGACGATGCACAGTACGTAGTTTTAGCACAATTTGATGATAATATTATTTATGAAACAATTACTGTTTTGAATGATGGTCGCCTTCTAAATGAATAGAGAACTAAGATGTACAATTAACACTGTTCTGGAAATATTCAACTATATATAGAAAAATAACCATTGACATATCGTTAATCTTGATATATAATATTGGTCTGTAGGCACTGTTTCAGAAGAATTGAATAGTGCTGCTGAGTTCGGTATTACCGATAAAATTCTCGTTTTGAAACGGAGGTCAGAAAGATGAAGAGAACATATCAGCCCAAGAAGCGTCACAGAAAGATGGAACATGGTTTCCGTAAAAGAATGGCTGACAGAAACGGCCGCAAGGTTCTTGCTCGCAGAAGAGCTAAGGGCAGAAAGCAGTTAACTTACTAATTTAGGGGTTGTACCCACCGTTGAACGGATTTGATCTTTTTGCCCGATATGACAACATTTAAAGTTTTAAAGCAAAATAGTGATTTCCGAAGGGCTTACGGCAGAGGAAAATCATACTCGGATCCTGCGTTGGTTACTTATGTTTTAAAGAATAACCGCGCGGGAATTTGCCGTATGGGTATAACAACAAGCAAGAAAATCGGTAATGCGGTTGAAAGGAACCGTTGCCGAAGAGTAATTCGTGCTGCATTCAGAGATCTTATTCCGCAGATATCTGACGGTTATGATTTCGTTTTTGTTGCACGTACCAAAACAAAATTTGTTAAAAGCACTCAGGTTAAAACGGTTATGCTTCAACAGTTAAAAAAGGCGGGTGCGATAAAACAGTGAAGGAAATTCTTTTAAGAATTATAAAGTTTTATCAGAAACATATTTCTCCCCATTTTCCGCCGATGTGCAGATATTATCCTACTTGTTCTCATTATGCGGTTGAAGCGATTGAAGTGCATGGTGCCTTTAAAGGGACGTTATTGTCTCTGGGCAGATTGTTAAGATGCAATCAACTTTTTAAAGGAGGCTATGATCCTGTGCCTCCCAAAAAAGACAAGGATCGTAAATAATAAAGGAGTTTGAACTCGAATGTATAACGCTCTGTATAAATATATAAGTCCGATTTTCGGATATATAATGCTCTTCTTTTACGGTATCGTTGATGGCTTTAATGGTAGTTACGGTTTTGCAATTGTACTTTTTACAATTTTTGCACGTTTTATTATGATGCCGACTACAATCAGCCAGCAGAAGGGTATGGCTAAACAGCAGCGTCTTGCTCCGAAAATAAGACGAATTCAGGAAAAGTTTGCGGGTAATCAACAGAAGATTCAGGAGGAGACTCAGAATCTTTATGCAAGAGAGGGTTACAATCCGATGTCTGCAGGTTGTTTGCCTTTGCTTATCCAGATGCCGTTTATAATCGGTCTCTTCGGTGTTCTTTATAATCCTTTAAGATACGCTATCGGTCTTGATGCTGCAACATCTGAGGCGCTTGTTGAAGTTTTTACAACAATGGTAAAAGAAGGCATTGTTGAGGTTGGTTCAAAGTCTCAGATTTACTATCCGCTGAACATTATCCAGGATTTTAATACAGTTAAAGATTATATTGCTGCACATGGTATTACAACAATTTCTACTCAAGCAATTAGTGAAGTTCAGGCTTTTATTGACGCAGACAGATTTACTTTCTTAGGTCTTGAGCTTGGTGTTACACCGAGTTTTAAGAGATTTGATCGTTATCTTGTTATTCCGGTTTTATCCGGCCTTACATCTTTTGCAAGTTCATATATTATGCAGCTCCAGCAAAAGAAGTCTAATCCCTCTGCTAATATGCCTGGACAAGGTTGTACTATGCTTATGATGCCTGCAATGTCTGTATATTTTACTTCTCTTTTCCCGAGCGGCATTGGTGTTTATTGGATTGTTTCAAATATCTTTGCAACCGTTCAGTCTGTAGTTATGAGAAAAATCTTCTCTCCTCAGAAGAATGTCGCTAAAGATATGGTTAAGGAAACTATCGAAAGACGTTCAAGAGAAGCAAGCGTGAAGCGTATCAACAAATAAATTCGAAAAAAAGACACTTGATTATGTGTTTAATATTTACAGGTGGTGAACCTCTTGATTAAAGAAGCATTTGGTAAAGGTGCTACTAATGAAGCTGCTGTTGAAGCAGCAAAAGCTGAACTTAATGCTCCGTGGGATGCGGATGTTCAGGTTGAAATTATAAAAATAGCAAAGAAAAAGACTTTAGGTCTTTTTGGCGGATCTCTTGCTGAAGCGAGAGCATATTATGAAATTCCTGACGTTGTTAAAGAAGTTAAGAAGGAGATAAAGAAAGCTCCCGAAACTAAAGTTAAAGCTCAGAAACCGGTTAAAAAACAGGAAGAAAAAAAAGTAAAAGAAGAAGCTAAACTTGTTGCAGAGACTCCTGAAAAGGAAGTTTTTGTAGGTGAAGCATCTAAAAAAGCTGAGAAATATATCCGTTCTATTCTTGAAGGTATGGGTGTGGGAGAAATCGAAATCTCTGTATCTGAAGATGACGAAGGTGTTACAGCCCAGCTTGATTGTGGTAATGACTACGGTTATATTATCGGACGTCGCGGTGAAACTCTTGATGCTATTCAGTATCTTACACGCCTTGTAATTAACAAGGGTAATGATGGATATAAGAGAGTTTCAATCAATGCAGGTAATTACAGAGAGAAGAGGGAAGAAACTCTTCGTGAACTTGCAAAGAAAAATGCATCAAGAGTTAAAAAATACGGCAGAAATGTTACTCTTGATCCGATGAATCCGTATGAAAGAAGAATAATTCATACAACAGTGCAGGAAATTGAGGGTGTTGATTCACATTCTGTAGGTTCTGAAAGTGACAGAAGAGTTGTTATTACTCTTGCCGAAGGATTTAAGGCAACCAATCCCGGTTACAGGGGTTCTCGCAGAAATGATTACAGACGTAAGAATGCAGTTAAGAGGGTTGAAGATGTTCAACCTGCACGCGCTCCTCGTTCGGATTCCGCTGGTGTAAATCTTTATGGTAAAATTGAGCCAAAGAATAAAGATGAATAAATTTTAGTCGGAAGCGAACAATATTTTTAATTGTTCGCTTTTGGATTTAAAGGAATATTTTAAATGCCCTGATGGGTATCGTTGAAACGGAGTTGACTTAAATGGAAAAAGATAACAGAAAAAATGAAGATCTTACCGATTTAAGTGATTTTAATCAAAGATATAACCATTATCTGAATAATGATTCTGACTGCACCTATGTTTCTCCTGTAAATCAGAAAAAACAGGATGAGTTTGAAGATATTACTTCGTACAGTGAAGGTAATGCGGATTTTTATATGAGTCCGCGTGAAGGTACTCAGCGATTTAATAACGTTGAAGAACCTGTGAAAAAAGTCAGAGTGAAGAAAGACGGAAATTTTTTCACCAGGGATAAGTTTAGAAACACTAAAATTATTGCTCTTATTTTAGTTATTGTTATTTTATTGACCATCGGCGGTTTTCTAGTTCACCTTGTTGTTTCTACCAGTGACGGAGACTGGGATGATGACGGTATTGATTTCAACAAAATTGATGACAGTAATTATATTGTTGAAGAAGATCATAACTGGCAGTCAATGGGTGATGTCAATGCTGATTCTTTAGACGATTTTCTTTACTCCTGGGCTAATAACGGCGGAGAAAAGATGCACAGCAAAAACGTTATTAACGTTCTTCTTTGCGGTGTTGACAGTGAGACCGGTGATGCATCATCAGGACGTTCTGATATTATGATGCTTGTTTCAATTAACAAAAAAGCCAAGAAAATTACTATGGCATCGTTTTTGCGTGACAGTTGGTCTTATATGCGTGTTCCCAGAGAAAACGGCACATCTTATGATTATTATGCGAAAATGAATGCTGCGTATAATTTGGGTGGTCCGGCTACGTTACTTCAGACAATAGAGAATAATTTCAAAGTTGAAATTGATGAGTATATTGCTGTAGATTTTAATTCCTTCCCAAAACTTATCAATGCACTTGGTGGTGTTGAGGTTGATGTTCAGGAGTACGAAGCAATGTATATAAGACGTACTTCATGGCAGAAGGATTTTCCGATCGGAAAGTCAAAGCTTAACGGTATTCAGGCCTTGACATACAGCCGAATCAGAAAGTGTGA
>JAZNCK010000089.1:0-4073 GCA_045587505.1 Acutalibacteraceae bacterium
AGAGAGTATGACTTTTGACTGTCATACTCTCTCTAAGTTTTGTTAGTTTATTTAAGTGGAACAGGGATATACGCAAAAAGCATTTCGAAGATTGATTTGATAAAGTTAATTATCATTTCAAAAATATTTACTTCTGCATTATCCTGTTCAGGTGTTGTGTTTTCCGACTCAACATCAGTATTGACTTCAGGAGTTTCCTCTGCATCAGCTTCAGGAATATCTTCTGTCTCTTCTTCAGTCTCAATTTCAAATGACTGAACGATGAGATCGAGATATTCAACATAAGCTGATGATGTTTCGAGAAGAACCTCTGCGGGCTTTGACTGATCAACATTGACGAGGAGTGCACCTGCTTCGTTGAGCAAATCAACATCAAGCTGATCAATTACTCCGTCGTGGTTGCAATCTGCTGCCATATAAACCGCTTCGCTGACATCATCCTTCGTAAGCATTCCGTTTGCAAGGCAGGAAACAAGGACTGCATCCATACCGTCGTACCACGAGTCGCCGTTGACGTCACCGAAAATAAGGATCGTATACTCGCCTGCTACCGTGTCGCCGTTCTTGAGAATTACTTTTGCATCCGTGCCCAGTCTGCCATTCTGAGTTTCGTATTCCCAGGTGTAACCTTCATCAACAATCGTTATATATCCGTTGAGCGATGTTGTGCCTGCATCAATACCTGAAATTATGCTTGTTGAAAAGTCGATTTTTACACCCTGTGCGACTTCGTATCTGATCGCAGGAATTACGGTATTTTCAACAGCACCACACTGTGTACAGCTGTGCTCCCTTGAGCCATCTGCGTTCAATGTCGGATTTGTAACAACTGTCCATTCACCATATGTATGCACACCTGTTGCGGGCAGTTCTTTAACTATAGTTTCTGATTTATTGCATGGCATGTTCTGAGCATAAATCGAATCAATTTTAAAGCCGTAATTTTGTACTGAGCCGTCCGTTGTCAGTCGCAGGGTAAACGCATCCGACGCAACCGTAATTTCAGCACCTGAAAGCTGTGTGCCCGTGTAAGTACCAACAAGCTTCTTATTCTTATCGTAAATATAAAGCTTATCGTATGAATTCTCAAAATCTGTCTGACTGTTAAACTTTATGGTCAGAGCTGTTGCTCCGTCATAAGCAAATGAATATTCCTTCGTTATGCTGTTCGCATACGGGTGGTCGGATTCGGGATATGTATCCGGTGATAAAAGCAAATTCTTATTTGAACAGCTGTAATACTCTGCACCCGGATTAACACAGTCCGGTTCATCCGTTTTCACGTTTTTATAAACACAGCCTTCTTCCGTCTTAAAGGTAAGTGTGACAGGGTTGAACTTTGCGTCCACAACACCTGTTGCGTTGGTAGAGAGTACATAGTGACGGATCGTGTTTTCTTTAACCTTCCAGGTAATATTTATCAGCGTCAGTGCTTTCACGGTACCCTTCTGGTTTACGTACGAGAATTTGATTTTACCGTCTTTGAAGTTCTGATTAAGAACAACAATACCGTTATCAGCGGTGACCTCGTCCGAAACTGAAACGGACTCGCACTCAAGAACATCTGTGTTATACGAAACCACAAAATCGGCTGCTGCTAAGTTTGAGTCTTCTTCAATGCACAACACTGAGGAAAGTGAGCCACCCTCAAAAGCAACTCCGTCAGTTACTGTATAAACCTCGGGGTAATCCGGAGCAGGAGGCTCCATAGTCAAGGAAAGCTTCACAGTAGTGGAATAAGAATTATACACCGTCTGATTATCCTTGTACACATCCGCGCAGGAAATGCTGAGTGTTGAGCTTGTTTCTTCGGTGTTTTTAGCTCTGAGCTTTACCGTATAAAGATTATAACTGCTCGTCGCAACAGTGGAGATATACGAAATCTTAATATATCCTGCGGTGCTTGTATTGACGGAATAAACAGCATTTTCCGTTTTCAGTGCGGAATTCAGCTCCGCGGACTCCAGAACAAACAGATCACGGTCATATTCAAAAATAAAATCTCCGCTCATAAATGAATAGCCATTACTGTTTCTGATGCTGACTGTTGTAATGTTACCCGAAAGAACCGACGTCGGTGTTGCAGATGCAGAAAGACTGAATGTCTGCGTTTGTACAACATTATCCTTTACGGTAAGCGAAGCGGGAGGGCTTTCTATAGCAAGTGCCTGCAAATTAACGTCATAGGCATCACCGACAGTAACCACGATCGGATATTTCCCCGCTGCACAATCGCTTTTCACGGTAAAGGAAAGTGTAAGCAAGGTACCTGATCCCGAAAGTCCTGTCAGAGAAGCAATACTCGACGATACAACGCCCACAACATCTTTATTGTTTGAAACAAGGCAACCGCTTATCAAAGTTCCGTTTTTAACTTCTTTTAAAGTTACAACCGAGCTGTCATAATAAATTGCAATATCAAGCGAACCGACATTACTCAGGTTTTCAGCCCTGATATTGACACTCACCGTATAGCCCTTATAGGTTGTAATATCATTCGCCGAAATAACAGCCGTATCAGCAGCTGCAGCCGGAACGACTGCAACTGCTGACAAAACAATCAGGAAAATGCAAAAAACGGAAATGATTTTTTTAAAAAAACTCATATCTTGCCTCCGCTTACATCTTCACGGAGCCAACTTCACCACTGACATACTGAAGAATTCGGAGAGCCTCTGCCGCCGCAAGAACACCGTCACCGTTAAGGTCTGCTCTTGCAAACTGATCTGCATCAAGGTTAAGAAGGTCATTGATTGCCTGAAGCAGCATCAGGGCATCGAGATTAGTAATTTTACCGTCACCGTTAACATCACCAAGAGCGCTGTCATCAAGAGCCTCCTGAACCGTGATTACATAGGGTTCAGCCTCTGAGCCTCTGTAGGTGTGACTGATACCGTCAAAGGCATCGATGTAATATTCAATACCCTCTGTCGAAATCTCTTCAGCATAGATAATGGCAGAATACTTATCGTTAAGCTTGTTCATAACTGCCATCTTCCATTCCGTTTCACCAACAGTTCTGTAATATACAGTAGCTGTATTGATAATGAGGTTATCGGTTATGGTTGCATTGATAATGATGTTCGAGCCTGTCTTTGCAGTATATACAGGTGTGTGGTAAATGTCCGGAGCCATTGTGTCCTTGGACATAATGGTGATTTTACCTGACGGTGTGGATTCTGTAAGATCAGTTTTAACAACAGTAAAGTTGTAGTAATAAACAACGCCCGGCTCGACTGTATCGTCAAAGAAGGTCTTGACGTCAGAAGGAAGAACGGTTGAATTGAGTCTCTGATAATAACCGTCTTCGCTTGTGCTTCGGTAAACGTTGTAACCCATAAGTGTATCGAAGTCATCCTGCATCCAGCTGAGTTCAATACCTGTTTCTGTGGCACTGCCCTGCATAATCATAGCCTGTGCTGCAGTTGTATCTATAGCAAAGCTGAAGCGGTAAGTGTCTTCAAAGAACTTAAGGTTTGTACCCTTTGCCTTACCGTTTTTGATTGTGAAATACTGGTTGCCGTTTGTAACCGTTGTAGAAAGTGTTATTGTTCCTTCCCAGGTTCTTGCGTCAACGTAAGCACCGTCGATTCCATAATCCGCATAAGGCTCGGCACTGCCGAAGCGTACGTCAAGAGGGATGCTTTCGTCCATATCGCGGTTGAAGGACACGCGGACGGTAATTTTTTCGTTGCCGACTGTTGTGACCTCTTCGCCTGCTTCATTTAAAACCTTGACATCCGTTACAAACGGGAAGGTGTTTTCGGGTGCAGTTTCAAGGAACGGTGTATAGTCAAGCTGAGCATAGGACGGGTAGTCCGTGTAGTCAACTATCTGCAGACCGATCGCCTTTTCGTCAGAAGTACCCCAGTAGTTGTTACCAAAAGGAATTGTTTTATGGTAGTCACTGGTGGGTGCAACAACACGAAGCCAACGTTCAACATCATAATCGGTAGAAATACGGTTAAGAATTACATTATCGTGGAAATACGGATTGTAAGAAAGCACTTTATCCACTATTTCATCCGCTGTTATTTCACCCGGAAATTCAAGCAAGTATCTGTTGTAAGAAT
>JAZNCK010000090.1:0-19832 GCA_045587505.1 Acutalibacteraceae bacterium
CCTTGCAACATTTGCAAAAATCAACAAGTACGGCTTTATCGAAGCTCCTTACCGTCGTGTTGTAGACGGCAAGGTTCTTGACGAAGTTGTTTATATGACAGCAGACGAAGAAGACGAGTTCATCGTTGCACAGGCTAACGAGCCTCTTGATGAAAACGGACACTTCGTACGTAAAAAGGTTATGGCTCGTTACCGTGACGAATTCCACGAGATTGATAACTCTAAAGTCAGCTTTATGGACGTTTCTCCGAAGATGCTCGTTTCGGTTGCTACAGCTATGATTCCTTTCCTTGAGAACGACGACGCAAACCGTGCCCTCATGGGTTCAAACATGCAGCGTCAGGCAGTGCCTCTTCTCAAGACAGATTCTCCCATCGTCGGTACAGGTATGGAGTACAAGGCAGCAGTTGACTCAGGTACTGTTGTTCTTTGTAACAATTCAGGTACCGTTATCCACGTCAATGCTGATTACGTCGAGGTGCGTAAGGATGAAGACGGTCAGATTGACAGATACAACCTTACAAAATTCATGCGTTCCAACCAGGGTACATGTATCAACCAGAAGCCGATCGTTGAAAACGGTCAGCACGTGAACGCAGGCGATGTTATCGCTGATGGTCCGGCAACGGATCACGGTGAAATTTCACTCGGTAAGAATGCTCTCATCGGTTTTATGACCTGGGAAGGTTATAACTACGAGGATGCTGTTCTTATTAACGAAAAACTCGTAAGAGACGATGTTTACACATCAATTCATATCGAAGAATACGAAACAGAGTCCAGAGATACAAAGCTCGGACCTGAAGAAATCACAAGAGATATCCCCAATGTCGGTGATGATGCACTCAAGGACCTTGATGAAAGAGGTATTATCCGTATCGGTGCCGAGGTTCATTCAGGTGATATCCTCGTTGGTAAGGTTACACCTAAGGGTGAAACCGAGCTCACTCCCGAAGAAAGACTTCTTCGTGCTATCTTCGGTGAAAAAGCAAAAGAAGTACGTGACACTTCTCTGCGTGTTCCTCACGGTGAATACGGTATCGTTGTTAATGTTGAAGTGTTCACAAGAGAAAATTCTGATGAACTCAGCCCCGGCGTAAACAAAGTTGTACGTTGCTACATCGCACAGAAGCGTAAGCTTTCAGTCGGCGATAAGATGGCTGGTCGTCACGGTAATAAGGGTGTTGTTTCACGCATCCTTCCGCAGGAGGATATGCCGTTCCTTGAGGATGGTACTCCGCTTGATATCGTTCTTAACCCCCTCGGTGTTCCGTCCCGAATGAATATCGGTCAGGTTCTCGAGGTTAACCTCGGATTTGCAGCACGTCATCTCGGTTGGAAGGTTATGACACCGGTCTTTGACGGTGCTCACGAGGAAGATATCAGAGCAGCACTCCGCGAAGCAGGTCTTCGTGAGGATGGTAAGTCAATCCTCATCGACGGACGTACGGGACGCCGCTTTGATAACCCCGTTACAGTAGGTATAATGTATTACCTTAAGCTGTTGCACCTTGTTGACGATAAGATTCATGCACGTTCAACAGGACCGTATTCACTTGTTACACAGCAGCCCTTGGGCGGTAAAGCTCAGTTCGGTGGTCGGCGTTTCGGTGAAATGGAAGTTTGGGCACTTGAAGCTTACGGTGCAGCATATACTCTTCAGGAAATTCTTACAGTTAAGTCTGACGACGTTATCGGTCGTGTCAAGACTTATGAGGCTATTGTTAAGGGCAACAATGTTCCCCAGTCAGGTATTCCCGAGTCCTTCAAAGTCCTCGTTAAGGAACTTCAGTCACTCGGTCTTGATGTTCGCGTATACGACAAGGATCAGCAGGAGATTGACCTTAAGCAGAACTTTGATGACGATATGGGCTTTGCACCTTCTGACGATAAGGCTTTCACTCAGGTGAATGACGCCGAAAGTGCTGAAGGCTATGCTCTTGAGGACGAAGAGGGTAATCCTATCACAAGCGAAGATGATACAGATGAATTCGCAGATATGTTCAGCGACTATGAGACCGAAGACTACGGCATGGATGCTGAAGACAATTACGACGATTACGAATAATCGTACGCTTGTATTTTGAATTTATATAGTTTAAGGAAAAGGGGCAGTCATTTTGGAAAACAATACCTTTGAATCAATAAAAATCGGACTCGCTTCACCTGAACAGATCAAAGAATGGTCTTACGGTGAGGTAACAAAGCCCGAAACTATAAACTACCGTACCCTTAAGCCCGAAAAAGACGGTCTTTTCTGCGAAAGAATCTTCGGACCGACAAAGGACTGGGAATGTCACTGTGGTAAGTACAAGAGAGTACGCCATAAGGGCATTGTCTGTGACCGATGCGGCGTTGAAGTTACAAAAGCAAAGGTACGCCGTGAGCGTATGGGTCATATCGAACTCGCAGCACCCGTTTCTCATATCTGGTACTTTAAGGGTATCCCGTCAAGAATAGGTCTTGTTCTTGACGTTACACCCAGAAACCTCGAAAAGGTTCTTTATTTCTCATCATACATTGTTACCGATCCTGGTGACACACCGCTTGAAAAGAAGCAGATTCTCGATGAAAAGGCTTACACGGAATACCGTGAAAGATATGAGGATGACTTCAAAGCAGGTATGGGTGCAGAAGCTATCAAGGAACTTCTTGCTGAAGTTGATCTTGAGGCTCTCTCCCGGGAACTCCGTGAAGAACTCAACAGTTCTTCAGGTCAGAAGAGAGCTAAGGCTCTCAAGCGTCTTGAAGTAATCGAGGCATTCCGCACATCAGGTAATAAGCCTGAATGGATGATTCTTGATGTAGTTCCCGTTATCCCGCCGGAAATCAGACCTATGGTTCAGCTTGACGGTGGCAGATTTGCAACATCAGACCTCAATGTTCTCTACCGTCGTGTTATCAACCGTAACAACCGTCTTAAGAAACTTCTTGAGCTCGGTGCACCCGACATCATTGTCCGCAACGAGAAGAGAATGCTTCAGGAGGCTGGTGACGCACTTATCGACAACGGTCGTCGCGGACGTCCCGTTACAGGCCCGAGCAACAGAGCACTCAAGTCTCTTTCAGATATGCTTAAGGGTAAGCAGGGTCGTTTCCGTCAGAACCTCCTTGGTAAGCGTGTTGACTATTCAGGCCGTTCAGTTATCGTTGTTGGTCCCGAACTCAGACTTTACCAGTGCGGTCTTCCCAAGGAGATGGCACTCGAGCTCTTCAAGCCCTTCGTTATGAAGCGTCTTGTTGAAACAGAAAAAGCCGGTAATGTAAAATCAGCAAGAAAGATGGTTGAAAAGGCACATCCCGAAGTTTGGGATGCACTTGAAATTGTTATCAAAGACCATCCCGTAATGCTTAACCGTGCTCCGACACTTCACAGACTCGGTATCCAGGCATTTGAACCCGTACTCGTAGAGGGCAGAGCTATCAAGCTTCATCCGCTTGTTTGTACAGCTTTTAACGCTGACTTCGACGGTGACCAGATGGCTGTTCACGTTCCTCTTTCAGCAGAAGCACAGGCAGAGGCTCGTTTCCTTATGCTTGCTGCTAATAACCTTCTCAAGCCGTCCGACGGACGTCCTGTTGCAGTTCCTACACAGGATATGATCCTCGGTTCATATTACCTTACACTTGAAAAGCCGGGTGAACCCGGTGAAGGCAAGGCTTTCCGCAGCGTTGATGAAGCTACCATGGCTTACGACGACGGAACGATCACTCTTCACTCTTCAATCAAGGTCCGTATGACAAAGACAATTAACGGCGTTGAGTATACAAGACTTGTTCCGACAACACTCGGCAGAATCATCTTCAACAATCCTGTTCCTCAGGATCTTGGCTTTGTTGAGCGTAATCCGGAAGATATTGACAGTATGTTCAAACTCGAGGTTGATTTCCTCGTTAAGAAGGGTAACCTCGGTAAGATTATTGATAAGTGTATCCGCGTACACGGTACAGCGGTTGCTGCTGAGATGCTTGATAACATCAAGGCACAGGGTTACACACATTCAACACGAAGCGGTATCACTGTTGCTGTTTGCGATGCTACAATTCCGCCGAAGAAGGCTGAACTTCTTGCAGAAGCAGAAGCAAAGATTGATAAGGTTTCAAGAAACTATGACCGTGGTCTTATCACAGAGTCTGAGCGTTCAGACCGAGTAATCGAAATCTGGGAAAGCTGTACTCAGGAAGTTGCTAAGGAACTCAAGGCAAACTTTGATAAGTACAATCCCATCAATATGATGCTTGATTCCGGTGCCCGTGGTAACGACTCACAGCTTCGTCAGCTTGCAGGTATGCGTGGTCTTATCGCTAATACAGCAGGTAAGACGATCGAAGTACCTATCAAGGCTAACTATCGTGAAGGCTTGAATATTCTTGAGTACTTTATTTCTTCACGTGGTGCTCGTAAGGGTCTTGCTGATACGGCTCTTCGTACAGCTGACTCAGGTTACCTTACACGTCGTCTTGTTGACGTTTCACAGGAGTGTATTATCCACAGCGAAGATTGTGGTTGTGACGAGGGTATCGAAGTTTACGATATCTTCCACGGCAACAGAAAGATTGTTGACCTTGCCGAGCGTCTTACAGGCCGTTTCCTTCTCAATGATTATATCGATACAGAAACAGGCGAAGTCATCATGTCTAAGGATAAGATGATGACTGATGTTGAAGCGAAGATTGTAGCTGATCACGCAAAGGCAGTGATGCAGGCTAAGATCGAAGCAGGTGAGGCAGATGAAAACGCAGTTGCATCTGTCGTTATCCGTTCACTTCTTACCTGTAAGGCAGAGCATGGCGTATGTATCAAGTGCTACGGTTCAAACCTTGCAACAGGTGAGCCTGTTACAGTCGGTGAGGCTGTCGGTATTATTGCTGCACAGTCAATCGGTGAACCGGGTACACAGCTTACAATGAGAACGTTCCACACCGGTGGTGCCAAGGATGCAGGCGATATCACACAGGGTCTTCCGCGTATCGAAGAACTCTTCGAAGCAAGAAAGCCCAAGTCACTTGCAATTCTTTCAGAAATTTCAGGCGTTGTCTCGTTTGAAGAAATTAAGAAGAGCCGTCATGTTGTAATCACTGACAACGAAAACGGTGAATCAAAGGCTTACCTTATTCCTTACGGTTTCCGTGAAATCGTTAAGGAAGGTGACAAGGTTACAAAGGGTCAGGCACTCACAGACGGTGCACCAAATCCGCACGATATTCTTGCTATCCGCGGTGTTGAAGCTGTTCACGATTACCTTATCCGTGAAGTTCAGAGAACATACCGTACACAGGGTGTTGATATCAACGACAAGCACATTGAAGTTATCGTTCGCCAGATGATGCGTAAGGTTAAGATCGATGATGCAGGTGATACAAACTTCCTTCCGGGTTCAGTTGTTGAAAAGCACGAGTTCTACTCAGAAAATGCTAAGGTTAAGGCACAGGCTGAAGCTGAAGGCAGAGAGCCGAACTATGCAGTGTATACTCCGACTCTTATGGGTATTACAAAGGCTTCTCTCGCAACAGAGTCATTCCTTTCAGCAGCATCCTTCCAGGAAACAACAAGAGTTCTTACAGATGCAGCTATCAAGGGTAAGACAGACCCGCTTATGGGACTTAAGGAAAATGTTATTATCGGTAAACTTCTCCCGTCAGGTACAGGTATGAAGTGCTACTCCGAAGTACAGCTTAAGAAAAAGGAAGATGCCCCCAATACAGTGATGGCAGATCTTCTCCCTATTGACTGATAAAAATATTTTTACACCATACTTCTTCGGAAGTATGGTGTTTTTTCTTTTTGGAACAAATTAACAAGATTTTTTTGAAAAAACTTTCTTTATTTTGTTGACATTCTTACGTAAAAGCATTATAATATGGATGAAATTGGAGCAAATAGTATTGATTTTGATACAGATTGGAGGGAACTTGATGGATGCAGAGAAGAATATGCACTTTAATGGTGAGTATTATCATTCAATTGATGCAAACAATCGTGTTATTATGCCTGCTAAAATCAAAGATTCTCTTCAAGGTCAGGGTTTTACTATTTACCATAAACCCAACGAGAAATGCCTTCGACTTTATGTAACTTCCGAGTGGGAGAAAATGGTCTACAAGATTGCTTATGCCGATGACGGGGTTGACAGAACAGATCTTCAGTGGCATTTTTCAATCAATTCAAAAAAATATGATCTTGACGCACAGGGACGTTTTGTAATTCCTCCGAAGTTTCTTGAGGCGGCAGGATTAAAAAAGGATATAGTAACAATCGGTATCGGCCCCAGAGCAGAGATCTGGGACAGACAGGCTTTTGAAGCTAAAGTTGAGGAAGAGTCGAAGAAGATTGTTGATATCGTATTGCCGTTCTGATGTCAGATTTTAAACATATTCCCGTACTTTTTTATGAAACCGTTGATGCACTGAATATAAAACCTGATGGTATTTATGTTGATTGTACGGCAGGGGGCGGCGGTCACAGCTCAGCTGTTGCCGAAAAGCTTACGACAGGAAGACTTATTTCCATAGATCAGGACCCTGAGGCGATTGAAACTCTGCAAAAACGGTTTGCTGACAATCCGAAAGTAACTATAGTTCACGACAATTTCGTGAACATTAAATCAGTACTCAGTAACCTGGGTATCGTCGGTGTCGACGGTGTGATGGCGGATTTGGGCGTTAGTTCCCATCAACTCGACACCGATGCCAGGGGTTTTTCTTTCCATAAAGATGCACCTCTTGATATGCGTATGTCGATGAGTGGTGTCAGTGCAAAGGACATAGTTAATAACGCCTCCGAAAGCGAATTGCGTCGCATTATCTATACATACGGAGAAGAGAAGTTTGCTCCGTCGATTGCGAAGAATATAGTGAAATCAAGGCAGATAAAGCCTATTGAAACAACGTTTGAGTTGGTAGAGATCATTAAAAACTCTATGCCGATGAAAGCAAAACGTGACGGGCATCCCGGTCGTAAAACTTTTCAGGCATTAAGAATTGAAGTCAACGGGGAATTGGATAAATTAAGCAAGGCGCTAGACGATATGTTTGATGTGCTCAATCCCTCGGGAAGACTGGCGATTATAACATTCCATTCACTTGAGGACAGGATAGTAAAAAAACGTTTCAGCACATTTTGTGAAGGCTGCACCTGTCCGGCAGAATTCCCTGTTTGTGTATGTGGAAAAACACCTGCAGGTAAGTTGCCTTTTAAGTCTAAAGCACCGACGGCATCTGAAGTTGATGATAATTTCAGAGCGCATAGCGCAAGACTACGTGCAGTAGAGAAACTTTAATTATATAACTAACAGTTTAAATTAAGAAAGGAGCCGGTAGTTATGGCAAACGAAAATTTCGCACTCGACCTTGATTTGTTTGACGTACAGAAAAATGCATACATTCCCGAGCAGGAACAGCAGAAAAAGAGAAAAATAGACCTTACGCTCCTTGAACCTAAGCGTGCTTCACGCACGGATGTTGAAAAAGAAACACGTGAGAGCCGTAAAATGGCTATCAGAGCTTGCGCATTTGCACTTGTAGCATTCCTTATGATCGGTTCACTTATTATGTGTCGTGTTGAGTACACACAACGTCAGCTTGAACTTAACAAAATGCAAAATTCATTGAGTGTTGCACAGAGTGAGAACGTCGCTTTACAGATGCAGTACAATTCGATGATGTCAGTTGACAAAATTGAGGAGTATGCTCAGGAAAAATTAGGAATGGTAAAAAGAGAAAATTATCAGATAAGTTACTTTGATATTTCCGATGAGGGCGGTGCTCAGTTAACACAATGATTGAATTTATGTATAGTACAAGTTGTACCCAACATATCATTGAATGAAAAAGAAAAGGGCGGATTTTTATCCGCCCTTAGAGTGATTTTATAGAGATAATTTGCAACAGTATTTTTTCAGGAAAGGAAGAGACAGAATTGAGCAGTCCGCTTAAAATAAAGAAGAAAAAGTTATTAAAACCACGCAAAATTCTTACAAAAGGCGTTAAAACACGAATCTGGGGAGTACTTGCGTTATTTCTTGTTGTCGGACTTGTCCTTCCTACTGCAGGCCTTGTGAACGCACAGATTGTAAACGGTGATTATTTTAAGCTTCTTGCACAGCAGCAACAGCTGAATGATACTGTTATTCCCGCTAACAGAGGTGTTATTTACGACAGGAATATGACTGTACTTGCCAAAAGTGCATCTGTGTGGAAAGTTACGATGAATCCGAGCATTTTTAAGGATTTTCCTGAAGCAGCAAAGCAAAAAGCTATTGATGTCCTTGCCAGAACGCTTGATCTTGAGCGTTCCTTTATCGAAGAAAAAGCATCGTATACAAGTTACAATAATGTGACACTCAAAAGCAAGGTGGAGAAGGATGTCAGAAACAAAATGCTGGCTTTTCTTGAAACTGCCTATGAATCGGGAGTAAAAGGTGAAAAACCTGTTTATTATGCATCAGCAATCAGTGTTGAGGAAGATGTAAGACGTTATTATCCGTATTCAACACTTGCATCACAGATTCTTGGCTGTATAGGTACAGATAACGACGGACTTTCAGGACTTGAATACAAATACAACGATATCCTTACAGGTATTGACGGCAGACTGATTTCAACAAAAGCGAACAATGCCGTTATGAAGAGTATTGCTTATCAGACACTTCACGAGCCTACTCAGGGCACAAGTCTTGTGCTGACGGTTGATGAAACTATTCAGCGTTACCTTGAAGAAGCACTTGCAGAATGTTACGAAACAAGCAACTGCCTTTCGGCAACAGGTATTGTTATGGATGTCGATACAGGTGCCATCCTTGCAATGTCAACACAGGCAAGCTATGATTCGAACGATCCGTACACGGTGTATGATGAGAGAACAGTAGCAAATCTCAATGAAATTGAGGATGAAGCAGAGCGTAAAAAGGCATATACAAGCGCTATGTATACACAGTGGAAAAACCGCGGTGTGACTGACCTTTATGACCCGGGTTCGGTTTTTAAAGTAATTACAATGGCGGCAGGTCTCGAAGAGAACGTTGTTGAGTACGACGAGAAGTTTAATTGCTCGGGCTCAATTAAGATTCTTGACAGACATTATTGGTGTCACAATCATTCAGGTCACGGTACGCAGACCCTTACACAGGGACTTATGAATTCATGTAACCCGTATTTTATTACAATCGGTCAACGCCTCGGCAAAGAGACTTTTTATAAATATTTTGAGGCATTCGGCTTTACGGAAAAAACAGGAATTGACATAAACGGTGAAGTTTATCCCGTTGCAAATATAAACTACTATACAGACAAAACCATGACAGCAGTCAACCTTGCAAGCTCATCTTTCGGTCAGTCTTTCCAGGCAAGTCCTATTCAGGTGCTCAATGCAATCAATGCTGTTGTCAATGACGGCAAACTTATGCAGCCGTACATTGTTGCGAAAACCCTCGATGCTGACGGTAACGTAATCAGCGAAACACAGCCGACAGTAAAACGTCAGGTTATATCTGAGTCTACATCGGATAAGATTATCGCTTCTATGGAACAGGTTTCAACTGCAGGTACTGCTAAAAACTCCTACGTTTCAGGTTATCGTGTCGCAGGTAAAACAGGTACTTCCGATGTTCTCGGACCAAAAGGTGCAACGGGCGAGTATATCGCATCATTTGCAGGTTGTGCACCGGCAAATGATCCCGAAATCTCAATCATTATCGTTGTTAATGAACCTCAGGGACAAACAGGTGGCGGTGCTGTTGCAGCACCTGTTGCCGCAGAAGTTATAGAAAAAACACTCACTTATCTCAATGTTGAAAGACAGTACAACGAGTCCGAAAAAGACAAACTTGATCAGGAAGTGCCGGATCTTGCAGGTAAGACTGTCAGTGAAGCACGAAAAGTTCTTAAAGAACTCGGTCTTAAGATAAAGGTTGTTGGCAACGGAGAAACCGTACTTTCACAGATGCCTGCATACAGCCAGTTTATTCCCAAAAACGGTGTTGTTGTAGTCTACACTGATGAAAGTACAAAGGCAACAAAAGTTGTTGTGCCTGATTTTACGGGTATGACAGTTTCTCAGGTTAATTATGAGGCAGTCAGACTCGGTATAAATGTTAAAATCTCAGGCAACTCTCTCTCAGCTACCGGCCTTACTGCTTACAGGCAAAGTATTCAACCCGGAAAAGAAACGGATTACGGTACAACGGTTACGGTATATTTCCGTACAACTGCAGGCGTATCCGACCACTGATTTGTTTAAAATCAAGGATGTGTAAACAGAATATTTTTGGAGGCGTGTTGAATGAAGCTTCGGGCTTTGTTACAGGATGTTGAAACAAAAAGTGTTTACACCCTTAATCCCGAAATTACCAACATTTCGGATGATACACGCAAGATACGTAATCACGGATTATTTGTCTGTATCAGAGGTGAAACACACGACGGACATAATTTCGCACAAAAAGCACTGGATAAGGGTGCAGAGATTATAGTCTGTGAACGTGATGTTGGTATAAAGAATTCAATAATTGTTAAGGACAGCAGGAAGGCTTATGCTAAAATATGTGCCGCATTTTACGGTTCGGCACACAAGTCAATGCGTATAATCGGTGTTACCGGTACAAACGGTAAGACTACAACATCATACTTAATCAAAAGGATACTTGATGATTCAGGCGTAAAAACAGGTCTTATCGGAACTGTAAATGTAGTGATAGGTAAGGAAAAATATCCTGCCGATCTTACAACACCCGATCCTGCGGATCTTCATCGCTACCTCATGCTTATGAAGATTGCAGGGTGTGATACATGTATAATGGAAGTTTCATCTCAGGCGTTGGCTCAGGACAGAGTATACGGTATCAATTTTGAGTGTTCGGTATATACAAATCTTTCACCGGAACACCTTGATTACCATAAAAATATGCAGGCTTATGCTAAGGCCAAGTCAGAATTGTTTGCTGCAAGCAAGGTATCTGTTATTAACGCTGATGATGGATATTCCCCGACGATGCTCGGTAATGCCGTGGGAAAAACGTATACATACGGTGTACGCGATGATGCGGATTTTTTGGCAGATAAAATCAGATTGACGGCAGACGGTGTTGTGTACAGGTTCTGTCATAAATCGGACGAATGTTATGTTTCATACGGAAGTCCCGGAAACTTCTCGGTTTACAATTCACTTGCAGCATTAAGTGTTGCGAAGATAATGGGGATAAATGTTGACAGGGCGGTACGTTCGGTTTCGCGGTTTGACGGTATTCTCGGCAGAATGGAAAAAGTTAAAAATTCACACGGAATAAATATAATTATAGATTATGCACACACTCCTGACTCTCTTATGAATGTTGCCGAAACTTTGAAAAGCATATATAACGGCAGATTGATAACTGTTTTCGGTTGCGGAGGGGACAGGGATAAAGAAAAACGCCCGCTTATGGGCGAAGTTGCGTGTAAATATTCAGACTTTGTTTTTGTTACTTCGGATAACCCGAGAACGGAAAATCCTGAACATATTATAAACGACATTACACGGAATCTTGATAAATCAAAATATTTCAGGATAACGGACAGAGCGCTTGCCATAAAATCAGCACTTTATTCCGCGAAGGCAGGAGATGTTGTACTGATTGCAGGCAAAGGTCATGAAAAATACCAGATTTTAGGTACACAAAAAATATATTTTAACGAAAGAGAAATAATCAGAAAAATCCTGGAGGACAAGGCGAGGTTTTAAAAATGAAAAAATTACTTGTAAGTGAAATCGCAAAGGCTGTCGGAGGTATTGCCAACGGTGAGGCGGAAATTAACGAAGTCTGTATAGACAGCAGGCTTTGTGCAGAAGGTTCACTTTATATTGCAATTCACGGTGAAAACTTTGACGGTCATGCTTTTACTGAAAGTGCTTTAAAAAACGGCGCAGCTGCAGCAATTATTCATCACGATGTTGACTGTGACGGCATTTTTATAAGAGTTGAAGATACAAGAAAAGCACTTATACAACTTGCACATTGGTACCGTTTAACATTCGATATCCCTGTTGTCGGTCTTACGGGCAGTGTGGGAAAAACAACAACCAAGGAAATGACCTGGGCAGTGCTGAATGAAAAATTCAACACAAACAAAACTGAGGGAAATCTCAATAACGATATCGGGCTTCCTCGTACGTTGATGAGATTTGACGCTGATACACAGGCTGCGGTTATTGAGATGGGTATGAGCAATAAAGGTGAGATTTCGTTGCTTTCGCAAACAGCTGAGCCAACAGTTGCAATCATAAGTAACATCGGTGTTTCCCACATGGAAAGCCTCGGCTCAAGAGAGAATATCTGCCTTGCTAAACTCGAAATTCTTGACGGTCTGCGTGAAGGATGTCCGATAATGCTCAACGGTGACGACCCGTATCTCGCAAGTGCCAGAATAGAAAATCATCCCGTTTATTATTACGGTATCAATGATAAATTCTGTCACTACAGGGCAACTGATATTGTTCAGAACGATGACAGTACAACATTCAATATCCTTTATGATAATGATAAGGTGCAGGAAATCACTATCCCGACAATCGGTATACATAATGTCTATAATGCCGTAGCGGCATTTGCAACAGGTCTTCACCTCGGCGTAACACCTGAAGAAGCATCACGCGGCCTTCTTAAATATGAACCCTCGGGAATGAGACAGCGTGTCAGAATAGTCGGAGGCATACGTTTTATCGAGGATTGTTATAATGCTAGTCCTGACTCTCAGCAGGCAGCTCTCAAAATGCTTTCAACAGTGAATGCAAGCAGAAAAATCGCTGTTCTCGGTGATATGCTTGAACTCGGTACAATAAGCGAAGAAGCACACCGTAACGCAGGACTTATTGCAGCGAAAAATAAAATTGATATTCTTATGACGTACGGTGAGCTTTCACTTGAAACTGCAAAGAGGGCGCAGGATTGCGGTGTTCCTGTAGTCAGAAGTTTCCTTGATAAGCAGGAACTTTCAGATGCACTTTACGAAACTCTCGGTGAGGGCGATGCCGTTCTCTTTAAAGCAAGCAGAGGCATGGCACTCGAAGATGTAATAAATAATCTTTATGACAGAATAAAATAAAAGTGTTTTATTGAGTTTAAAGAAAGGGGCAGCGTACTTTTGGTACGCAAGTGAACAAAATGAATAGTATTCTTGCAATTATTTTAAGTGCAGTTCTTTCTTTTGGTATAACTGCAATTCTCGGCTTCGGTGTAATTCCGTGGCTTCGTAAACTTAAATTCGGTCAGACAATACTTGAAGAGGGTCCGAAATGGCATAAGAGTAAGCAGGGCACTCCTACAATGGGCGGTGTTATGTTCATTATCGGTATCTTTGTTTCTGCAGCACTCGTCCTTCTTATAAACACTCTTACCGGTAACAAGATGGCGCTCAACGGTGATATGAATACCAAGCTCTGGGCAGGTATTATTATGGCACTTATGTTCGGCCTTGTTGGCTTTGCCGATGACTACATCAAAGTTGTCAAGAAAAGAAATCTCGGTCTTTCAATTATTCAGAAAACCGTTTTACAGCTTGTAATCTGCGGTGGTTATCTTACAAGCCTTTACCTTGCTATGGGCAAGGATCCGTATATGTTTATTCCTTTTGTAGGTAATGTGGGTATAGGCTTCTGGTTCTGGATTCTCGGTGTATGTGTTATTTACGGTGCAATCAATGCTGTTAACTTTACAGACGGTATTGACGGACTTTGTTCAAGCGTAACTGCGACTGCTGCTGTGTGCTTTGTTGCGATTGCGGTAATTCATAAGTTCTTCGGTGTAGGTATTATTGCGGCAGCGCTCCTCGGAGGATGCATCGGTTTCTTTGTCTGGAACAAGCACCCGGCAAAGGTTTTTATGGGTGATACAGGTTCTATGTTCCTTGGCGGAATGGTGGTTGCTATTGCTTATGCACTTGATTGTCCGTTTATCCTTGTGCTTATAGGCTTTATTTACGTAATCGAAGCACTTTCCGATGTAATTCAGATCGGTTATTTCAAAATAACAAAGGGTAAGCGTATTTTTAAAATGGCTCCGATTCATCATCATTTTGAAATGAGTGGTTGGAGTGAAAAGAAAATTGACGCAGTATTCTGCGTTGTTAACCTTGTTGCAGGTATAATCGGCGTTGCAGCAATGTATTTTGGCGGATTCAACAGATAATAATATAAAGATACTTGGAAAGGAGAGATTTGATGTCGACGGCTGAATTGACAGAAAATGCACGAAAAAAGCAAAAGGAAGCATCATCTTTTTTAAAGAAACTGAATAACCTGACAATCTTTAAAACAAGAATTTTTGTCAGCGGCGGTTTTGATATAATCTATTTTATTCTTGTTATTGCGTTGTTGACAACAGGTCTCGTAATGATGTCTTCTGCAAGTTATGTCTGGGGCACTTTCCATAATAATGATCCGTATCACTATATTGTAAGTCAGGGCAAAATTGCAATTTTAGGCATCATAGCAATGTTTGTAATCTCAAAAATAAATCCGCAAGTTTTTAAAAAATGCGCGGTGGCTATCAGTATTGTAGGTTTTGCTTTGCTTGTTCTGGTACTTTTTTACTACGATCCGATTCCGGATAAACCGGGCATAAAACGCTGGATGGAAATCCCGGGAACAGGCAAAAACTTTCAACCGTCCGATGTCGGAAAAATAGCAATGATCATCGGTCTTTCCTGGGGGCTGGAAAAGGGCAAAAAGCTGCTTGATACAAAAATGTGGGCACCCATTATTTATTTCGGAGTGGTTGCAGTTGTATCACTGCTTGTGTATGCGGAAAGTCATCTTTCTGCGTTCCTTATGATTTTTGCAATGGGTGTCGGACTTCTTTTTCTCAGCGGAATGGACAGACGCTGGTTTATCTTTTTCGGTGTGCTCGGCGTGATTATGATAGTCGGTTTCTTTGCACTCAGAGAGCAGATTCTCAGCCCTTATCAGAATGCTCGAATAGACAGCTTCTTTGTAAAGGATTATACAGATATTGACGGCAGATGGCAGACGAACCAATCACTGTACGCACTTGGTTCAGGCGGACTTTTCGGTCTTGGTCTCGGTAATTCAAGACAGAAATATATGTATATCCCGGAACCTCACAATGACTTTATTTTTGCAATTGTTGGTGAGGAACTCGGATTTTTCAGATGTATTGTAATTCTTTTGCTTTTCCTTGCCTTGGTTGCAAGAGGTTTTATGATTGCAGAAAGAACAAAGAGTATGTATGAAAGACTCCTTGTTCTCGGAATTTCACTTCAGGTCGGAATACAATCAGTACTAAATATTCTGGTTGTTACGGATATGATACCTAACACCGGTATCGCTTTGCCATTCTTCAGCTTCGGAGGTACGGCACTTCTGATACTTCTTGCTGAGATGGGGCTTGTACTCGGTGTATCAAGGACGGGTACAAGAGAAGCAAAACTTCCGGAGGGGAAAAAGAATGTTAAATAATAAAAAAATACTCATAGCAACAGGCGGTACGGGAGGTCACATAAATCCTGCGCTTGCTGTTGCAGGTTACATCAGAGACAATTACCCGAAAGCACAGATTCTTTTTGTAGGTACAGCTGTCAAAATGGAAGCTCAGCTTGTCCCGGCAGCAGGTTACGATTTCAAAACAATTGATATACAGGGCTTCAGCCGTGACCTGAGTTTAAGCGGAATAAAGCAGAATGTCGGCACGGCAATAAAGCTTCTCAAATCTTCTTCTCAGGCTAAGAAGATTATCAAAGAATTTGAACCCGATGTTGTAATCGGTTTTGGCGGATATGTCGGCGGACCTGTTCTGCGTACAGCTTGCAAAATGGGTATCCCGACAGCAATTCATGAGCAGAATGCCTTCCCGGGTGTAACCAACAAGGCACTTGCAAAGACTGTTGATGTTGTAATGCTTACTGCACCCGAAGCGGAAAAATATATGCAACCGAAAAATCCTTGTGTTGTTACAGGTCTTCCCGTAAGAGGAGAACTCATTTGTGCGGACAGAGATTTTTCACGTGCTGAACTCGGTGTTGACGATCGACCCGTTATTCTTTCAATGGGCGGCAGTCTCGGTGCAAGAGTAATAAACACTGCAGTAACACAGCTTATTGAAGAAAGATATGAGCGTAAAAACTGCTATTTCCTGCATGCAACAGGTAAGGCAGGAACGGGTATGTTTGACGTCATTGAAAAAGAAAAAGGCATAAGTCTCAATGAAAACAAGCACATTATGCTGCGTGAATATATAAACGATATGCATCGTTGTATGGCGGCAGCAGACCTTGTAATCTGCCGTGCAGGTGCAAGCTCACTCAGTGAAATTCAGGCTATGGGTAAACCTTCAATTCTTGTACCGTATCCCTATGCTGCGGAAAATCATCAGTATTACAATGCAATGGAACTTGTTAAAAATGATGCCGCAATCCTTATTGAAGAAAAAGACTTCACAGGTGAACGTCTTATAAAAGAAATTGACGCTCTTCTTGCTGATAAACAGAGACTTCATACACTTGGTGCAAATGCAAAGAAAATGGCAATTTATGATGCTACCGAGCGTATAGTTGACTGTATCTGCAAAATTATAAAATAAACTTTATAACACTTTTTCGGAAATATCATAAACTGAAAACAGATTGATATTTTTTGAAAGGGTGGTCTGATGGGACAGTACATAATCGAGGGCGGCAACCGCCTTTCGGGAAGTGTAAGAGTACAGGGATCAAAAAACAGTGCCTTACCGATTCTTGCTGCGACAGTAGCAGTCGGTGTACCTTGTGTGATACATAATTGTCCCGGTCTGAGTGATATCGATTCAACCGTAAAAATCCTGCGTTCCCTCGGGTGTGAGGTGCATCGCAGTGTCGGCACCGTTTCTGTTGACAGCAGCCGTATTGTCTCCGCTTGCATCAACGGCTCACTTATGCAGGAGATGCGTTCATCGATAATCTTTCTGGGTGCTTTGATTTCAGGGGCAGGGGAAGCAGTTATATCTGCACCGGGTGGTTGCGATATAGGTTTGCGTCCGATTGATTTACATCTTATGGCAATGAAAAAACTCGGTATCAGAGTTACCGAGGCAAACGGGCAGATAAGATGTACGTGTAAAAGAGTCAGAGGCAATAAGATAACACTTTCTTTTCCGAGTGTCGGTGCAACGGAAAACATCATTCTTGCATCAGTCAGGGCATCGGGAGTTACAACAATTATCAATGCGGCAAGGGAGCCGGAAATTGTTGACCTTGCGATGTTTCTGAATTCCTGCGGCGCCCGTATTTCGGGAGCAGGGGAAAGCACGATTGTAATAGAGGGTGTTGAACGCTTTTATCCCGTACAGTATGCAATTATGCCTGACCGGATTGTTGCCTGCACTTATATGGCAGCTGCAGCACTTACAGGCTCATCTATTATTATAGATGAAGTTATTCCGTCACATCTTGCACCTGTATTTTCGTGTTTTGAGCAGACCGGTTGCCGTGTGGAAAGTTCAGGAAATAAAATCCGTATTTCCGCACCGGAAAAACTTTGTGCCCCCGAAACGATACGAACAATGCCGTACCCGGGTTTTCCGACGGACTGCCAGGCTATTATGATGGCTGTTGCCTCGGTGTCAGAGGGAGTAACACTTATAAACGAGAATATATTTGAAAACCGTTTCAGGCACGTCTCACAGCTTAACCGTATGGGAGCAGATATACGGGTTCACGATAAAATAGCTGTGGTTAACGGTGTCAGACGTCTGCACGGTGCCTGTGTAGATTCAACGGATTTGCGTGCAGGTGCAGCACTCGTTCTTGCAGGACTCTGTGCCGAGGATGTTACAACGGTAAATTCAATTCATTACATAGACAGAGGGTACGATTCCCTTGAGAATAATCTGTCTTTGCTTGGAGCGAAGATCAGAAGAAAGGAACAGCATTGATGCTGTGGGATTGAAAATGAAACAGCTTACACCCGAACAGTTGGAAAAACTAAAACCGGAATCACGTGAGAAATATGAAAAAAGATTGAAGGCTGTAAAACGCAACAGATTGATTGTTGCGGTTGTGTCACTTATTATTGTTATTGCAGCTGTTGTATCAATACTTTGTACAACCGTTTTTTTTAATATCACAAGTATCAGAGTCGTAAAAACGGGCTCGGTTTATTCTGAAAATGAGATTATCAGTGCTTCAGGGCTTAATACAGGCGACAATATAATTCGTACAGACTTTGAGAAGGTTTGTCAGAGAATAGAATATAACCTTCCTTATGTTCTTGATGCGACAGTTAACAAAAAACTTTCGGGTGAAGTTACAATCAGTGTTAAGGATACTTCTGCTGCTATTATATTTGAATCAAAACAAGGTTATGCCATAGCAGACAGTCACGGAAAAGTTCTTGAAATAATTAATAAAGTACCCGAGAAATCAAATTTTATGGTTATAAAAACCGCAAAAGGAATGGATGCTGAACCTGGCACAGTATTCACATTTTCAGACGCGCAGGAAGAAGCTACTTACTACAAACTCATTAAAGAGTTTAAAAACAACGGAATACTTGAAAGCATAACAAAAATTGATCTTTCTGACATTTCTTCAATAAAAATTGAGTATCAGAACAGGTTGCGACTTCTTTTGGGTACTGCAGATTCGTTGGATATCAAAATCAAAGGCGGATTGGAAGTAATCGGAACAGAGGACAATAAGGATCCTAATCTTATAGCTGAAATCAATCTTACGATACCGAAAAAGGTTTTCGTAAATCCGATAGAATCACTTGATCCGGATGTCGGAGAAAAGGACGCAGTTGAAGAAGAAACAACATCTGCAGATATTCAAAAAACAGATGCGGAACAGACAACTGAACCCGAAGATACAACATCCGATAACACTACATCACAGCAGGATAACAGCGAAGTTACTTCCCGTGAGGAATAAAAAGACTTATTATTTAATTTTGGAATAAAATTGTTACAAAAATTTTTACCTTTTTAAGTTTTAGTGCTTGAAATAAGAATTAAAGTATGGTATTATTATCAGTGTTTAACACTAGCGTAATAGATTTTTAAAACGGAGGTCTTTAAAATGGCATTTGAAATTGATAACGATTTTGAAAGCACCGTTCAGATAAAGGTTATCGGTGTCGGTGGCGGCGGCGGAAACGCTGTTAACACCATGATTGCACAGGGTATGCAGGGTGCAGAGTTTATCGTTGTAAACACAGACAAGCAGGTGCTTGTTAATTCTCAGGCAACTCACAGAATCCAGATTGGTGAGAAATCAACTCGCGGTCAGGGCGCAGGCGGCAGACCCGAAGTTGGTGAGAAAGCTGCTGAAGAGAGCAGAGAAGAAATTGCAGCAGTTCTCAAAGGAACAGATATGGTATTTATCACCGCAGGTATGGGCGGCGGTACAGGTACAGGTGCAGCTCCCGTAATCGCTCAGATTGCAAAGGAAATGGGCGTTCTTACTGTTGGTGTTGTTACAAAGCCCTTCAAGTTTGAAGGTAAGAAGAGAAGCACACTTGCTGAGCAGGGCATCGCTCGTCTTTCAGAGCACGTAGACAGCCTTATAGTTATTCCTAACGACCGTCTTAAGCTCCTCAGCGACCGTTGCAAGACTCTTTCAGAGGCTTTCCTTGTTGCAGACGAAGTTCTTTCACAGGGTGTTAAGAGTATCTCAGAGCTCATCAAGGTTCCCGGTTTTGTTAACCTTGACTTCGCTGACGTATGCAGCGTAATGAGAGATGCAGGCTACGCACACATGGGCGTTGGCACAGCAAAGGGCAAGGACAAGAGCCTTCAGGCAGCAGATATGGCTACATCCAGTCCGCTTCTTGAGACATCTATCGCAGGTGCTAAGGGTGTTATCATCAG
>JAZNCK010000091.1:0-7195 GCA_045587505.1 Acutalibacteraceae bacterium
CGAGGCAGTTAAAGAAAAGGGTTGGATTCCCGAGGATTACAAGGTCTGGTGGGGATATGAGGACGATAAGCTTTATGAGTATGCGAAAACTGAACTCAGAAGGCTTCACGAAACAGGTAAGCCGTTCCATTTTGTAATGGAGACAGCCGACACGCATTTCCCTGATGGTTATGTCGGTCCGAACACTCCCACTCCGAGAGATAATCAGTATGCAAATGTTATTGCATATTCTGCTTCTGAGGTTACAAAGTTTGTACGTTGGATTCAGCAGCAGCCGTTTTATGAAAATACAACAATTGTCCTTATCGGTGACCACTTGAGTATGGATAAGAACTTCTTTAAAAATTTCGACCCGTCATACCGTAGAACAACATTCAATCTTTTCCTTAATCCTGCGGGTGACCTTGCAGATATTCCGAAGTCAAGAACAAGAAACCGTTGGTGGTTCAACGGTGATATGTTCCCGACAATGCTTGCGGGTATCGGTGTAAAAATCAAGGGTGAAAAACTCGGTCTCGGAACAAATCTTTTTTCAGGTGAACCGACGATTTTTGAAATGCATGGCAAGGGTGAAGAAGGTTGGGATAAGGTAAATGAATACCTGAAGCTTAAGAGTGACTTCATCAACAAGAATATTCTTGTCGGCAATAACGAACCTTTTGACAACAAAAACATCAAATACTATAAAGAAAAATAATACTTTTGCAAGGCAGGGAAGTAACCCTGCCTTGTATTTAAATTGACTTTTCAGAAAAATTATGTTATATTCAATTTATATCAGTTAAAGAGGTGTTTGTATGAAAATGTTCAAAAAAATCATAGCGGTGTTTCTTGCACTTGCTTGTGTAATTACCTTACCGTTAACGGTATCGGCACTCTCTATCAATGACGGTCTTGATGCACTCAAGGAACAGTTTGTTTTCGGTGAAGGTCCCGTTGTAGGAGATTATTCGATTGACTATCGTTACTTTTCTCCGGTAGAGCAGGGAGATACAACTAAGTATCCTCTCGTAGTATGGCTTCACGGAATGGGTGACGGCGGCGAAGACGGCAAGCAGGTTGAAAAGAGCGAAATTGCATATTGGGCAAGCGACGAGTTCCAGTCACGTTTTGACCCGGCTGATGGCGCATTTATTCTTGCAGCCCGTTCACGCGAAGAAAAAGGTAAGTTCTGGGACAACGATTTAATTGAGCCTCTGCGTGCAGCAATTGATGATTTTATAGCAAAGAACAAGGCAAATGTTGATACAACACGTATCTATATCGGCGGTTATTCAATGGGCGGTAAGATGACACTCAAGATGAGTGTTGCTTATCCCGAAATGTTTGCAGCGGCGTTTCCTATTTGTCCTGCATGGTCAGTTCCAACGGATTGTGCTGAACTTGTTTCGGATCTTCCTCTCTGGATTACATCAAGCCGTCGTGATCCTCTTGTAAACTATTACCTTGCAGTCACTCCGACCTGGAAGAGACTTATGGCTGCATCGAATGTTGCCGAGAATTGCAGATTTTCAACACTCACCAAGGTTTGCTATGCTAACGGCAAAAAGACATCAAGTTCTCATCATGCATGGTTCTCTGTCAATTACGATATGTTCACAACAGAAAACGGTGATTATCATAATATGACAACTGTCAATGGACTTGGCGAAGAAGTTAAACTTACATATCCGAACGGAATGATTTCATGGCTTTCACAGTTTACATCCGATTATGACGGCACACCTATAGAAGGCAAGGGTAACCTTGAAGGTATGAAGAATACTGACGGTATGCTTTATTTTGAAGACATCTGTGATTTCTTTGAGATTTTTGGTAACGCAATTCTCAGTGTTCTGAGAATCGTCTGATGAAAGGAATTTAATTATGTTTAAATGTATTTTAAGAGGGATAGTTTCTGTTCTTACGGCAATAGCTGCGTTTTTTACTCCTGCATCAGCAGAGCCGACAATGCCGCTTGTTAACGTAAATCCCAATCCCGTAAAGCAGGAGGTTCTTGCACAGGATTTGACGGTGATGACATATAATCTCAAATGCAGCGGTGAGGGTAAGTACTCACAGGAAAGCAGAAAAGATGGTGTATGCAGCCTTATCAACAAATATTCACCTGATTCTCTCGGTGTTCAGGAAGCGGACAAAAACTGGGTAGGCTTGCTTTCTGCAACACTTACAGATTATGCAAATGTCGGCACTTACCGTGATGACGGTATCGAAGCAGGTGAGTCTAACAACATTTTTTATAAGAAAGACAAGTATGAGCTTGTTGATTCAGGTGACTTCTGGCTTTCAAAAACACCTGATGTTCCGTCGAAAGACTGGGATTCTGCGTGTTACAGAATTTGTACTTACGCAGTTCTTAAAGATAAAAAAACAGGATTTATTTATGCTCACTTCAATACTCACTTTGACCACGTCAGTGATGTCGCTCAGGCTGAGTCTGTGGCACTTATCTCTGCTAAAGTTGCAGAAATAGCACCCGATATCCCGGTTGTTCTCACAGGTGATTTCAATTTCACCGAAATTGCAGGTCATTACGATAACTTACTTTCATGCGGATTTAAGGATACGAAGTATCTTACGGATGATTATGATCTCGGAACAACGTATAACGATTATTTACCTGTTGCTGTCGGACTTAACCCTATTGACCATATCTTTGTAAACGGTTATGTAAAGACTGTTCAGTCAAGCACTATTGATAAGTCGAAATTCAACAGAATGTATCCGTCGGACCATTTCCCGGTTATTGTTGAAATGACAATGTTTAACGGTTGATTGCAATTTAACTCAGACCATCGGTTTATGCCGATGGTCTTTTTTGCATAATTTCTCCGAGTGTGTCAATCATAATTATCAAGAAAGGATGATTATATGATTGAACAGGATACAATAAGACTCTTACGTGAATGTGATGCAGGCGTAAAAATGGGAATTGATTCCATTGATGATGTCTACGATAAGGTCAACTCAGATTTTTTTAAGGCCTATCTTGAAAACTGTAAAATCGGTCACGAAAGGCTTGATAAGGAAATACAGACCCTTCTTGACTGTTACGATGATGAGGGTAAAGATCCGAATCCTATGGCAAAAGGAATGTCTTGGGTAAAAACAAATGCAAAACTTATGATGGATTCTTCTGACGGTACAATTGCTGATCTTATGACGGACGGTTGTAATATGGGCGTGAAATCCCTGAGCCGCTATCTCAACGAATACAAGGCAGCAGATGAGCAGTCCAAGGATATTGCAAAGCGTCTTATCAGCCTCGAAGAGCGTCTTGCAATTGATATCCGACCCTATCTTTAATTATGGCAGAGATGAAATCAGTATGGCAGGATACTGCCGTTGTGCCGTCTTTTCCGGAACTTAACGGAGATATAAAAACTGATGTGCTGATCATAGGCGGAGGTATTGCAGGTGTTCTTACAGCATACTTTCTTGATAAAAGAGGCATTGACTATGTTCTGGTTGAAAAGGACAGAGTTTTTAGCGGTGTAACTCATAATACTACAGCAAAAATAACTTTTCAGCACGGACTGATTTATTATAAAACAGCACAATCTTACGGCATTGAAGCGGCACGGAAATATCTGTCTGCAAACAAATCCGCATTCGAAAAATACCGTGAATTGTCGGGTGATATCGATTGTGATTTTGAAATTAAAGATAATTATGTGTACTCGCTGAATGACAGAAAAAAACTTGAGCAGGAAGCAGAAACACTGCTTCAGCTAGGTTGTGATTTCGAGTTTTATGACAGCGTGAATTTACCGGTGCAAACGGTTGGTGCGATCAGTTTTCCTTCACAGGCTCAGTTTAATCCGTTGAAATTTTTAACAGTTATTTCAAAAGGTCTGAATATTTACGAAAACACTTTTGTAAAAGAAATGCAGGATAAAACAGCAGTAACGGACAAGGGTAAAATACATGCAGAAAGAGTTATTGTCACTACACATTTTCCTTTTATAAATAAGCACGGCGGATTTTTTGTCAAACTCTATCAGCACCGTTCTTATGTTATTGCTCTTGAAAATGCACGGCAGGTAGACGGAATGTATGTTGATGAGGCAGATAAGGGGCTTTCTTTCAGAAACTACGGTGATCTTCTGCTTTTGGGTGGAGGCGATCACAGAACGGGCAAGAAAGGCGGAAATTGGGCCGAATTGCGTGGTTTTGCAGCAGAGCATTACCCTGACTCAATCGAACGTTATTTCTGGGCTGCACAGGATTGTATGAGCCTTGACGGAATCCCTTACATCGGAAAATATGCAAAGAATGCCTCAGAACTTTATGTTGCCAGCGGATTCAATAAGTGGGGAATAACCTCTTCTATGGTTGCCGCAGAGGTACTTGCAGATCTGGTCGAGGATAAGGAAAATGAATACGAAGATTTATTCTATCCGTCAAGGAGTATTCTGAAACCTCAGCTTCTGGTTAACGGATTTGAAACAGCAGTCAGTATGCTTTCACCTACGGTCAGACGTTGTCCGCATCTTGGCTGTGCTCTTAAGTGGAACAGGGCAGAGCATTCGTGGGATTGTCCCTGTCACGGCTCACGCTTTGATGAAGACGGAAAAGTACTCAATAATCCCGCTAACGGAAATCTTTATACAGCAAAAAACGACAAGGCGTAAACCTTGTCGTTTAATTATTTCAGGTGTTAAAACTTTCCACCGCCGCCACCGTGACTTCTGCCCGATGATCCGATGTGAACACCGCCGCCTGAGAATCCGCCACCGCCACGCGAATGGTTATTATTCTGTGTCTGCTTTGGTGTGCGTGAAACGTGGCTGTAAAGATACATATCGCTCTGGTGTGTTATCTGCATACTGTCCGGAATCTGATAATCATGAGCTGTCGGCTTTCTTCTGACGGATTTGAGTTTGCTTCTGAATCCTATCATAATAAGAAGCGAAATAATCATACCGATAATAATTGCAACCGGTATCATGGCAATGGCGTCAAAATCAAAGCCTGTGCTGTGCGGCACATAATAACCGTTGTCACTGTCATAATAATAATTCTCGTTAAAATCATTATCATAATAGTACTCATCAAAATTGCCGTCATTATTAAAATCATCTGGAATTCCTTCGGATTCTTCAGGGATTATATGCATCTCGCAAAGCGAAGCGTAAAGCCTGAATGCGTCATAATATCTTCCGTCAGAAAGGTAGGGGGTAATGCGGTTGAGGATACTGTCGTCCCAAACACCGTCACCGAAAATTTCAATACCGAGACCCGTTGTAGAAATGTAAACATCGCGGTCCTCCATGCTTACAAGAAGCAGAATACCGTCTTTTTTATCACCCAGACCAAAATCATTATAATCGTAGAGATCATCAGCATATTCCTGCGGGCTTTTACCGTCTAACGTGTTGACGGTGGCGATGATAACGTCAAACTCTGCGGTATCAGCGATGTTATCAAATTTTGCAAGGAGCTGCATTTCCTCTGTGCCCATCAGCAGATCAGCGTCATCAATCACTCGGGGGAGTGATTCGCCGTAATAAGCAGTTGAGCTGATTGATAAAGCCAAAACAAGAAATGTGGTGAGTATCAGACACGTAATTTTTTTAATCATTATACCCACCTCCTAAAACTGCATAAACAGCCACAATAGGCCGTAGACGATTGCACTGATACCTGTTCCCCAACCGACAACATTCAGCCAGAAAGACTTTTTATCAACAGGCAGGTCTCCGACAAAACGTCCTGTCTGTCCGTTCATAGCAAAGGTGTATTTTTTACCTTCCCAAGTAGTATTAAGTAACCAAACGGGATAGAGTGCGTATTTTGCAGTACCGTTTTCAAATTGAATGGAGCTGTTTTCTGTTACAACACTGTTATAACCTGTAACGGTTGATGCGAAAAGCTGTTCCGTACTTGTTTTTATTCTTTCGTTAGCACGTGCAATACTTTCATCAGGTGACACATCATACTTGTCAGCGAGATAACCGGCAAGATATGCTGTCTGAAAATCAACGGCATCCGTAAAATCAAAAGGTTCAATAGATTCCATAAGGTCATCTGCCATTTTCGATGAGCCGTCAACAGGCACCCGTTGGAAACCGACCGTACCGCTGCGACGCACCCTGTAAGTGCTGACTTTTGTGTAATTGTACTTGGTGTCACTCCAATGACGTACTCGTGTTGCCTTATAATTTACCTGTGCATTAGCGTTGGTATCAAAAAGCCAGAAGGGGACATAAATACCCTTGATTTCATCAAGTCGGTTTTCATCCTTAAATGATTTAGGGAGAAATTTCTTGCCCGTCAGATGTTTCTTAAGAGCATCTTTTGCCTGCTGTTTTGTGACTTTGAAAGGAATCACAAAATCAGGTCTCAGGTCACCTGTAACCTGACCGGAAATAACTATGGGGTTGTCGCAGAACGGACAGGATGTTGCGGAAGTCGTATCATCGGCAACAATTTCACCACCGCAGGATTTACAGATGTAAACCTTGATAGAATCAGTCTCTCCGTCCTGCCATTCACTGCCTGCAGCTGTTTCCCACTCCATTTTGTCAGGCTGTTTATTTTTTTCTTCCTCATCAAGTGCCTTAAGGACTTCTATCTCAAATTCACTGTCACAGTAGGGACACTTCATTTTTTGTACGGTGGGGTCAAATTCAATTGCACCACCGCAGGAAGGACATTTATACTCAATTGTCGAAGTCATAATGCACCTCGTTTTTTATTTTTTATCGTCATCTGTAAAAGGGTCGCCGCACTCAGGGCAGAACTTCGGAGGATTGTGCGGATCCTCGGGCTTCCAACCACACTTATCGCACTGATAAAGAGGCGCACCCTCAGGCTTTTTCTGTCCGCAGTTGGGGCAGAACTTACCTTTATTCACTGCACCGCATGAGCAGGTCCAGCCTTCTGTTTCAGGTTTCTTGGCTCCGCATTCTGTGCAGAAGTTACCGCTGACTGTTGCACCGCAGGCACATTTCCAACCACCCTGTGCAGGTGCTGTTGCCTGCTGCTGTGCCATCTGCTGCTGTTGCTGCTGCATTCCTGCCTGATACATTGCCGCGGGGTCAAATCCGCCGCCACCGGCACCCATTGCCATATTCATACCCATGAAGCCCATCATTGCTCCGTTTTCGTTTGCGGCAGCTGCTTCCATTGCATTCGCTCTTGCATCAGTCATTCTGCCTGCCATCATAAACGGATTTGAGCCCATTGTTGC
>JAZNCK010000092.1:0-9495 GCA_045587505.1 Acutalibacteraceae bacterium
CGATTCATGTATGAAAATCAAGTATATGTTCCCCAAGGCTCACGCCGCGGCTTATGTTATCGCGGCTATGCGTCTTGCGTGGTACAAGGTTTATCACCCGCTTGAGTATTACGCAACATATATGTCTGTGCGCGGTGAAGATCTTGACACGGTTGCTATAATGAAAGGCAGAGATGCTGTTAAGGAATGTATGCGACAGATAAAGGCAAAGATGCAGAATCACGAGGCAACCGCAAAGGAAGAAGGTATTTTTACTTCCATGCAGGTTGTTAACGAGATGATGGCACGAGGTGTCGGATTCCTGCCCGTTGACCTTTATAAGTCACACGCAAAGATTTATAAAATCGAAGACGGTAAAATCAGACTTCCATTCTCATCGATGGCAGGTACGGGTGAATCTGCAGCAGTTTCACTTATGAATGCCCGTGATGACGGTGAAGGCGAATATATGTCGCGAGAAGATTTGCAACAGCGTGCAGGTATCAGTAAGTCGGTTATGGAAACGCTTGATGCTTGCGGTGCACTTGAAGGATTACCCGAAAGCACGCAGATGAGCTTCTTCGGGTTTTAAAGAGAGGTAATAAAGATGATAGATTTATCAAGACTCTGGCAGATGAGAGATATTCTGCCTGTTATAACGGTGGACAATCTTACAGGTAAGGTTATAAAACACGGTTATATGAACAAGGAAGCTTTTGCATACACACTCAAAACGCACCGAGTGTGGTATTATGACCTCGAGTCAAAGACGATTGAAATGTTCGGCAAAGAAACGGGCGAAGTGCAGAAGCTACTTCAGATGAAAGCGGACAGCAGTTATGAATCATTGCTTATCTATGTTGATCAGATAGGTTTTGTTCTGCATAAGGACAAGGGATACAAAACCTGTTACATCCACGAGATTTATTCCAGAAAACACAGCAGTGTTTCAAAACGCAGAAAGTTCGGTAAAGTTGAAGTAGACGAAAACTTTGACTTTTCAAAGGAAGACTACGAAGACGATTACGAATACGAGGAGTGATACTATGTGGTGGAAAATTGTATTATTGATATTGGCTCTTTTTGTCATTGTTACACTTATCAGGGCAGCATTTTTCAGACCGAAAAAGATTGAAAAGGTAAAAATCAGAGATGCGAAAATTGATGAGAATAAAGTGGCTGACCACCTTTCAGAGGCAATTCGTTTCAAGACAATTTCTAAGGTAAGAGACGAGGGCGGTGACTGGGAAGAGTTTGAAAAGTTCCACAAGTACCTTGATGAAACTTACCCTCTTGTTGCGAAAAACACAACGAAAGAAATTATCGATAAAGCAAGTCTTCTTTACCTCTGGAAGGGAAAAAACCCTGATCTTGAGCCAATGGCTATGCTTGCTCATCAGGACGTTGTTCCTGTTTCTGAGGGTACAGAAAAAGACTGGAAATATGACGCTTTCAGCGGGCACAACGACGGTGAATTTATCTGGGGTCGCGGTGCTCTTGATATGAAAAATCACCTCATCTGTGTTATGGAAGCAGTTGAGTCACTTATGGCAGAAGGTTTTCAGCCGGACCGTGACGTTTACCTTTGCTTCGGCCACAACGAGGAGACTGTCTCAACAGTTTATTCGGGCGCAGGTACAATTGTTAAGACACTCAAAGAAAGAGGTATTCGTCTTGATAGTGTGCTTGATGAAGGCAGTGCACTCATTGACCTTAATTTACCCGGAATAATTAACACACGCCTTGCAGCGGTCGGTACAGCTGAAAAGGGCTATGTAGATATGAAGATCACTCTGCACGACAAGGGAGGCCACACCTCTGCAGCACCGAAGCACAGTGGTATGTGGAAACTCGCGAATGCAGTGCGTGACCTTGAAAAGCATCAGTTCAAGTCACATTGGTTACCTTTCCTCGACGAGCTTGTTCACGCAGTTGGCGGCAGAGCAACATATCTCGGAAAAATACTTATCTGTAACTATCCTATTTTTAAGCCTCTGCTTACATTCATTCTCAAAACAATTCCGCAGGGTGCGAGTATGGTAAGAACAATTACAAGTGTTTCAATGTGTGAGGGCAGTCCTGCTGCCAACGTTCTTCCGCAGAGACCGAGCATTACTGTCAACTTCCGTCCGTTGCCCGGAGACAGTCTTGCAGATGTTGAGAAGCATGTGCGTGATAAAATCAGATACAAGGACATCGATATTGAATACTTCAACGGTAAAGAAGCAACACCGTTTTCTTCAACCTCATCAAGAGCATTCAAGGCAATTGAGAGCGTAGAAAACAGTATCCATCCTGAAGGAGTTGCAGTAGCTCCTTACCTTGTAATGGGTGGCACGGATGCGTATCGTTACGGTGAAATCTGTGACAATATCCTTCGATTTGCACCGTTCAATGTTCCTCTTTCTCTTTTCTTTACAACTCATGCTACAAACGAGCGTATCCCGGTCAGCTCACTTAAAGAAGCGGTTGTATTTTTCAGAGAGTACATAATCAAAGTTTCCGATAAAGACTAAAATAAATGCAAGGTAGTTACCGCTACCTTGCATTTTCAGTTTATTCTGTTTATCTGCTGATTCATTACAAAAGGATAGACAACGAGCGTGTCGGAGTTAAGTTTTTCTTTGTACATATCAACAGCATTTATCTGCGAATTTCCGTATGTGGTATAATAGAAAACTCCTTTATCTGTATTGCAACACGAAGTATAAATGGTTTTATAGAGCTTACCGTCAGCGACTTTTACAACTCCTGACGGAGTGTTGACACAGCTCATAATGTGAAAAAACTGTGTTACGCTTTCTTCTTCACTCTCACCGCAGACGGAGCTGCTTTTTACAAGTGCAACACGAGCAAATCTGGAAGCAGAAGAAAAATCACCGGGCAACCCCAACAATTCAAGCCCTTTTGAAAGCATACCGGGGTTGTTCTTGTTAAGCATGTAAGGGTCGTGTTTATTAAAGATTTTTTTCATACATCCGTTAAGAGCTTGTATCTGCAACTCAAACGGGGGATTATTTGTCAGCACACCTTGAGAGTTTCTGAATACTTCTAATCCGGATTCCGTGCATTCTACAGTTACACTTTTTTTACGGTCGGCAATAATCCAATGCAGGGGAGACGCTTTTAATTCTTCGCTGAAATCAATGTCAGAGAGGTTAATGTTTTTTATTTTTTCTGTTGCTTCGTCAACACTTTCAAACTGACAAAGAATCCACGGAATTAATTCAAAGGAAGCAACGTTTTCTTTATCTTTGCAGACGGGAAAATAGTGTGCATTGTGCGGAAACATAAGGCCTGCTACACTCAACCCTTTTTCGTTTGTTGCCTCATAATAAAGCGGATATCCGTCAACAACGCTTGCTGTGCCGATAATTGCAAAGTGATTTTTTGTTGCCTTACCGTTTGAAAACTGTAAAGGAAAGTTCCTCGGTGTAATGACCACACTTTCGTTATAATGGAATTCAAGATCAAGTGTTCTGCCGAAGTAATGATCTTTTGCTTTAAAACTGATTGCAGTGCACATAGATTCACCTCAAAAAAATAAGGGACGGATTTTTCCGTCCCTTTTATTTTGCTTTGATATTCTGCTTTTATTCAGCAATTGCCTGCTTGAGGATTGCGATTGCTTTCTTAAGGTCATCCCACTCGATGTTGAGAGGAGGAAGAAGTCTGACTTTTGTCTTTGCGGTAAGAACAAGTACGCCTTTTTCAAGACAAGCGTTAACAATATCCTTTGCACTTTTCTCGGTTTCAATACCTATCATCAGTCCGAGTCCGCTTACGCTCTTGACACCCGGAGCATTGCCGAGCTCTTCAAAAACATACTCACTCTTTGCCTTGACTTCACCGAGAAGATTATCGTCAATTCGTGAAAGGATATTACAAGCACCTGCGCAGCAAACGGGGTTTCCGCCAAAAGTTGTACCGTGTGAGCCGGGAACAAGAACGTCCTGTACCTTTTCACCGAGCATAGCAATACCGATCGGAAGACCTCCGCCTATGCCTTTTGCTGTTGTAACGATATCGGGCATAAAACCGTACTGCTGGAAAGCGTAAAGGCTGCCTGTTCTGCCGTTACCGGTCTGAACCTCGTCAATGATAACGAGCATTTCTTTCTCGTCTGCAAGAGCTTTGACGCCTTTGACAAAATCTTCATCTAGTTTGCAAACGCCGCCTTCACCCTGAACGAGTTCCATCATAATTGCTGCACAGTTGTTTTCCTGAGCAAGACGTTTGACGTCATCAAGATTATTAGCCTCGGCATAAACAAATCCCTCAACGAACGGGCCGAAATGTGTGTGATAACCGTCCTGTCCCGTAGCTGTAAGTGTGGCAATTGTTCTGCCGTGGAAGCTGTTTTTTAGTGTGATAATTGTTGAGTGGCTCTCGTCACCGTATTTGTCAAAAGCATAGCGACGTGCAACCTTGATTGCACACTCGTTAGCCTCAGCACCGCTGTTGCCGAAGAAAGCCTTTCTCATACCTGTTCTTTCACAGAGCATCTTTGCGAGAGTTGAGCAAGGCTCTGTAAAGTAGAGGTTTGATGTGTGGGTGAGAGTTGAAAGCTGTTTAGTAACTGCTGCCAACCACTCATCGTCTGCAACACCGAACACGTTTACCGCAATACCTGCACCGAGGTCAATGTATTCCTTGCCGTTTGCATCCTTGAGGATTGCACCTTTACCGCTTACAAGTTCGACGGGAAAACGTGCGTAAGTGTTAGCTATATATTGTTTATCAATTTCTGTAATACTCATTTATTTTGCCTCCGGATGTCTTTTCTTGTAGTCTTCACCGTTGACGAACATCGTACCGATACCTTCGTCAGTAAGGATTTCAATGATGATGGAGTGCTTGACTCTTCCGTCGATAACGAAAACCTTGCGTACGCCCCAGTTGATAGCATCAACACAGCACTGTACTTTAGGAATCATACCGCCTGAAATAATTCCTTCTTCTGTGAGTTTCGGTGCATCTTCGATAAAGATACGTGAAATAAGTGATGAGGGATCATCCTTGTCGCGAAGAATACCCTCTATATCAGTCATTGAAATAAGACTTTCAGCCTTGAGTTCACCTGCGATTTTTGCAGCAACAGTGTCAGCGTTGATGTTGTAAACGTTGCCCTGCTTGTCGCAGCCGACAGTTGCAACAACAGGAATATAACCCATTGAAAGAGTATCAAGGATAGGAGTAACGTCAACCTTTTCGATATCACCTACAAAACCGAGCTCAGCACAACGGGGCTTTGCGATGATCATATGACCGTCAGCGCCACTGAGTCCGATAGCTTTGCCGCCCTTTGATTCGATAAGACTGACAAGGCTCTTGTTGATTTTACCTGCAAGCACCATCTGTACGATTTCAGCAGTTTCCTTGTCCGTAACACGAAGACCGTTGACAAACTGAGTTTCCTTGCCGATTTTTGCAAGCATTTCCGTAATCTCAGGACCGCCGCCGTGAACGAGCACAACCTTGATTCCTACAGTGGAAAGAAGAATGATGTCGCTCATAACGGATTGCTTGAGGTCCTCGTTAATCATAGCGTTGCCGCCGTATTTAACAACAAGTATTTTGTTTGCATATTTCTGTATGTACGGCAGAGCGTGTGTCAGAACATGTGCTCTGTCCGGATTTGAAATTCTCATTCGTAACACCTCTTAGGTTCTGTAATCACCGTTAATTTTAACATAATCGTAAGTAAGGTCACAACCCCATGCTGTTGCGTCTGCATCGCCTGAGTTGAGCTCAACAAGGATGTCGATTTCTTTCTCAAGGAGAATTTCCTTTGCTTTCTCTTCAGAAAATTCGATACCTGCACCGTTAACACATACGTCGAGTCTGCCCTTTGATGATTCGAAACTCACATCAATTTTGTTAACATCAACATCAGCACCGCTGTAACCGATAGCACAAAGGACACGTCCCCAGTTAGCATCTGCACCGAACATAGCAGCCTTGAGAAGTGATGAGCAGATAACTGACTTTGCAACAGTTTTTGCAGTTTTTTCGTCAGTTGCGCCTGTTACCTTACACTCGAGGAGTTTTGTTGCACCTTCGCCGTCACCTGCAATCTTTCTGCAAAGGTAAACCGTAACACTGTTGAGTGCCTTGCAGAATTCAGCGAAGTTCTTATCTTCTTTATCAATAATAACGTTACCTGCCATACCGTTAGCAAGAACAGTTACCATATCGTTTGTTGAAGTGTCGCCGTCAACACTGACCATATTGAATGTAGATGCGATGTCTGTACTCAGAGCCTTCTGAAGAAGCTCGGGAGCAATAGCAACGTCAGTTGTTATGAAAACAAGCATAGTTGCCATATTCGGATGAATCATACCGCTGCCTTTTGCGATTCCGCCGATTTTGCACCCAACGCCATCGATGTCGAAGCTGATTGCAATTTCTTTTTTTACGGTATCGGTTGTCATAATGCCCTCGGCGGCAAAGTCACTGTGGTCACCGAGACCTGCTGCAAGCTCATCCATACCGTTTGCAATCGGAGTGATGTCAAGCACCTGACCGATGACACCTGTTGATGCGATAACGACGTCGTTTTTGCTGATGCCTGTTGTCTTTTCAACAAGCTCACTCATCTGTTCAGCAATTTCGATACCGTTAGCGTTGCAGGTGTTTGCGTTGCCGCTGTTGCAGATAACTGCCTGAGCGTAACCGTCAGCGATGTGTGACTTTGTAACGGTAAGGGGAGCACCCTTAACAAGGTTTGTTGTATAAACAGCTGCAGCTGCAGCCTTAACATCACTTGTAATAAGAGAAAGATCTCTTTTTGTTTTGTTCTTTCTGATTCCGCAATGTATGCCGTTTGCCTTGAATCCTTTTGCGGCACAGATACCGCCTGTAATTTCTTTCATTGTTTACACCTCAAAATTAAGTCCTGTAGTTTCGTCGACACCGAGAATGATATTCATGTTCTGTATAGCTGCACCCGATGCACCTTTACCGAGGTTATCGTAACGCGCCATCAGCATAATTCTGTCTTCATTACCTTCAACAAAGATTTCCATACCGTCGTTGAAAGAAAGCTTGTTGGAGCAGATAAAACCGCCCTCACCGATGTCAGACTTGTATTGTACCACAGGTCCGTGGTATTTTGCACTATAAATTTTACGAATTTCATCTAAATTTGCACCATTTATCTGCGATTTGAAGAGTGGAACGGTTACAAGCATACCGCTGTAATAGTTTGCAACAATCGGAGTGAACGCAGGAGCGTTCTCAATTCCTGTGATTGCAGTCATTTCAGGCAGATGTTTGTGAGTCTGTGCAAGACCGTACTGACGGGGAGAACAGTATGCTTCGTCAAGCTCGGGGTCTTCATATTCGCCGATCATCTTGTTTCCGCCACCGCTGTAACCTGTGAGCGAATGACACGCAAGAAGCGTATCGGGGGATATAACACCGGTTTCAATAAGCGGATAAACAAGAGAGATAAAACCGCTTGCGTGGCAACCCGGCACAGCAATTCTGTTTGAGTTTACAATCTTTTCTCTGTGTGCGTCGGAAAGCTCAGGGAAGCCGTATGCCCACGCAGGATTTGTGCGGTGCGCAGTGGATGTATCGAGCACCTTTACATCGGGATTTTTGATAAGCGAAACCGATTCCATTGCAGCTGCATCAGGCAGGCAGAGAAAAGCAATATCACACGCATTGAGCATCTCTTTTCTTGCGTTGACATCCTTACGCAATTCGTCTGAAATAAGCATCAGTTCGATGTCTTTTCTTTCACTTAATCTTTCATATATACGCAGTCCTGTTGTGCCTGCTTTTCCGTCAATAAAAATCTTTTTCACCTAATCACCCTATATTCATTGATAATGAATAATTATACAGTTAATTCAGAAAAAGTCAAGTAAAATAAAGGGATATTCTAAAGTTTATTGCATATATACAATTTATTTTATTTCTTGACAAATGGTTTGTCAAAGTATACAATCAAAATGATAATATGTAAGGTATACAAGAGGTAAAACGATGAGAATTTTGCAAAAAGGCTTCAATTATTCTCAGGACGGACCCGGAAACAGGCTTGTTTATCATCTGCAAGGATGCAACTTCCGTTGCAAATGGTGCTCAAACCCGGAGAGTATGTCTGTCTCGGATGAAGTGAAGAATTATACTGTTGATGAGCTTTTCGATGAAGTCAGACGAAGCAGAATGATGTTCTTTGACGGTGGGGGAGTAACCTTTACGGGTGGCGAATGTACTCTGCAACATACTGAACTTATTGAATTGTTGAAAAAGCTGCAGTCTGAGGGTATTTCTACGGCAATTGAAACCAATGCTTCGAGCCCTCATCTTTTAAATATAGCAGAGTATGTCGATTATCTTATTGCTGATTTTAAACATTTTGATGCAGATATTCATAAAAAATGGATAGGTGTCGGCAACGAAGAAGTAAAAGCTAACTTTATAAAAATATTCGATTCGGGCAGACAGATTCATATAAGAATACCTCTTATACATAAAGTGAACGACACACCGCAGGGTTTTGTCGATTTTTTCACTGAATATGATACTTCAAACGCTGTCTTTGAATTTTTACCCTATCACGAATTCGGTAAGGATAAATGGACCGTGGAATACGAAATATCGGATGGCTTCGTGTCGGATGAAACTGTAAAAGAATTTGAAAAATTATTTGTCTTAAACGACTTGAAAGTCGTTAGAACTTAAAGGAGATAATATTATGCTTAACATCTACACTCCCGAAAAATTAACACAGAAAGCAAAGGCACTTTTTATAAATGAACGTGCAAAGATGCGTCTTGACGGTTGGTTTATCGCAAAAGAAGCAGAACTTAACTTGCAGGAAAAATACAAAAACGAGTGCGAAGAGGTAAAGAAGGCTTATATCCTACGTGAACTTGTGGATATCGTTCCTCTCCGGATAGATGACAACCAGATTTTTGCAGGAACTCAGGATGACGGTTTTGCCAGAAGTTATGCTCTTATTAACCCTTCTTTCAAGGTTGAGGGCTTCAGCGGATACTGTGATCCCGCTGCGGTTTTCGGCGATATCGAGCCGAATGATGAATTCACTGCAGATCGTATAGAAAAAGCAAAGGCTGAATTCAGCAAGACTGAATATGCCGTAAAGCTCGGCAAAACTTATGCAAAGTGCGAAGACAGCACAAAAGAGGTTATATATTTTGTGGAGCAGGTTACAGGTCACCTTATTCCTGATTTCCGTTATTCAGTCAAGAACGGTCTGCGTTCAATGATTGACAGCATCGCTGATAAGGAAGGCAACGGCTATAAGGCTTTCAGGATCGCAATGGAAAGCGTTATCGCTCTTGCTCATAAGTATGCTGACCTTGCTGAAAGTCAGCTTGAAGCAGCATCCGATGAACGTAAAGCTGAACTTGAACTTATGATAAAAACACTGCGCAAGGTTCCCGAGTTCGGCGCAGAGAATATGTACGAGGCTATGCAGTCCTTCCTTCTTATCTGGCAGATGATGTGCCTTGAGCAGACTCCGAATCCGTTTGCATT
>JAZNCK010000093.1:0-65463 GCA_045587505.1 Acutalibacteraceae bacterium
AGGACAGGTTTTTCAAATTTTCTTATGCACTCTGCACTGCAAAGTTCAGGCTTTAATGCGTTCATAATATTCTCCCCTTTTACAATAATTCTGCTGTTTTTAAATTATAACATATAAATTCATTTTTTTCTACTTTTTATCGTAACCTTCCGGTAAAATAAAAAGACAAAACCCATCTGTCGGTGAGTTTTGTCTTTTTGGCGTCCTCGGCGGGAGTCGAACCCACGGCCTTTCGCTTAGGAGGCGAACGCTCTATCCATCTGAGCTACGAAGACATATTTCATTTGCATCTGCAAGAGCTATTTTACCAAAATACACTTCTTATGTCAACCATATTTATCTGTTTGCGCATTGACTTTTTGACTGTGTAATGATATACTATTAAACTGAATAAAATTGTAAAGTATGCGTTTTTTGTGAAAAAATCTATTGCTATTATTTCCGCGTTGATTATTCTTCTTTCAGTTTCTTTTACTGCTTGCAGTAAGAAGAACGTAATCTATGATGAAAACGGTGAAAAGCACATTCTTCTCACCAATAAAAACGGTGATTTCGTTCAGGACGAATACGGCGGAGTTTTCGAAGTTATAACGAACTCACGCGGTGAGCAGCAGACAAAGAACTTTGCTCTCCCTGACAAAGTTACCAACAAAAAAGGCAATAAAATAGAAAACACTTTCATTAAGCTGGAGCTTCCCCGTAAATGGATTGACTTCAGCGGTAACGATAAACTTTCAATCCAGCATAAGGGAAAGTGCCTCGATATGAACAGAGCACAGTGTCAGGTTGACGTCAAATGGGACGTTATGTCTACAAACGATGTGCTTTACAAAGAATATCTCGGCCCTGTTGAATGGCTTGTACAAAGTCAGTTCGACTTTGACGACCTTAAGGAATACGATACAGAAATCTGCGGTGTTCCCGCAAAAGCTGTTTCTTACCGTGCAGTTAAAGAAGGCGGCACATTCTACTACTACCTTGTTGAAAAAGGTCTTGCTGCTTTTGAAATAGAAGCATACGCTTGCGACGATTGCTTTACTGAGGACGAAATAAAGGAAGTTATTGAAAAGGCTTATACTTTGAAGGACCTTGGCGGTGTAAGGCCTACTGCTCCGTCAACAGAAGCAAGCAACGAAGATTCATCAACAAATGCATCTTCAGCAGAATAATTTTGAGGAGAAATTGATATGTTGTTTTCACAGGACATAGGTATAGATTTAGGCACTGCCAACACCCTCGTTTTTGTTAAGGGTAAAGGTATCATTATCCGTGAACCGTCGGTTGTTGCCGTTGACCAGAGATATAATCCCGTACGTGTTGTTGCAGTCGGTTCAGAAGCAAAAGATATGATCGGCAGAACTCCGGGTTCAATCGGTGCTGTCCGTCCCCTTCGTAACGGCGTTATTGCAGACTTTGATGCAACTGCAGAGATGTTGCGTAAGTTTATCCGTAAAGCTGTTACAGCTTCACCTTTCAGCAAAACAAGAGTTATGATCTGTGTTCCGTCGGGCGTTACTGAAGTTGAACGCAGAGCTGTTAACGACGCTGCAAAGAGTGCGGGTGCAAGATACGTCAGCCTCATTGAACAGCCTATGGCTGCTGCTATCGGTGCAGGTCTGCCCATTGAAGCGGCGAAAGGTTCTATGATTGTTGACATCGGCGGCGGCACAGCAGAGGTTGCAGTTGTTGCCCTCGGTGATATTGTAACTTCACGCTCGGTCAAGGTTGCAGGCGACAGCTACGATGAAGCAATTATAAACTATATCAGAAAAAAATACAGCCTTCTTATCGGTGAAAGAACTGCAGAGGACATCAAAATTCAGATCGGTTCTGCTTTCCCGTATGAGGGTGAGGGTGCAATGAACGTCAAGGGCAGAAACCTTGTTGACGGTCTTCCGAAAGACGTTGAAGTTTCTTCCGACGAAATCCGTGAAGCTCTCAAGGATAACATCAGCCAGGTGCTCGATGCTATCCGTACAACGCTTGAAAACACTCCCCCTGAACTTGCTGCCGATATCATTGACGGCGGTATCACACTCACAGGCGGTGGTGCTCTTCTGCGCGGACTTGACAAGCTTATCGAAAAAGAAGTCAACATTCCTGTTACAATCTCAGACAATCCGCTTGACTGTGTTGTTGAGGGAACAGGTATCTGCCTCGAAAAGCATCATTGACAGATAAAAAACAAAAAAACGGAGGTGAAGCGGTATGCGCAGATTCTTACAGAGCAGAGCATTAAAGGCGTTTATATGTGTTATGGTAGCAATTTGTCTGGGTGCCGTTATTGCAGCATTCTCTCACAGCAACAATACTCCCCTTTCTGCAGCTACAAGTACAGTTTTGTATCCGCTTCAGCGTGTCTCTGCTTATCTTAGTTATAAATTTTCAAACTTCAACGATAATTTCAAGTCTGCTGCAACCCTTGCAGACGAAAACGCTGAACTGAAAATGCAGATTGAGCAGTATCAGAACGAAATTATCGGCTATAACGAAGCTAAAAAGAAACTTGATACATACGAGGACTTCCTCGGTGTTAAGGAAGAAAATCCTGACTTTATTTTTGAAAGTGCTACGATTATTTCAAGGGATTCGACTGACCCGTACGCTTCTTTTACCCTTAGTAAAGGCTCAGCTGATGACATTGAGGTCAATGACCCCGTTATTTACGGAACAAACCTTGTCGGTGTTGTAACGTCAGTTTCTCCCGCAACGTGCACTGTCAGCACAATTGCAAATCCGGACGTAAATGTTTCTGTTTATGAAACATACACCGGTGAAGTCGGATATACAAACGGTACAGGCAATTCAAGAGACAGAGTTTACTGCAGAATCCCCGGTCTTAAGACTGAAACTGCAATATCTCCCAACGGAATTATTGCCACAACCGGCAGCGGCGGAATTTATCCAAAAGATCTTATTGTCGGCACAGTTGCACGTCTTGACGATGCAAAGGACGGCATTTCTTCTTACGCAACTGTCCGTTCTACAGTTGATATTGCAGAACTTTCAGAAGTTTTTGTTATCAAGAGTTTTGACGGACAAGGTGTCGTTACTGTTACTGAATAATCAGGGAAAATCAACGAAAGGAAGTACGGTATGAATTACCTCGGCAAAATTGCAAAAAAAACAGTTGAACGCCGGGCCGTACTTGCGGCTCTGATGCTGCTGACCTTTACTTTCCAGCAAACGGGAGGTCTTTTCCCTGCTCCGTTCGGTGTTCACGCTATGCTTCTTGTTCCGCTTACTATCTGTATTGCGATGTTTGAGCGTGAATTTGCAGGCATTTTTTTCGGCCTTGCAGCAGGTGTTATGCTTGATTCATTCAGTTCGCAGTCAGTTGTTTTCAATTCTTTATTTTTTACAATAATCGGCTTTGCTGCAGGTTCATTGATAACTTACCTTATGCGTAACAACCTGCTTTGTGCAACCATTATGACTTCGGCTTCTGCTCTGGTTTACTCGACGCTTCTTTTTATTCTTTACGCCGTTTCAGATGCAGTTGACTCACCGATTCTTATCTATTTCAGATATTATTTCACTTCGGCACTTTACACGGTTCTTCTGACCCCGCTTTACTACTTCCTTGTACGTGCCGTTTCAAAAGAAATGCAATAAAAAAAAGAAAGGAGAAAAGGCAAATGAGATTGATTCGTGAAGAGAAAAAAGGCAGATTTATTGCCCTTATCACAATCTTCGTTTGTCTTTTTCTTGTTTTTTTCATCCGTCTTATCAACATTCAGATTGTAAACGGAGATAAATATGCCGAAACAAGTACTGCTTCCACCTCTTCCACCATTGTGAAAGCTACAAGAGGTCAGATTCTGGACAGAAACGGTAACGTGCTTGTCGGTAACCGTCAGGGTAATGAGATTATTTTCAACGCAAGCACCTTCCCTTCAACAAGTCAGCAGGAAGAGCGTAACGAAATTATTCTTGCCCTCGTAAAACTTTTTGACGAAAATGAGGCAGCATGGATAAACGAGCTGCCGATTATGCTTGATGAAAACGGAAATTATCAGTTCATCGAGGACAGAGAGACCGATATCGCAAAGCTCAAGGCGCGTGATATGCTCCACCTGAACAAATACGCAACGGCAGACGACTGTATGCAGGAAATCTGCGACAGATATAAGCTCGAAAATTATTCCAAAGCAGATTCAATAAGAATTGCATCAGTTATCTGCAATATGAAAATGAACACATTCAATACCGCAAATCCGTATGTCTTTGCACAGGATGTTTCTGACGAAATCGTTTCTGTTATCAAGGAAAACAGCCGTTTTTACAGGGGTGTTGATGTCCAGATCGTAACTTACCGTGAATATACCGACGGTTCAATTGCTCCTCACATTCTCGGTGTTACCGGTGTCATAAATGCCGAAGAGTATGCAACTCTTAAGGAAAAAGGCTACGCGATGGACGACATACTCGGTAAAAGCGGTATTGAAAAGGTTTTTGAAGAAAATCTCAAGGGCAAGAACGGTATAAAAACCGTAACAACATCCACTGACGGTTCACAAGAAACACGTGTTACCGGACTTAAAAACGGTGACAACATTGTCCTCACTATTGATGCAAAAATGCAGAAAATCGCACAGGATGCACTAAAAGCAAAGTGTGATTCGCTCGGCACGGCAAACGCAGGCGGCGGTTCTGTTGTTGTTATGAACTGCAAAACAGGTGAAGTCCTCGCTATGGCCTCGTATCCGTCCTATAACCTTTCAACATATTATGAAGATTATAATAAACTTGCAAAAAATCCAAATTCCCCTCTTTACAACCGTGCTACCTTAAGTACTTATGCTCCGGGTTCAACGGCAAAGGTTTCAACGGCAATTGCCTGCCTTGAAGAGGGTATTGCAACTGAAACAGATACAAAACACTGCGGTTATGCCTATAATTTCCTCGGTCATCAGTTTGTCTGTCAGATTAACCACGCAAACAGATCAATTAACGTACGTACCGCACTCCAGGACTCATGTAACTCATATTTCTATTACTACGGCGGAGAACAACTCGGTATCGATAAGATGAATATGTACCGTGAAATGCTTGGTCTCGGTCAGCCGACAGGTATCGAAATTGCAGAAAATACAGGCATTCTTGACTCACCTAGTTTTCGTACTTCTATCGGACAGACATGGTTGCCCGGTTTCTCACTCCAGTCCGCTATCGGACAGGCAGGTAACCTCTTTACTCCGCTGCAGCTGTGTAACTACGTTGCAACTGTTGCCAACGGCGGTACGCGCTATAAGGCACATATTATAAAATCAATCCTTTCTTCCGATAACACGATGTCAATTCTTGAAAAAGAACCTGAGGTTGTTGTTGAAACAGGATTTTCGGAAAAAAATATCCGTACAGTTCATGAGGGTATGCGACTTGTTGTTACAAACGGCTCGTGCCTTAACACTTTCGGTAAGCTCGATATTGCCGTCGCCTGTAAGACAGGTACTTCTCAGGTTGATAAAACCTTCAACGGCGTTAAGAAAACATATACAAACGGTTTCAATATTTCTTTTGCACCGTACGATAACCCTGAAATTGCCATTGCAGTTGCAATTGAAGGTGCGACCTCCGGCGGCAGCTGTGCTCCTGTAGCTTGTGATATTTACAACTATTACTTTGAAGACGAAACTGCTCCCGTCACAGGAGAAGAAGACAACGATAACGGCAACGTCAATTCCGCATTACTTCACTAAGGTGGTGGATTTATGGCTAAAAAAATAATTCTCGCTTCAGGCAAAGGCGGTGTCGGCAAGTCATCGCTGACCGCAGGACTTGCAATTGCACTCTGTGATATCGGATTCAACACTCTTGTTATCGATTTCGACATAGGTATGGGTTGCCTTGACCTTATTCTTGCTGCTGATGATACGGGAATTTTCAACTGGGGCGATGTTATAAACGAAACTTGTGAGCCTATGACCGCCCTGCGTTCAACAATCGGTCCTAAACTCCTTGTTGCCCCCACATCTTTTGACGAAAATTATACTGCAGACGCAATTAAAAAAATTATAAATATCTACGATAAACAGTTTGACTACATTCTTTTTGACGCTCCTGCTGGTGTAAGCGGCGGTTTCAGGTTAGCTGCCGAGTGTGCGGATGAAGCAATTATAGTTTCCACTCCCGATGAAGTATGTGTACGTGTCGGTCAGTATACGGGCGACATCCTTTATTCAATGGGACTTGAAAACATTCGCCTTATCATCAACCGTTTCAATAAAAAACTTACAACTCAGGGTCATTACCTCAACATTGACGAAGTTATTGATGCAACCGTGCTTCAGCTTATCGGTGTTGTGCCTGAGGACAGAAAACTTTCCTACTGTTCGGTTACAGGTATGCAGAATCTTACAAAATCCCCTGCAAAGTCTGCTTTTCATCGGATTGCGAAGCGTCTTGAGGGCATAAATGTAAATCTTGTTATATAAGGAAACAAAATTATGACAGAAAAGACAACTATCGCCGCCATATCCACGCCTATGGGTACAGGCGGCGTTGGAATTATAAGAATATCGGGCGAAAAAGCTATAGAAATTACTGATAGAGTTTTCAAGGCTTTTTCCGGTAAGCCTCTCACAGAATCTGAGGGTTATAAAACACATTACGGCAGAATTTTTGACGGTGAAAATGCTGTTGATGAAGCAATCTGCCTTGTTTTCAGAGCACCTCACAGTTACACAGGTGAAAATGTTGTTGAAATTAACTGCCACGGCGGTGTTTTCCTGACAAAAAAGGTGCTTCGCCTTGTACTTTCCAACGGTGCCTCCCCTGCCGCCCCCGGTGAATTTACAAAAAGAGCCTTTTTAAACGGCAAAATGGATCTTTCAAAAGCAGAAGGTGTAATGTCGCTCATCTCTGCACAGGGTGAACAGGGTGCAAATGCTGCTTATAATCTGCTTGAAGGCTCTCTTAGCCGAAAGATTGAAGAAATCAACGCTTCTCTTCTCTCTGTAGCAGCGCATCTTGCCGCCTGGGTGGATTATCCGGATGAAGAGATTGAAGAAATTGACGATGCAAACCTCAGAAATACAGTACAGACTGCACTTGACGAAATAAACAACCTGCTTTCACGCTTTGACTGCGGAATGGCAGTTACGACAGGTGTTGATGCGGCAATTGTCGGCAAACCGAATGTCGGTAAAAGCACACTTATGAATCTTCTTACAGGCTATGACCGTTCAATTGTTACTGCAGTTGAAGGTACAACACGAGACGTTGTTGAAGAAACTGTCAACCTTAACGGTTGTATTCTTCGTCTCTCGGACACTGCAGGTATGAGAGACACGGGAGATATAGTTGAAAAAATCGGTGTTGACCGCAGCCGTAAAAAATTAGAAAGAGCAGCCGTCATTTTTGCTGTTTTTGACCTTTCGAGGGAGCTTTCCGACGAAGACATCGAACTCATCGGAATGTGCAAAGGCAAAACTGTTATACCGATTATAAATAAAACAGACCTCGACTGTAAGGCTGATATTTCTGTTATAGAAAATAATCTCGGCAAATGTGTTGCTATTTCTGCAAAAGACGGTGACGGATACGATAATTTATGCGATACAGTCGCAACTTTAATCGGTACAAAGGATTTTGACACTTCTGCGGCAATGCTTGCTAATGAAAGACAGCGTCTTTGTTGCGAAAATGCGTCACAAAGCCTGAATGAAGCACTCGAAGCCATTGATTTCGGTCTTACACTTGATGCAATCGGTGTTTGTATTGACGGTGCAATTGCTTCCCTTCTTGAACTGACGGGACAAAAAGCAAGTGAAGCTGTTGTTGATGAAGTTTTCAGACAATTCTGTGTAGGAAAGTAAAGGAATATTATGGAATATTTTGCAAAAAAGTATCAGGTTACAGTTATCGGTGCAGGCCACGCAGGCATTGAAGCCGGTCTTGCTGCCGCACGTCTCGGATGTGACACCTGCGTTTTTACAATAAATCTTGACTGGGTCGGCAATATGGCATGCAATCCGTCCATCGGAGGCACATCAAAGGGTCACCTTGTACGTGAAATTGATGCTCTTGGCGGTGAAATGGGCAAGGCAGCTGATGCCAATACCCTGCAGAGTCGTATTCTCAATCTCGGCAAAGGCCCTGCAGTGCACAGTCTTCGTGCGCAGATTGACCGCAGACTTTATTCCGATTATATGAAACACGTACTCGAACTTCAGGATAATCTTGACCTTCGTCAGGCTGAGATAACTGACCTGTGTCAGCTTGAAGATGGCACGTGGCAGGTTAAAACTCACCTTGAGGCAATTTACACTGCAGATTGCGTTATACTCGCAACAGGTACATTCCTTGCAGGTAAAGTATATGTCGGTGATGTTTCCTATGAAAGCGGACCTGACGGAATGTTCCCGGCAAACAAACTTGGTGTTGCGCTGAAGAATCTCGGTCTGCCTACACGTCGGTTTAAAACAGGAACACCTTCACGAGTAAACAGAAAAACAGTTGATTTTTCTAAATTAGAAATTCAAGTGGGCGATGAGAATATAGTTACGTTCTCTTTTGACTGCAATTGCGAAGTTCAGAACAAACTCCCCTGCTATGTTACATATACAAATCTCGAAACAAAGGACATAATTCTTCAGAATCTGCATCGCTCCCCTCTTTATGGCGGAAAAATTGACGGAAAAGGTCCGAGATACTGCCCGAGCATTGAGGATAAAATAGTACGTTTTGCAGAAAAAGAACGTCATCAGATTTTTATAGAACCTTGTGGCAAAAACACTGAGGAAATGTATCTCCAGGGACTCTCCTCATCCTTGCCTGAAGATGTTCAGTTAAAATTTATCCGTTCTATCCCCGGACTTGAAAACGCAGAGACAATGCGCACTGCCTATGCGATCGAGTACGACTGTGTTGACCCTCTCGCACTTAAATCGAGCCTTGAATTTAACGATTACAGTGGCCTGTTCGGTGCAGGACAGTTCAACGGTTCTTCAGGTTATGAAGAAGCTGCAGCACAAGGTCTTGTTGCAGGTATTAATGCCGCACACAAGATATTAGGTAAAGAACCACTTATTCTTGAACGTTCAGGCTCATATATAGGAACACTTATTGACGACCTTGTTACAAAGGGTTGTTCAGACCCTTACAGAATGATGACATCACGTTCTGAATACAGACTTCTGCTTCGTCAGGATAATGCTGACCGCCGTCTGACACCAATCGGATATGAAATCGGTCTTATCAGCGAAGAGAGATATCAGAAATACCTTAAAAAACTCGAGCTTATCGATATTGAGAAAAACCGTGTGCAAAACCTTGTGATTTCTCCGGGCGAAGAGATAAACAAGCTGCTTGTTTCACGTGAAACATCTCCTCTTAACTCAGGTGTACGTTATGCTGATCTTATTAAACGTCCTCAGCTGAATTATGACCTGCTTACCCCGTTTGATAAAGATAGGCCTACCCTCCCCCGTGAAATTTTTGAACAGGTTGAAATTGATATCAAGTATGAGGGTTACATCAAACGACAGCAGGCACAGGTTGATGAAATGCATCGTCTTGAGGTAAAAATACTTCCTGAGGACACAGATTACAACTCAATCCACGGATTGCGTCTGGAAGCAAGAGAAAAACTTTCTAAAATCCGTCCTCATAATATCGGCCAGGCTTCACGAATTTCCGGTGTAAGCCCTTCAGACATATCTGTTTTGCTTATTTACCTTGAAAAGGAGTGCAGAAAATGATTAACACTACCCTTTTAAAGACCGAAGCCGAAAAAATAGGCATAGTTCTCGATGAAACTGCGCTCTCACGTTTTGATAAATATGCTGAAATGATTGTTGAAACAAACAAAACACTCAATCTGACAGCTATTACTGAGCCGGATGAGATGGTTTATAAGCATTTTGTAGATAGTCTCAGCCTTCTTACGGTTGTTGATATAAATCAAGGTGCAAAAGTAATTGACGTCGGTACAGGTGCAGGTTTTCCGGGTGTTGTGCTTCTGATTGCCCGTCCTGATATAAAAATCACTCTTATGGACGGTACCAACAAGCGTCTTAACTTTATTCAAAGTGTTCTTGACGAAATCGGACTTGACGCAGAGATTCTTCATTCACGTGCAGAACTTGCAGGTAAAGAAAAGACTTACCGTGAGCAGTTTGACCTTGTAACAGCCCGTGCAGTTGCAAATATGAACACACTCAGCGAATATTGCATGCCTTTTGTAAAGGTCGGCGGTATCTTCGCACCGATGAAAGCTGCAAAGGCTGACGAAGAACTTGATTCAGCAAAAGGTGCTATAAAACTTCTTGGCGGTGAAATCGACAAGGTTTGCCATCTCGATATTGAAAACTGTGGTGAAAGATGCATCATTGTGACAAAGAAAATATCGCAGACTCCGCCAAAATATCCCCGTGCTTCGGCACAGATTTCAAAAAAACCTCTCGCATAAAGCAGAATCTAATAAAAAAATCGTATTTTACGTCAACGAAAAATGTTGGACAACCTCTTTTAAGAGTGCTAAATTATATTTGGCAAACTTAAGGGAGGTTTTTTATGCTTAAAAACCGTAACAATCTTAAAAAGAGCAACGAGGTTGTACTTATACCTGCACGTATGATATTACCAAACCCTCATCAGCCCAGAAAGAATTTCAATTGGGACGACCTTGAGGGTCTTGCTGAAAGTATACATCATAACGGGCTTTTACAACCTATTACTGTCAGACGTAAGGAAAACGGAAGATATGAGCTTATTTCCGGTGAACGTCGACTGCGTGCATGCAAAATGGCAGGACTTTCGGCAATTCCTTCAATTATAATTGATATAGATGAGGAGAAATCAGCATTGCTTGCTGTGATTGAAAATCTGCAAAGGGAAAATCTTCATTTTTTTGAGGAAGCAATGGCTATAGAAAGACTTATTAAAGGTTTCGGATTAACTCAGGACGAAGTTTCACGCAAACTTGGTAAATCACAATCTGCATTATCAAATAAATTGCGTATTCTGCGTCTGCCGGATGAAATACGTTATAATATAATGATTTACGGTCTTACTGAGCGTCACGCGCGCGCATTATTACGGTTGCCGACAACTGCACTTATGGAACAGGTAACAGACTCAATTGTCGAGCAGGGACTAAGCGTGAGTGCAACAGAACAGTTAATATGCGATATTCTTACAAAAAATCCCGATAAAGAGAAAAAGGGGAAGAAGGTAATGGTTTTTAAAGACGTACGAATATTTATAAATACCTTGAACCACGCTGTTAGTACCATGCGCAAAAGCGGAATCAATGCAAAAGCCACAAAAAATGAGACTGAAGAATATATAGAATACATTGTGAAGATAAATAAACCTCAGGTACAGTAGAATGTTTCACGTGAAACTTAAAAAGGGGAGCAGTAACCCTGTTTCACGTGAAACATTTATGTTTTTATAAAAAATGTGTTTTTACACTTTAATTTTTAAAATCTTTGTGTTATAATTAAAATCTACAATATAAATGTAATTTACTATTTTTTGGAGTAGATATAAATGGCAAAAACGATAGCAGTTGTTAATCAGAAGGGTGGTGTAGGTAAAACTACATCCACAGTCAATCTTGCGGCAAGCATTGCTGCTAAAGGTTACCGTGTTCTGCTTGCAGATATCGATCCTCAGGGCAATGCAACAAGCGGACTCGGTGTAAACAAACGAGAACTCAAAAATTCATCATACGATGTGCTTGTAAATTCATTACAAATAGAAAAAACTATGATTAAAACGGAATTTGATAACCTTTGGGTACTTCCGTCGAGTATGAATCTTGCAGGTGCAGAGCTTGAACTTGTTGACATGAACAGGCGAGAGGCAAAACTTAAAAATTCCCTTGCGCTTATAAAGGACAGTTTTGACTTTATTTTTCTTGATTGTCCACCGTCGCTTGGTCTGCTCACACTCAATGCTCTTTGTGCGGCAGATACCGTTCTTGTTCCGATTCAATGCGAATACTATGCACTTGAAGGTCTTTCACAGCTTATGGCAACGATCCGTCAGGTAAAAAGACTCTATAATCCGTTGATTGATATGGAAGGTGTCCTTCTTACAATGTTTGACGGCAGACTTAACCTCACACATCAGGTTGTTGATGAGCTTAAAAAGTTTTTCCCGAGAAAAGTATATACAACGGTAATTCCGCGTAATGTAAAGCTTTCTGAAGCTCCGAGTTACGGCTTACCGATTGCATATTATGATAAAAATTCCAAAGGTGCACTTGCTTATGATGCACTTGCAAATGAATTTTTAAAACTGAACGGCAAGGAGGTTAAGATTTAATGGCAGTTAAAAGAAACGGTCTGGGCAGGGGACTCGAATCTCTCTTTGTCGATAATTCTGTTGAAGAGATAAATGCTTCGACAAATAAACTCAAACTAATGGAAATTGAGCCTAACCATGACCAGCCGAGAAAGATTTTTGACGAAAAGGCTTTATCTGAGCTTGCAGACAGCATTTCTCAACACGGTGTTCTTCAGCCCCTTGTTGTCCGTCCTTTAACAAACGGCGGCTATCAGCTTGTAGCAGGTGAAAGACGTTGGCGTGCGGCAAGAATTGCAGGGTTAAGTGAAGTACCTGTTATTATTAAAGAACTGACAGACGAGGAAACTATTGAAATTGCGATGGTTGAGAATCTTCAGCGTGAAGATCTTAATCCGCTTGAAGAAGCACTCGGATACAGTTATATGATGAAAGAGCTTAAAATAACTCAGGAAGAAGCGGCAGAAAAAGTCGGTAAATCCCGTCCTGCGATTGCAAACTCTCTTCGTCTTTTAAAGCTTCCGGAAGAAATTCAGGAAATGATTAAAAATAATCTTATATCTGCAGGCCACGCAAGAGCATTGCTCGGTTTTGAAAAAACTGAGGATATGATTGCAACTGCAAATATGATTATAAAAGAGGATATTTCTGTCCGTCAGATTGAGGCGCTTGTGAAACTTTCAAAGAAAGCACCCAAAGAACCGAAACCTGAGAAGAAGAAAGAAAAGTTTTTCAGTGAAGTTGAACTTGCACTAAAAAACAATCTTGGCAGAAAGATTAAAATTAAACCCGCAGGTAAGAAAGGTGCAGGAATACTTGAGATTGAATTCTTTGATGAATCTGACCTTAAGAGTCTTGCATTAAACCTTGAAAATTACGGAAAATAATATTTATCAGGAGTGATAAAAATGTTAGATATCAAACTAATCAGAGAAAATCCCGACTTGGTCAAGGCAGCGATGAAGTCGAGAAATAAAGACATGGACGCACTTGTTGACGAAGTTCTTGCAATTGACGTTGAGCGTCGCGAGCTTATGCAGATTACTGATGCAATGAAACAGGAGCAGAATTCAGCAAGCAAGCAGATTCCTCAGATCAAAAAAGCCGGCGGAGACATTTCCGAAATTATGGCTCGTATGAACGAGATCAAGGAAAAAGTTAAAGCAAACGATGCTGCTATCGCTGAACTTGACAAGAAGCAGAAAACAATTATGTATGAGTTCCCGAATGTTCCGAACGAAAGTGTTCCTCAGGGTAAGGATGACAGCGAAAACGTTGAAATCCGCCGTTACGGTGAACCCAGAGAATTCAGCTTTGAGCCAAAAGCACATTGGGATATCGGCGCAGATCTTGGCATTCTTGATCCGGAAACAGCTGCAAAAGTTACAGGCACACGTTTTCATTTCTACAAAGGACTCGGTGCACGTCTTGAAAGAGCTATTATAAACTTCTTCCTTAACACTCATACTGAGAACGGATATACAGAAGTTCTTCCTCCGTTCCTTGTAAACCGTGCTTCAATGACAGGTACAGGTCAGCTTCCTAAGTTTGAAGAAGATGCATTCAAAACAACTGACGATTTCTTCCTTATTCCTACAGCAGAAGTTCCTGTAACAAATATGCTCAGGGATGAAATTATTGACGGCAGTAAACTTCCTATCAGCTATTGTGCTTATTCTGCATGCTTCCGTGCAGAGGCAGGTTCAGCAGGACGTGATACAAGAGGTCTTATCCGTCAGCATCAGTTTAATAAAGTTGAGCTTGTTAAGTTTGTTGACCCCGAAACTTCTTATGATGAGCTCGAAAAACTTACAAACGATGCAGAAAGAGTTCTTCAGCTTCTCGGTCTTCCTCACAGAGTTGTATGCCTCTCAACAGGTGACATCGGTTTCTCATCAGCAAAGACTTATGATATTGAAGTATGGATGCCTTCTTACGGCAGATATGTTGAGATTTCTTCCTGCTCAAACTTTGAAGATTTCCAGGCACGCCGTGCTGCAATCAGATTTAAAAAAGATCCGAAAGCAAAGACACAGCTTGTTCACACACTTAACGGTTCAGGTGTTGCAGTCGGCAGAACAGTTGCAGCAATCCTCGAAAACTTCCAGAATGAGGACGGCACAGTAACAATTCCTGAAGTTCTTGTTCCGTACATGGGTACAGATATTATTAAATAAGTTATACAAAAAATTAAGCAGTAGCTTTCAACCGAAAGTTACTGCTTTTTTTATTCCTTAATATAATTTACATTTTCAATTCGCTTTAACAAAGTTACACTTGAAATAGGGGAGATGTACATAGTTTTTTCTTTGGTCTTTCCGTCATAAGTAAGAATAAAAGATTTTGGTAATTCAAAACTTACATTAACAACTCTTTTTGCTTTTGACATCATAGAAAGAAAATCACGGGTTGATTTCATAACAGTTGATGTATCAAGGTCAAATATTCCAATGATTTCATCTGTTTTTATAATTGTATCCTGACCAAGATGCAAAAACATAATCTCACCCTTTATTTTTTTACTTTTCCGTCAGCAATTTTAAATGTTTTATCTGACTTAATTTTTCTCAAATGTGACCTGTCACAGCAGGTAACGAATACCTGCCAACCGTCAAAATATTTTATAAGATATTTTTGTCTCTTACCGTCAAGCTCACTCATAACATCGTCAAGCAAAGCAATCGGTTGTTCACCGGAATACTTTCTGAGAATAGATGCTTCACTTAATTTAAGAGCCAATGCACAAGAACGCTGCTGACCCTGCGAACCGTAACTTCGTGCATCCATACCGCTGAGCATAATGTTAAGGTCATCCTTATGCGGACCGACACTTGTTGCAAGACGCATAATATCTTTTTTATGATTTTTAACAGACTCATTATAAATAATTTCTGCCCATTCGTTTGCGTTTGTACCTGTTTCTTTTAAAGAATTGAGATATAAAACCTCCATCTGCTCACGGTCGGAAGAAATTTCTCTGTAAACATCAGCAGAAAATTCTTTTAAATCATTTATATAATTCAATCTGTAATCAATGATACGACCGCCATAACGGGCAATTTCCTCATTAAAGGCGAATAGTAAATCTTCACCGCGCGAGGTTTGATTTATCTGCTTTAAAAGCGCATTACGCTGGAAGACAGCCTTGTTATACTTTGAAAGTAAAACAGCGTAATTCGGCCTCACAAGGCTTATTGCGATGTCGAGAAATTTTCTCTTTTCCGACGGACCGTCCTTTATAACAGAAAGAACAGACGGTGAAAAAACCACCGCCTGAAATTCTCCTAAAAATTTTCTCGGTGAGATCTGTCTGATACCGTTAAGATATGCCTCTTTCTGACTTTCGATAATCAGTTTTGCATTCTGCTGTCTTTCATAAGAAAAGAAATCCATATAAATTTCCGAAAAATCAGAGTCTTTTTTGATAAGTTCAGTATTTTTTCTTGTCCTGAAACTGTTGCAACCTGTGAACAACCATATACTTTCGATAATATTAGTCTTACCGTGACCGTTTTCGCCATAAATTACGTTAATTCCGTTCACAGGTTCAATTTCAATATGCTCGATGTTTCGAAAATTTTTGATTACATGGTTTTCAATATTCATATCAAACTATCTCGTAAACCGTATTTTCAAATTCTACTTTATCACCCGGATGAAGTTTTTTACCTCTCTGGGTGCAAACCTCGTTATTTACCTTTATTTCTCCATCCTGGATAACAATTTTTGCATGACCGCCTGACTGAACAGCATCACAGAGCTTCAAAAATGCATCAAGTCGGATAAATTCAGTATGAATACTTTTCCGGACAACGGGTTTTTCTTTTATTTTTAATCTTATTTTTCTTTTATCAATCATTTTTCTTCAACCTCACGGGAAGAACAAGGAAAATAAAGCTTTCACCCTCTGTCGGAAGGATAAGAATAGGTGAAATTGCACCGTTGAGCTGAATCTTGACTCTGTCGGTGTTGCAAGCCTTGAGTGCATCGAGGAGATAACGGTTATTGAAACCGATTTCTACTCTGTTACCCTCAACATCTGCAGGAACTTTATCGTTAGCCGTACCGAGTGCTGCAATACTTGAAATTCTGATAAAATCAGTATCAAAAACGCAATTGATAAGGCTCTTTGTTCTGTCTGTAATAATAAGTGATGTTCTTTCAATACTGTCAATCAGGCTTCTTGTATCAACTTCAACACTTGTTGAAACAGAAACAGGAATAGTTGACTTATAGTTAAGGAATTCACCTTCAAGAAGACGTGAAATAATGCTGTATCCGTTAACTTCAAAAATAATATGACGGTTACCGAGGCTCAGCGAAACAATGCTGTCTTCATTTTCCGCATCTTCAACAGAAAGTTTAATAATTTCGGACATTGTTTTTGCGGGAACAATGAATGTCATATCTTCGCCGTTATAATCTATTTTTTCTGTACGGATAGCCATTCTGAATCCGTCAACGGCGATAAGTTTTAATTCACCGTCGGATATTTCAAATCTGATTCCGGTATAAACAACCTTTGCATCTGTAACTGCAACAGCAAAAATTGTCTGTTTAACCATTTCAGAAAGAAGTTTTCTGTTAATTTCAATTGAAAATCCGCCCTGAACAGTTGGTAATTCGGGATAATCTTCTGCAGAGATACCCATAATCTCATATTTTATATCGCCACTGCGGATAACTGCAAAATTTCTCTCGTCACATTCGATTGTAACTGTCTGGTTAGGAATACGGCGAAGAATTTCGCAAAGTACCTTAGCATTAAGAACAATTGAACCGGCTTCTTCAATTTTTGCATAAATTGTTGTATTGATGCCGATTTCAAGGTCATAACCGGTAAGGTTAAGTTCGCTGTTGGCAGCTTTGATAAGAATACCCTCAGTACCCGGTATTGATGACTTTGCAGAAACTGCTCTCTGCACGTTCTGGCAAGCTGTTGAGAGTGTTGAAGTTTCGCAGACGAATTTCATTGTTATTCCTCCGTTCAGGAAATTTAATAATATATTATATATATATTTAAGTAGTAGTAGTAGGGGCTGTTTAAAGTGTGGAAAGTTGCCGGATGCTTGTATCATCAAGGTTTTTCAGCAAAAATTTTAAACAGTCGGGTTGTTTATAATTTGTGGAAAAAACTGTTAAATAAAAGTCACTGTGGAAAGTGTGGAATGTTGTGGAAAGAATGTTGAAGAAAGTGTGGAAAAGAAGTTATATAAATATAAAACCTTTTTATAAAATCTGTCTTCCTTCAATAGCCCTTGTGAGTGTAATTTCATCGGCATATTCAAGATCGGCACCGACAGGAACACCGTAAGCAAGACGTGAAACTCTGATGCCGAGGGGTTTTATAAGACGTGAAATATACATCGCAGTTGCTTCTCCCTCAACGGTGGGATTAGTTGCCATGATAATTTCTTCAACAGTATCGTCAGAAAGTCTGCTGAGGAGTTCTTTTATCGTAATTTCATCAGGACCTATGCCGTTCATAGGAGAAATTGAGCCGTGAAGCACGTGATACATACCGTTAAACTCGCGTGTACGTTCAATTGCTATAACATCCTTTGAATTTTCAACCACGCAGATAACTGAGTGATCTCTTTTTTCGTCAAGGCAGATGTTACAGATATCTGAGTCTGTAAGGTCACAGCATACAGAGCAGCGGTGAATCTTCTCGTGTGCGAGCATAATAGTGTCGGCAAATCTCTTTGCTTCAGCATCTGTCATATTAAGAATATGAAAAGCTAATTTTTGTGCACTTTTATGTCCTATACCGGGCAGACGTTCAAACTGCTCAATAAGGTTGGCAAGAGGTACAACGTTGCGTGCCATCAGAAAAGACCCGGGATTGAAAGGCCGCCCTTAGCCTTTTCCATACCTTTTTCCATTGCATCGTTTGCCTTACGGATACTTTCGTTAAGTGCAGAAATAAGAAGATCTTCAAGCATTTCAATATCTTCAGGGTCAACTACATCAGGTTGCATTTTGATTGAAAGAACTTCGTGTGAACCGTTGACAGTTACTTCAACAGCACCGCCGCCGACAGAAGCAGTATATTCACTTGCTTCAACTTCTGCCTGGATACGTTCCATATCTTCCTGCATTTTCTGAATCTGCTTCATCATATTACCCTGGTTGGGTGCGTTTGGAATTCTTGCTTTCATTTTTTCATTATCCTTTCATATTAAAGAGTGCTGTCCGTCATTTTTCTGAATACCGTATAGAGAAACGGGAAAATAAAAAAGACGGAAACAAATAATTTATTTTTTATAGAAATGTCATTGCATTTTAAATAAGATGCAATATATTTTTTAAAATAATTTTTTATAGGTTTTCTGAATTTTTCTTCATTAGGTGTTCCTTTAATATTAAATCGGTAGGAAAGAAGAAGCTTCATACCTCTTTCAAGATAGAATGAAGAAGTAAGAGAATTTTTCAAAGCTGAAAATTTTTCAAAAGCTATAAAACGCGTCTCAATCAGGTCAAACCATTTCTCGTGCCACACCTCTGTATAGCTGACGCTTTCAGTGTTTGTATAGTAGCAGTAAAGAGGGGAGTCGACGAGAAAAATTTTACCTGCATTTATCCACAAATCGGCGCAGAAAACTGTGTCTTCACCGATTTTATAATCAGAAAATTTTTCACTCTTATCAATTAAGTCTTTACTGATAAGTTTCATACACGCAGATGTAAGCGTAAGCTCATTTTTCTCAACTAAATTCATATCATAAAAGTTGATAAATTCTTCGCTGAAACATTCGCGGCAGTTATAATTAAAATTTTTAACTTTAAATTCTGAGGTTTTTTCATACCGACAGACGGAAATTTTACAATCATTTTCTTTAATTGCTTTTAAAAGAAATTCATACATCTGCGGTTGAATAAAATCATCCGAATCGACAAAACCTATATAATTACCGTTTGCATTCTCAATACCGAAATTACGGGCAGAGGAAACACCTTTTCCCGGATTTCTGAGAGGCTTTATTCTGCTGTCTTTTTCCGAATATTTACTGATAATCTTAAAAGTGCTGTCTTCACTGTTATCATCAACGCAAAGCACTTCAAAATCAGAAAAAGTCTGATTGAGAATACTTTCAAGACAACGTGCAATATTTTTTTCTTCATTAAAAGACGGGACAATTATACTGATTAACGGTTTTTTGTCGTTACTCATGATAATTCACACCTTAAAGATTGTTTATTTTATTAACCAGGTCTGCAAGCGGATCGTTGGTGTTGGTTTTCTTTTCATCTGACTTATAAATTCCGAGACGGAATTTTTTACCTGTGACTTCATAAGCAGCAATTTTAATTGCATTTGCATGGTTACCCTGACGGATAAACTCTGAAAAAACAGGATTGTCACATTTGATAAGAATAAACTCACCTCTGACATAAGCGGAAGAAGTTGTTCCGAGAATACCCAGAAGAGGCTTGTCTGTAACATTGAGTTTTTCAAGAACTTCTCCCCAGCTTGTGAAAAGAACGCTGACATCTGATGGTGTATCCGTATCAAGTGTTTTTTCAGGTTCCGTGGGTAGGGGAGGAAGAGGAATTTCTTCCTTTTTTTCTTCTTTCTGCACAGGTGCAGGGGTAGGATCAGGTTTTTCTTCACGTTTAGCTTCTGTTTTTTCCGAAACAACAACCTTGCCGTCTTTTAACATATTTTCAAGACGCTCAATTCTTTCAAGAATAGCAGTGTTGTCATTAGAAAGATCAGGAATGCATAATTTAACAACACTCATTTCCATTTCCGTACGCTTGTTTGAAGAGGATTTCAGCATTGACGAGCACTCTTCAAGTGTAGAAATACAGGAAAGAACTTTGAAAAGAGTTGTTTTCTCAGCCTGCTTTTTATAAAGTTCAAAGTCAATATCCGTGCAAACAATAAGTTTCTGCGGATTTTTGACGGTTTTTATTATCATCATGTTGCGGTAATGGTTTATAAGCTCTGTGCAGAGTCTTTCCATATCGCAGGAATCATTGTGAAGTTTTGCAACGATTGAAAGAACTTCGGACGGATTATTTTCATTGATATTTTCAACCAGATCAAAAAGGTAATCTTTACCTGCAAGTCCTGCTGCATTGCTGACAACTTCGCTCGTAACATGGTTTGTTATACCGGAGCATCTGTCAAGAATTGAGAGAGCATCACGCATCGCACCGTCTGCAATTCTCGCAATAAGAACAGATGCATCGTCGTCAAGCTCAATATTTTCACACTCTGCTACATAATTAAGACGTGATGAAATGTTTTCGGGTGTGATTCTGTGAAAGTCAAAACGCTGACATCTTGAAAGAATTGTTGCAGGAAGTTTGTGAACTTCTGTTGTCGCAAGTATAAACTTAACGTGTGCAGGAGGTTCCTCAAGAGTTTTAAGCAGTGCGTTGAAAGCACCGATTGAAAGCATATGCACCTCGTCGATGATATACACACGGTATCTGGTGTGAACGGGGGTATAGTTTGCCTCTTCTCTGAGGTCACGGATATTATCAACACCGTTGTTACTTGCAGCATCAATTTCTATAACATCAAGAATTGTACCGTCATCAAGCCCTTTACAGACGGAGCACTCGTTGCACGGATTGCCGTCAACGGGATTCAGACAGTTTGCAGCTTTGGCAAGAATCTTTGCACAAGTAGTTTTACCCGTACCTCTCGAACCTGTAAAAAGATAAGCGTGAGAAACCTTACCCGATTCAACTTCGTGGGCAAGAGTTGATGTTATATGCTCCTGACCGACAACGTCGGCGAAGGTCTGCGGTCTCCATTTACGGTAAAGGACTCTGTACAAAAAACTCACCACTTTTCAAAAAAATTAAGAAGCATTACCTCAGTCATATGGTGTGCAGGCCGGACTGTGTCGCACGGTGTTAACCTCTTAATGCTGCTCGGTTCCCCGCCTGACATGGTTCGTGGCACCCCGTCGCACAGGACCAACACACCACATGACTGAAATAATGCTTCGACTAAATCGCCTGCAATATCCTATTTATTATAATATATTTTACTTTATATATCAAGTAAAATTACAAAATTTTTTAAGATATTGCAGGTATTTTTTTATATTTTAAAAAGCTCTTTAATTGAATTTTCTGCCTTCTTTATGTAATCAGGCATAAAGTTTTTAAGATATTCTCTGATTTCGTTGTTTTTTGAATAAAAATTTTTAAAGATTTCTATAAATCGGTCACTGTCGCTCAATTCCTCAACAGGAAAAACGTAACCGTCATAAGTGCCGAAAATATCGTTGGCAATTCCCTTTGATTTTATGCTGTATCCGATAACGAGTGTCGGTACACAGGTGCTGTATGCAGCAATTGTTGCGTGCGTTCTTGCACCGATGAACATTTCGCAACGTGAAATAATGCTCTTGTATTCTGTTGCAGAGTATTCTCCGCCGACAATGTCGATTCTCCCGCACTTGAATTTATCGTAAATCTCGCTGAGAGTTTTGCAGTCGCACGCGTTGTTCCTCGTAACGTGGGGAATAAGCAAAATGTTCAGATCGGTTTCGTCAAGAATATAGCGGATAAGCGAATAAACAGCCTTTTTAGCAGGATGATTTTCGTCGCAATTGTCCGGGTAGACAAAGTTGCTGATATTTATTCCGACAGTATGATCCTTGACCTCAAACTTATTTTTCATCTCCTCGTCAACAGGGAGAAGAAACGCAGAGTCGGGATAAAGAACGGTGTTCCTGTTGATACCGTTTTTAATAAGGGCATCGTATGAAAAAGTTTCTCTTGCAACAATCAGGTCAAAGCCTTTAAGATCCTCAATTTTATCGGGAGTCATATCGTTCTCACCGATTGAGCAACCCCAGAGAACCGTTTTTTTACCCAAGGAACGCAGGGTGGTGTTCATTGCTTTTGCAATATGGCCGTCACCGTAGCAGTAATTGTCGCCACCGACCGAGATGTAAACGTCGTTATTATTAAGTGACGGATTGCGGCAGGAGATAGAGTAGTAAAACTCATCGGCCTTTTTCTGTGACTGTTTTGAATAAAGTGAAATTTTAATCTTATCTTTAAAGCTGATATTTTCAGGATTTTTTGAATAGTTAAACTCCTCTGTTTCGTCAATCAGGGAAAGACCTGCTTTTTCGTCTTCATTTTTGTTAAAGGTGTAAAGCTTTATGTAAGAATCAGGCTTCTCGTTCTTAATCATTGAAGAAAGAGTACGGACTATCGCTTCACAACCGTGATTCTGTGAACCGCCGTGGGAATAAAAAGCGTATTTCATCATTGTTCACCACCATCGAGTAATTTAACATCAACATCGTCAAAGTGGCACCAGCCCCACTGTCTCGGCCAACTCTGTGAAGTGCCGTTTGCGTGAAGAACTTCAAAAACAAATGCTGGATAAATATAATCAAGATTTTCACTGTTAGCCTTTGAAGTTCCGCCGGAAAGAATAAGCGTTGCTTTGTATACTCCGGGACCGAGGTTGTGCTTGTTTATTGTAATTCCGATGTCAAATTCGCCGATTGAATTGATGTTTGCAAAAGTGTCTGTAAAGCAGACCTCTATCGGAGTCTCGTCAGCCTGCCAGATAAGCATTCTGAACGACAAATCACCAATATTTTCAACTTTTGTTTTGATTCTTACCTTAAGTTCAATAGGTTCATCGGCAGTGTAAATGCACGATTCATTCTGCAGAACGTCCAGAGAAAGAACTTCGGCTTTGTCGAGGTTATAGCCGGGAATACGTGTAAGGTCAGTGAAATCATAGTGGTTCTGTTTTTCCATATATGCTTCACTGTTATAAATGCGTATACCTTCTTCAACATCACCGTCAAAAATAACCTGACCCTCACGCAGAACAACAACTCTGTCACAAAGCTGTCGGATTGTATTCATCTGGTGGCTTACAAAAAGAATAGTCTTACCGCTTGCAGCGATACTGAGCATTTTATCTATACATTTTTTCTGGAAACGTGTGTCACCGACGGCAAGAACTTCATCAACAAGAAGAATATCAGGCTCAAGGTGAGATGCAACGGCAAACGCAAGGCGGACAAACATACCGCTTGAATAACGCTTTACGGGCGTGTCTATAAACTTGCCGACTTCGGAAAATTCAAGAATTTCGTCAAATTTTTCGTCAATTTCAGCCTTTGTCATACCAAGGATCGCACCGTTGAGATAGACGTTTTCGCGTCCGGTAAGCTCTGTATTGAAGCCTGTACCTACCTCAAGCATCGATGATATTTTACCGAGCATTTCAATTCTGCCGTCTGTCGGTTCCGTGATTCTTGAAATAATTTTAAGCAGTGTTGACTTACCTGCACCGTTTTTACCGATAATACCGACTTTTTCACCTTGTTCAACGTTGAAGGTAACACCCTTAAGAGCCCAGAAATCTTCCTTGTTGTGGTTCGGATTTATAAAGGATTTGACGGCAAGTTTTGCACGTGCAACCTTACCTTCGGGCTTTTTGCCGATATGCTTTATTCTGTATCTTTTTTTTACGTTTTCAATTTTTAATACAATTGGTTTTTCGTTCATAAAACTACCTCCCGTCAGACAATGTCAACAAATGTACGTTCGGTTTTTCTGAAAAAGTGAATGCTCAGCGGAAGAAGAAAAGCAATCCATACAAGTGCAATTACAAAGGATGTCCAATCAAACGGCATATCTTTGATGATGCACCACTTAAATGCATTGATAACGCCTGTTGCGGGATTGAGTGAATATAAAAGACGAAATTTTTCAGGAATAGTGTCAATTGAATATGCAACGGGGGTCAGATACTGACCGACAGAGACTGCAAAGGGAATGATCTGTGCAAGGTCACGCCATTTGACATTGAAAGAAGAAAGGAAAAGACCGAGAACTGTGCCGAGTGTAAGGCAAAGAAGGAAAAATACAGGGAAAAGAAGAAATCTCACTGATGGGTAATAACCCATAATAAACATCATTGCTATAAGAACAGTCATTGCAATAAGACTGTCGATAATATGTGCAAGTGAAGCACCGAGAGGAGATATAATTCTCGGATAATAAACCTTTTTCATAATTGCGGCATTGGTGATAAAAGTATTTGCGGCACTGGTAACACCTTTTGAAAAAAGACCCCACGGAATTGTACCGGCATAAACCATTATGTAATACGGGGCAGAACCGTCAGAAGCAAGACCTGCAAGGTTGCCGAAAATGAAAGTCATTACAAAAACATTGATAATCGGAGCAATTATAGCCCAGCCGATACCGATTCTTGTCTGCTTGTAACGTACCGTGATATCACGTTTTGCAAGGTTAAGAGCAAGTTCTCTGTAATTCCAGATATCTTTCCAGTATTGAAAATTACGTCCGTTGGGTTCAATAATAGTTTTTCTCAACTTTTCTCATCCTTTTCAATTTATTTGCACAATACATCAATTTATAATACCACATTTACACCTGTTTAGTCAAATGTAAAGTTTCCGGCAGCGGGGTTGCGTAGGAACGTTACCTTAAACGTAAACGAACAGAAAAAAGGTATAAAAGATTGTCAAAAATATGACAACTTTTTCAATATTATCTTGAAATCGCGTTTTCTTTATTATATAATGAAAAAGATATAGGCAAGTATTGCTTACACTTACCTTTAAATAAAGAGGAGGAAAATCATTATGAATGAAAACTTCACTTACAAAATGAAGCTCACTGATGACGAGGTTGCCATTCTTCACGGCTCAAAGGGTGAAACTTTGGCAAAGGTTATGAAAACACTCATCCTCTACGGTGATGCTTTCGGTGCAGAAAAGTTTGTACCCGTTGCAGGTAATAAGGGTCACCTTGTTACAAGTTTTGGTATCTCTGTTCTTAAGCCCGTGTTTGATATCACACAGGAGCTTATCGATGCAGGACTCAAGGTTGACGAGACATTCACAGTTGACCCCAGACCTATCGATTACACAAACGTAAAGTGCAATCCGCTTCAGAAGCTTATTTTCAATAAGATTCTCTACGGTATGCAGGATTCTTATGAGGCTCAGCTCAAAAAGCTCGGCATCAAAGACAGCAAGGCATTCACCTGTGCTTGTTACCTTGACGAAGTCGGCAATACACCCAAGAAGGGCGACATTCTTTCATGGGCAGAGTCTTCAGCTGTTGTTTATGCTAACTCTGTTATAGGTGCAAGATGTAACCGTAACTCAGGTATCATCGAACTCTTCGGCTCAATCCTCGGCAAAGTTCCTGCTTTTGATCTTGTTACAGATGAAGGCAGAAAAGCAAAGTGGATTATCGAAGTAAAGACAACAAAAATCCCCGAGGCACAGGTTCTCGGTTCAGCTATCGGTATGAAGGTTATGGAAGATGTTCCTTTTGTCAAGGGCCTTGACAAGTGGATCGGAACAGAACTCAATGACGCTGCAAAGGCTTACCTTAAGGATTTCGGTGCTGCTACAGCTTCAAACGGTGCTGTTGGTCTTTATCATATTGAAAACCTTACTCCCGAAGCAGTTGAAATGGGCGACAAGCTCATAAATGCAGACGCAAAAACTTATGTTATTGACGACGCAGAGCTTGAAAGAGTTTACAAGAACTATCCTGTTGTATGGAAAGATAAGAACGCAACACCGAAGCTTTGCTTCATCGGTTGTCCTCACCTTTCTTTCGAGCAGCTCGGCGAATGGGCTGACAGAATTGATGCAGAATGCAAGAAGCAGGGTAAGAATAAGGTGCAGATCCGTACAGTTATGACATCTGCTCCCGACGTTCTTGAAAGATTCAAGAAAGAAAACAAAGCTGCTTACGACAAACTTATCGCACGCGGCATAAATCTTTCTTATATCTGTCCGCTTATGTATATGAACAACCCGCTTTGCGGTGGCGATACAAGCAACGTTATCACTTGCTCAAACAAGCTCCGCACATATACAACAGCACGTTATTTCACAACAGACGATATTACAAAAATTGTTGTTAAGGGAGGTTATTGATTATGAGTAAAACATTTAAAGGACGTCCCGTCGTTGCAGGTAAGATCGACAAGGGCGAAGCAGTAGTATCTCACAACGGTGTCAATACTCTTGCAACATTCCAGAAAACAGCTCTTCTTCACGATATCCCGATTCTCGGTAAGGACTATGTTATCGGTTCTGACCAGAACAACCCCGATGTTTACGGCAAAAACCTTACAGGTAAGGTTCTCTGCCTTCCTCAGACAATCGGTTCAACAACAGGCGGTATGGTTATCTATACAGTTGCTGCTCTTAAACTTGCTCCGAGCGCAATGCTTTTCTCTCAGCCGATCGACTCACTTGCAGCAGCGGGTGTAATCCTTGCTGATGTATGGACAGACAACTCAATTGTTGCTGTTGACAGCCTCGGTGAAGATTTCCTTAAAGCAGTCAAGGACGGCGACAAAATCACAATCAAGGAAGACGGTACAGTTATCGTTGACTGATAAGTTTTAATCTCAAGGGGGCTGGGTATCAGCCCCTTTGTCTTTATCAGGTGAAATTATGAAAAAAGAAGTAATTAAAGAACCCGTTGATTGGTTCAGATATGAAAACGAAGCTGAAGCAGAAGGTTTCAGCGTGGTCTGCGGCATTGATGAAGCAGGCAGAGGTCCTCTTGCGGGGCCCGTATGTGCCGCTGCCGTAATTCTTCCGAAAGGTTGCATTATCGACGGCGTTAATGATTCCAAAAAATTAACAGAGAAAAAACGCGAGGCTCTTTTTGATGTTATCAAAGAAAAGGCTCTCGCTTACAGTATAGCTGTTGCCGATGAGAAGGAGATTGACAAAATCAACATTCTTCAGGCGACGTATCTTGCAATGCGCCGTGCGTTTGACGGACTTGATATAAAACCCGATATGGCACTCGTTGACGGTAACCGTGACCCGGGTCTGGGTGTGCCGACACGCACGATTGTCAAGGGTGATGCAAATTCGATGTCTATTGCTGCGGCATCGATTCTTGCAAAGGTCACAAGGGACCGTTTTATGCTTGAAATGGATGAGAAGTATCCCGAATATCAGTTCGCAAAGCACAAGGGTTACGGTACAAAACTTCATTATGAAATGCTGACAAAATACGGTGCATCCGAAATCCACCGTATCACTTTCCTAAGGAGCTTTTATGAAAATAAATAAGCAGGGTGTTTGGGGCGAGGTTTTTGCGGCAAGGTATATGCGTGACCACGGATATGACCCCGTTACGGCGAATTTCCGTTCACGCGAGGGCGAAATTGACATAATCGCACGCAAGGACGGTTTTATGTGTTTTACAGAAGTAAAAGCGCGCAGCAAAAATGCGATTTCACAGCCCAAGGAGGCTGTTGACACCGCAAAGCAACAGAATATTATTGCTGTGGCGAAGTTATTTGCCAAAGCATATCCGCATTATGAACAGGACAGATTTGATGTCTGCGAAGTTTACCTTGACGAAAATATGCAGCCTGCGCAGATCAATTATATCGAAAATGCGTTTTCAGAGTAAAAATGTGTTGAGAGTGTTGACAGAGTGTGGTATAATATTTCGGACAAAAAATAAAACCTTTTCCAACAAAGGAGAATGAACAATGTTATATACAAGTACAAGAGACAAGAGCATAAAAGTAAGCTCAGCCGAGGCTATTGCACACGGTATTTCAAAAGAGGGCGGACTTTTTGTTCCCGAATCAATTCCGCAGATTTCTATGGACGAAATTGTCCGTCTTTCAAAGCTCGATTACATAGGCAGAGCGAAAGAAATTCTTTCACTTTACCTTACCGATTTCTCTGCAGAGGAAATCGATGCATGTGTAAACGGTGCTTACGGTGAGGGTAAATTCTCAAGCGAGAAGGTTTCTCCTCTTCACACACTTACAAAGGGTACGGAAATTCTTGAACTCTGGAAAGGTCCGACTTGTGCTTTCAAGGATATGGCACTCCAGCTTCTTCCCCACCTTCTCACGGTTGCTTCTTCAAAGTCTGCACCGGACAAGGAAATTGTTATCCTCGTTGCTACATCAGGTGACACAGGTAAGGCTGCACTTGAAGGTTTCAAGGATGTTAAGAATACAAGAATTCTCGTATTCTATCCCAACGACGGTGTCAGCCCGATGCAGAAGCTTCAGATGACAACTCAGGAGGGTTCAAACGTCGGTGTTTGTGCTATCGAGGGTAACTTTGACGACGCACAGTCAGGCGTTAAGAAAATCTTTACGGATAAGGCAGTTGCAGCAAAGCTTGAGGAAAAGGGAATGATGTTCTCTTCTGCAAATTCAATCAACTGGGGCCGTCTTGTTCCGCAGATTGTTTATTATGTTTCCGCTTATTGCGATATGATTGAAAAGGGAGCAATCAAAGCAGGTGACGAAATTAACGTTGTTGTTCCGACAGGTAACTTCGGTAACATTCTTGCAGCTTACTATGCAAAGGAAATGGGTGTGCCGATGAAGAAGCTCATCTGTGCTTCCAATGCAAACAACGTTCTTACAGATTTCCTCAAAACAGGTAACTACAACCGTGTGAGAGATTTCTATACAACAATCTCTCCGTCAATGGATATTCTTATTTCTTCAAACCTTGAAAGACTTCTTTTCCTGCTTTCAGGTATGGATGATGCACTTGTTCGCGACTGGATGGCTTCACTTTCAGCAGAGGGCAAGTACAGCGTAAACGAAGAAGTTTTTGCAAAACTTACGGCTCTTTTTGATGCAGGTTGCTGTGATGACGAGGGAACAAAGGCTTGTATTGCAAAAACATTCAAAGAGAACGCATATCTCTGTGATACTCATACTGCAGTTGCTGTTTCCGTTTATGATGACTACAAGGCTGTAACCGGTGACGAAACACCGACAGTTATCGCTTCAACAGCAAATCCGTACAAGTTCAGCAAGGCAGTTCTTGACGCGGTTCACCCGGGAATGAGCGAGGGTATGGACGAGTTTGATATGGTACTCGGTCTTAAGGTTGAAACAGGCGAAGAATGTCCTGCTCAGCTTGCAAACCTCAAGGGCAAGACTCCGAGATTTACGGGATGCTGCAAGAAAGAGGAAATGGAGCAGGTCGTGTTCGATATGCTTAAATAATTGTTAATAATAAAGAAAAGAGAAGATTCGCCTGAACGAGTCCTCTCTTTCTTTAATTATCAGGTTTACTTATTTGTTTACGTTGTTGCTCGGTTCAAATGTTGCACAGATTGTGTCAGCACATGTGCATGCACTTGAGGGGCCGACTTCAATGTGACCTGCAACGCACTTGCAACCTTCTTCGTTGTAAACGCAGTTATGGGCATTACACTTGATTTCTTTGATTTCTTTTTTCATTTTGCAAAACTCCTTTGTTATTTTTGTGACGTAAAGTCACATAATTATTATGTTTTTTTATTTTTTGAATATACTGAAAAGAGGTGAAGAACTTTGTCTTTGTTTGCCATAGCGGACACGCATCTTTCCTTTTCCTGCGATAAACCGATGGATATTTTCCGTGGTTGGCAGGATTTTGAAAAACGACTTGAAAAAAATTGGAATGCGGTTGTCGGTGAAGATGATTTCGTCGTAATTCCCGGTGATGTTTCGTGGGGAATGAATATGGATGAAACTCTTGAGGATTTCCGTTTTCTTGACAGGCTAAACGGTATAAAAATCATTATGAAAGGCAACCATGATTATTGGTGGTCAACAAAAAGCAAGACCGAAAAGTTCTTCCTTGAAAATAACATAAACAGTATAAAAGTGCTTTTTAACAATGCTTTCAGAATCGGTGATTACACCGTCTGCGGTACACGCGGATGGTTTTTTGACTGTGAGAAGAAAGAGGACGAAAAGGTTCTCCTGCGTGAGGCGGGCAGACTTAAAATGTCTCTTGATGAGGCGGCAAAACTTGGCGGCGAACCGATAATTTTTCTTCATTATCCGCCCGTCAGCCTGTCGCAGACCTGTTCGGAGATTTATGATATCGTCATTTCTTCAGGAGCGAAACGGTGTTATTACGGCCATCTTCACGGACCGTCTGTCAATTGGGCTTTCCGCGGTGAGCGTGACGGAGTCAGTTTTGATCTCGTGTCGGCCGATTTTCTTGAGTTTTGCCCAAAATTATTGGTAAAATTTTGATAAAAAACCAAAAATATATAAAAAAGGTATGGAAAAATCAGAAACTATCTGCTATAATGTTATGGTTAATAGGTATTTGTGGGAGTATCGCCCGCAGGGTAATGCCAAACAGGAGGAAGTAATCAATGTTAAAATCAGCAAACAAAACAGAAACAAACATTTACACACTTGAAGTTACGGTAAGTGCAGAGGACTTTAAGGCTGCTGTCCTTAAGGCTTACAACAAGCAGAAGAATAAGATTCAGCTTCCCGGCTTCCGTAAGGGTAAGGCACCTCTTGCAATGATTGAGAAGTTCTACGGCAAAGAGGTATTCTATGAAGACGCACTTGATATCGTTTATCCCGAAACAGTAGGCGCTGCTATTGAAGAAGCAGGTATCGAGCCTGTTGCACCTCCGCACGATGTTGAGGTTATAAAGATGGACGAGACAGGTGTTGAAATGACACTTAAAATCACAGTTATGCCTGAAATCACAATCGAAGGCTACAAGGGTATCGAAGCAGACAAGGGCGACGCTTCAGTCACAGCTGACGATGTTAAGAAAGAGCTTGCTTCAATGCAGGAGAGAAACTCCCGTACAGTTACAGTTGAAGACGCAAGAAAAGCAAAGAAGAACGACATCGCAGTTATCGACTTTGAAGGTTTTGTTGACGGTGTAGCATTTGACGGCGGTAAGGGCGAAAACTTCGACCTTACACTCGGTTCAGGTCAGTTCATCCCCGGCTTTGAGGATCAGGTTATCGGTCACAAGGCAGGCGAGGAGTTCGACGTTAACGTTACATTCCCCACAGAGTATGCTGCAGAACTTGCAGGCAAGGATGCAACATTCAAGGTTAAGATTCACGAGCTCAAGGTTAAGGAGCTTCCTGCACTTGATGACGAGTTTGCAAAGGACGTAAGCGAAGATTGCGAAACACTTGCTGACCTTAAGAAGAGCATTAAGGCTGACCTCGTTAAGACTAAGACAGAGCAGGTTGACCGTGAGTTCGAAAGCAACGTTCTTGAAAAGGTTGTTGAGCTTGTAGAAGGCGAAATCCCCGAAGTTATGTATGATAACAAGCTCGAGGACGACGTTAAGGAATACGAGCAGAGACTTGCACAGCAGGGTATCGGTCTTGATATGTACCTTCAGTACATGGGTATGGATAAGGATGCATTCAAAGAGAGCATGAGAGCAAATGCTGTTAAGCAGGTTAAGCTTCAGCTCGCTATTGATAAGATTGCTGAACTTGAGAAGATTGAAGCAACTGACGAAGATGCAGATGCAAAGATTCAGGAAATGGCTGATATGTATCAGATGGAAGCTGAGCAGATCAAGAAGTTTGTTCGCATCGAGGACGTTAAGAAAGACGTTGTCGGCCAGAAGACAGTTGACTTCCTTGTAAAGAATGCAAAGGCAATCGTTGCAGAGAAGCCGAAGAAGACAACAAAAAAAGCAGCTGCTAAGAAGACAGAAGAAGCTGCTGAATAATTAAAGATTTAGATGTCAAACCTTAAGGCAAATGGATGATTTTCATTCGTTTGCCTTAACTTAAAATAAGCTATTTTGAAACGGAGGAAATAAGTATGGCTTTAGTACCTTACGTTATTGAACAGACAAACAGAGGCGAGCGTTCTTACGATATTTTTTCTCGTCTTTTAAGCGACAGAATTATTGTTCTTTCTGACGAAGTTAACGATGCAACCGCAAGTCTTGTTGTTGCACAGATGCTTTTCCTTGAAGGTCAGGACCCTGAAAAGGATATCAGCCTTTACATCAACAGCCCCGGCGGTTCTGTTACTGCAGGTATGGCAATTTATGACACAATGCAGTACATCAAGTGCGATGTTTCAACAATCTGTATGGGTATGGCTGCATCAATGGGTGCATTCCTTCTCTCTTCGGGTGCAAAGGGTAAGCGTTTTGCGCTTCCTAACAGTGAGATTATGATTCATCAGCCACTCGGCGGAGCAAGAGGTCAGGCAACAGAAATCAAAATCGTAGCTGATCATATCCTTAAGACGAGAGAAAAGCTCAACAGAATTCTTGCTGAAAACACAGGCAAGTCAATTGAGCAGATTGCTCTTGATACAGAAAGAGATAACTACCTTTCAGCTCAGGAGGCTCTTGAATACGGCCTTGTTGATAAGGTTCTCTACAAAAGATAAATCAGAGGTGTAACAATGCCGAGAGATGACGAAAGACGCGAGAAAAGTGTCCGCTGCTCTTTCTGCCACAAGACTCAGGGTCAGGTTGAAAGAATAATTGCAGGTGACGGAGTTTATATCTGTAATGAATGTGTTGAACTCTGCCAGGCGATTATTGAAGAGGAGAGCGTCGGACGAAACAAAAAGAAAAAGTCAAAAGACATCAAACTGCCCACACCGATGGAAATCAAGCACGGTCTTGATGAATATGTTATTGGTCAGGACGAGGCAAAGGTTGCGTTGAGCGTTGCCGTTTATAACCACTATAAGCGTGTGTTCAAGGCAGAGGAAACCGATGTCGAAATCCAGAAGAGCAACATTCTTATGCTCGGCCCGACGGGTGTCGGCAAGACGATGCTTGCGCAGACTCTTGCAAAAATCCTCAATGTTCCTTTTGCGATTGCCGACGCAACAACGCTTACAGAAGCAGGTTACGTTGGTGAAGACGTTGAAAATATTCTGCTTCGCCTTATTCAGGCTGCAGACTTTGATATCGACAAGGCAGAGCAGGGAATTATCTACGTTGATGAAATCGACAAGATTGCCCGTAAGTCTGAGAATCCGTCAATCACCCGTGATGTCAGCGGTGAAGGCGTTCAGCAGGCACTCCTTAAGATTATTGAAGGAACAGTTGCCAACGTGCCTCCGCAGGGCGGAAGAAAACATCCGCAGCAGGAGTGTATCCAGGTCAACACTTCAAACATTCTTTTCATCTGTGGCGGTGCATTTGACGGAATTGAAAAAACCGTTGAAAAACGTATCGGCGGTTCTGCTCTCGGTTTCGGTGCAGATATAAAGAGTAAAGAAGAGTTTACTATCGAAAATGCTGTTTCCAAGGTAATTCCGCAGGATATCACGAAGTTCGGTCTCATTCCCGAGCTCGTCGGCAGACTTCCGGTTATCACAACTCTTAAGGAGCTGGATGAGGAAGCACTTGTTAAAATCCTTACAGAGCCGAAGAACGCAATTGTCAAGCAGTATCAGTCACTGCTCGGTATGGACGGTGTAAATCTTGAGTTTACTCCCGAGGCATTGACAGCGATTGCAAAAAAGACACTCGAAAGAAAGACGGGTGCCCGTGGCTTGCGTGCGGTTATGGAAGGTATTCTTATGCCGATTATGTATGCTGTGCCGAGTGACAAGTCAATTGTCAGCGTGCAGATTACGGAAAACTGCGTCAACAACAACGAGACTCCCTTGGTTGAACACAAGGGCAAGAAAAAGATTGAAGCATAATAAAAAAGTAAAGGCAGGGTTTTTTACCCTGCCTCTGTTTTTGCTGTCAATATGTAATTGTATAATCTTTTACAAACGTAAATCCTGCCGTGGCATCGTGTGTACCAAAGAGGTTAACCGTGATATCAAGCACAACGGGCGTGCTGTAAAGAGTATGTGTCATTCTGCCTGTTGCCTTGTCAATTGTTGCTTTGATTTCGCAGTTATAATATGATGCATCAAAACGCTTGATAAACGAAACCTTTTCTGAAACCTCATGCGGTTCAATTACGTCACAGACGGCTGCAACACCGCCGCCTGCTCTCGGATTTTTTTCGTCCTTGAGCTTGAGATAAATTTCGTAGGTTGAGCCTTTGTCCGTGCAGGTAGCCTTGAGAACAGTTGACGGCTGAAGCTTGCTTACATAATCCTGTTCGGGAACGATGTACTCGTTGCGGATATCCTCTTTTGTATCGTAAACTATCGGCTCAGTGTCGTCACTCATAAAGGTACTTATCATACTCTTTGCAGTGTCTTCAAGTCCTGCAGGCAGGACGAACTTATCCTCGTTTACGATACGCTTTTCGTAGTTTTTAACTACCTTTACAGCATCGGTTTTGATTTTGTTTGCACTCTTGTTGAACAGATTAACGATTTCCTCAACTGTCATCGGGGAATCTGACTTTTCTGTTGTTTCCGGTTTAGTTGCACCGTTAATCTTTTTTGTTGTATCAACCTGAGTAATTTCTTCTGTCGCATCAGTAGGTGTTTCATCAGTTGTAATATCTGTGACCTCGTCCGCCGGGATGTCAGTGTCGTCGTTTGCGGGAGTATCCGTTGATTCGTCCGCAACTGAATTTCCTGTGGCAGAAACAGTTCCCGTTGGCTTTGCTGCTTCTTTAACGGCATCGCTGTAGTTATTAACGCAAACGCAGGAAGTGATGCATAAAACCGCAACACAAATGATAGCTGTGACTGATCGGATTACAGATTCTTTCATAAAGCAAACCCCACTGTGTTTTTTTTATTTCTTTTTACTCTGGGTATTACGCTGAAGCTCGTTGTATTTGACGATTTTTAATGCCCGTCTTTTCTTTCTGCGGTTATTGGCAACGATGAACATTATAATGTACACCAGAATAAGAATGAGAATAACGGCAAAGATGATTTTGAAAATGACCTTTGAGGTGATACGCTGAACCATCGCCTTGACGTAAAGCATAACACTCATACTTGCATCTTCGGCAGCAACGAGGTCTGCAGTGCCGATCTGCTGCCCTGCAAAGACAATTTTTGCCTTACCTATTTTGTCTCCTTTTTTGATTGGAGCATCGATACTTTCCGGCAAGTCAATCGGGACAAAGCTGACACTTTCGGAATCGTTTCCGCGGGGAACAAGTGCCATAACTTCGTTAAGTGCGACAAGTCTGACAGAGTCCCTTTCCCAACAGTAATTTAACGGCACGGAGCAGACAAACTGACCTTCACGTGTAACCACCTCGTATTTGAGGTTTTTGAACGCCCAGTCATACATAAGGTTTGTATCCATAAATGCCTGGTTTTCTTTTTTACCGTCACCGTCGGTATCGATGTAGTCTCCGCCCATGGTAACAGCGAGGTAATTATATCCTTCTTTTGTAGCGTAAGAAACAAGGCATCTGCCCGATTCTTCCGTTGAGCCTGTTTTGATACCCTTGACGTATTTGTTGTAATAGGTAACATAACCGGAGTTGATCAGGTAGTTGGTGTTAACTATCTGACGCTCCTTGTTCATATTTGTTTCTGGCATCATATAGGTTTTGAGTCCGACAATTGTTTCAAAAGCAGAGTACTTCAAAGCCTCTTTTGCTATAATTGCAAGGTCTTTTGCTGTTGTCCGCTGTGTTTGTGTATCAAGACCGTGAGGATTGTCAAAGTGCGTATTCTTACAGCCAAGCTCTTTTGCTGTGTCATTCATCATCTTGACAAAACCTTCAACCGAACCGCCGACCTCGAAAGCAAGAGCTGCCGCAGCATCGTTACCGCTTGGGATAAGCAATGCACAAAGCAAGTCATAAATTTTCAGCTGTTCGCCTGCTTTAATACCCGATGTTGAGCTGCCTGTTCCGACAAGGCTGTCGAGCGCTGACTGGCTGACAGTTACCACACGGTTGAGGTTGGTGTTATTCTTCAGAACAACAAGTGCCGTCATCACCTTTGCCAACGATGCGGGAGGATGCGGTTTGTCGGCATTTTTTTCAATTATAACCGAGCCGTCGTCGAGGCTTATCAACAGGTCAACTTCACAGTTGAGTTTATTTTCTGAGTTCTCCACACTTGAGAGATAGTTCTGTGCAGAAGCAGGTAAAACGAGTGCAGATAAAATTATTGTAAGGGAGCATATAAAAATTATCAATTTTTTCATAGACAAGACCCCCGTAAATGTAGTATTATATATGCTATAGTATTATAACAGATTTCTAATGAAAAATAAACACAGAAATCAAAAAAATGTCGATTTTGAGGAGTTGGCTCAGGATGATTTATGTTACAGGCGATATGCACGGTGATTACCGTATTTTTTCGCAGAAAAAATTCAAAAACATCAAAGAAGGCGATACTCTTATTGTTTGCGGAGATTTCGGTTTTATCTGGAACGGTGACCTGAAAGAGAAAAAAAGTCTCGACAAACTCAGCCGCAAAAAGTACAATATCTGTTTCGTTGACGGTACTCACGAAAATTTTGATTTGCTTTCAAAATATCCCGAGGTAAATTTTGCGGGCGGCAAGGCACATAAAATCCGCGAAAACATCTTTCATCTTATGCGTGGCCAGGTTTTTGAAATCGAGGGCGAACACATTTTTGCTATGGGTGGCGGTGAAAGTCCCGACATTGACCTGCGTTATGACAACGAGAATTGGTCCGATGCCGAAACTCCGACACGTGAAGAAATGCGAGAGGGTGCAACAAATCTTGAAAGATATAAATTCAAGGTGGATTATATCATCACCCACGAGCCTGCACAGAAAATCAAGAACTTTCTGAAACTCAAGGATAATGAGCCGATGCTGGTAAGCGGAATCAATGCGTATTTTCAGGAACTGAGCACAAGCTGTGACTATACGCGATGGTTCTTCGGGTCTTTACACGAGGACAAGTTTGTTTCATCTTCGCAGATTGCAGTGTTCCGCAATCTTATCAATGTCCGTACGGGCGAGTTAGTTGAATAGGAGAACAGATATGGATATAAAAGAAATTTTATCAAAGGTTGACCACACACTTCTTTCTCAGTCTGCAACTTGGGAAGAAATCAGGGCAATCTGTGACGACGGAATGAAGTACGGCTGTGCTTCCGTCTGCATCCCTGCATCGTATGTCCGTCAGGCAACAGAGTACGTTGACGGCAAACTTCCGATTTGTACGGTTATCGGTTTCCCGAACGGTTACTCAACAACTGCCGCAAAGTGCTTTGAAGCCAACGATGCTGTCAGAAACGGTGCAGAAGAGATTGATATGGTTATCAATATCGGTGCACACAAGGATAAAAAATATGATTTCCTGCTTGAAGAAATCAAGGCAGTCAAAGAGGCTTGCGAAGGCAGACTTTTAAAGGTTATCATTGAAACTTGCTTGTTGACAGATGAGGAAAAAATCAAGATGTGCGAGATTGTTTCAGCATCAGGTGCAGATTATATCAAAACTTCGACGGGCTTTTCAACGGGCGGGGCAACCCGTGCAGATGTTGAACTTTTTGCTGCACACGTTGCACCTCATCTCAGAATCAAGGCAGCCGGCGGAATTGCTTCACTTGAGGATGCTGAGGACTTTATAAAACTCGGAGCATCACGTCTGGGCACAAGCAGAATTGTAAAAATCATCAAAAACGAAGAAGCACAGGGCTATTGATATGGATAAAAAAGAATTGATAAATCTTGCTTTTGAAGCAAGAGAGAATTCATATTCGCCGTATTCTTCATTCAGAGTCGGTGCGGCGCTTCTTGCAAAAAACGGAAAGGTTTACAAGGGTTGCAACATCGAAAATGCAGCGTATTCACCTACAAACTGTGCGGAAAGAACAGCCTTCTTTTCCGCAATCGCAGACGGTGAACGTGAATTTAAGGCGATTGCTGTTGTAGGCGGAAAGGATGGGGTTACTCAATTCTGTACGCCGTGCGGAGTGTGCCGTCAGGTGATGAGTGAATTCTGCGACAAAGATTTTGAAATATATACAACTGACGGGAAAGAAATAAAAACATTCATTTTGGGAGATTTATTGCCCGAAAGTTTTAAATTATAAGGAGATTATTATGGACGAGAAGCTTTATTATGGCAGAGGTAAGGATTGCGACAACAAAAAGCTTATTGCTTTTCTTGATGAGGTTTTCTTTATTGACGACGATGAAGAAACAAAGCGTGACTTTGTTTCGATCCTGCCGAAAATTTATCACGACGAATACAGACCTGCTTACAACAACTTTGTTGTGCAGGAAGAAAACGGAGACTTCCGTGCAGCTGTCGGCAATTTTAACATTGACCTTGATGTCTGCGGCGAGGCTGTCAAGGCTTGCTGTATCGGTAACGTTGCAGTAGGACTCAAGTACCGTTCAATGGGATATATGGTTGACCTTATGGAAATGAGCGTTAAGGATATGCAGGACAACGGTGTAGACATCGCTTACCTCGGTGGTCAGCGTCAGCGTTACGGATATTTCGGTTTTGAAGCATCAGGTCTTTCATATAACTTTGAGTTCAACAAGAAAACAGCAAAGCATATCTACGGTGGCAGAAAATCAGAGCTCCGAGCAGAAAAACTTGATGAGAATGATATTGAAACAATTAAAAAGATTGACGCTATTTATCAGAAAAATGTTATCAAGGCAAGTCGTCCTCTCAAGGATTATTACAGAATTATCACATCCTGGAGACATAATCCGTATGTGGTTTATGACGGTGACGAGTTTGCAGGCTATTTCCTTATTGATTACGGATACAGTTGGGTTTCCGAGTGTGGCGTAACAAAGCCTGAATATTACGGAGATCTTGCACTTGCTGCACTTGAAGTAAGCGGAAAAGAAAGCATCAGATTCAACGCAGCTCCTTTTGACAAAGAAAAGCACGGTTATTTCACAGTTAATTCGGAAAACATCTCTGTCGGTGGTTGTGAATCTTTGCTTGTTTATAACTACGAAAAGGTGCTTCGTGCATACCTTAAGGCGAAGGCAAGCTATACAAATCTTGCAGACGGCGAGCTTAAAGTACTTATCCACGGCAAACGAGCAGACGAAAAGCTCAGAATAGCTGTTAAGAATAACGAGGTAACAGTTGAAAAGTTTGACGGTGAGCCTGAAATCGAGTTCAGCCATTCTCAGGCAACAAGAGCATTCCTTTCAAACTTCACTTTTGAGCGTGAACAGCTGGGCGGTGCGGCACAGCAGTGGTTCCCGTTACCCGCATTCATTTTCAGCACAGACCAGATGTAAGGAGAGATTGTTATGGTAGTTAAAATTTCACACTACGGTTTTATGCCTGACGGCAAGGAAGTTAAGCTTTACTCAATCACAAACGATAACAATGTCACACTTCAGCTTATCAATCTCGGTGCAACGCTTCAGTCACTCTATGCACCCGATAAGTACGGCAGAGTTGCAGATATCACCGTCGGCTTTGACAGTCTTTACGGTCATCTGAACTTTACGGATTATCAGGGTAAGGTTGTCGGCAGATATGCAAACAGAATTGCGAACGGCAGGTTTTCACTCAACGGCAAGGAATATCAGCTTACACAGAATGAAAAGGACAAGACCTGTCTTCACAGTGCAGGCGAATTCTCCGATGCAGTGTGGGATGCGATTGTTGTTGACACAAATGCGGTTGAATTTTCTTACACAAGTCCCGACGCAACAAGCGGTTTTGAGGGCAACCTCACAGCAAAGGTTACATATTCACTCACAGATGATAACAGAGTGGTGATCGACTACTCTGCAGTCTGCGACAAGGATACTGTTATGAACTTCACAAACCACGTTTATTTTAACCTCAACGGCTCAGCGATGAGTGACGTGCTTGAGCACGAGATGCAGATGAATGCATCGCACTACACTCCGATTGATGCCGATTCAATCCCGACAGGCGAAATCCGTGCAGTCGAGGGTACGGCGTTTGACTTCAACACACCTTGCACAATCGGCAAGCGTATCTATGACAATGACGAGCAGCTGACACTTGCAAGAGGTTACGACCATAACTTCTGCCTTTGCCGTAAAGACGGTGAGGCTGATGTTACCGTAATTGAAAAAGTAAGCGGTAGAAAGCTTGAGATGTTTACCGACCTCCCGGGAGTTCAGCTTTACACAGGCAACTTCCTTGACGGCACGGTAATCGGTAAAGGCGGTATGCCTATTGTAAAGCACGCAGGCTTCTGCCTTGAAACTCAGTTTTATCCCGATTCCCCGAATCAGCCTGATTTCCCGTCTTGCGTATTCAAAGCAGGGGAGAAGTTCGAATCAACAACAATGTTTAAAATCAGCGTAACTGAATAAAGCAAAAGCACGGAGCAAAAAAACTCCGTGCTTAATTTTTTGCAAAAAGAAAAGGCAGAGTGAAAACTCTGCCTTTATGTATTTAATCGTTAAGGATTAAAGAGTCGGGAGAAGACCAAGAAGGACTTCATTGAGACCCTGGAAGAATGTGATGATCTTGATAGCCTGCTCGATAGCCCAAGCCTTAAGTCTCTCTTCCCATGTCGGTACGGGAGGAGCGATGATGAGGTGACCTGCGCTGAAGAATACAGGACCTTCGAGACCGTTACAGTCAACTGTCTCAAGAGGATCTACCCAACCGTCGTTGAAGAATGCATCCTGTGCATCTGTCTGATAGATTTCTACAGGAGCCATAGCGCTCTGATACGGGCTGTCGAAATACCAGAAGTACTGTGCAGGAAGGATGTCGAGCATGCAGTCCATCGGAGAGCCGTCTTCATTGTAACCTGTGTATGCATCTGCAACTTCGATTGTTACTGTAGCAATCTCAAGCTTTTCCTGATTGAGGATACCCATATCAGAAACCTTGAAAGTTACCATGTTAAGGTTGAACTCTTCGTTGTAGTTAACGTCGCAACCAACAAGCTCGTAACCGGCCATAGCCTGAACGTCTTCAGAAACTGAAAGAGCTGTGATCTTCATAAGGTTTGCGTCAAAAGCCTGACCTGCAAGGCTGAGTGTAAGACCTACAACAACATCGCCTTCTGTTGATGCTGTGTAGTTTGAAAGCATGTAAACAGGAACTTCATAAGTTGTGCCTGCTTCAACATAAATGTTCTCGCTTGCAAAGTAAACAGCGCCTTCTGTCTGAGTCGGGAACTCAGGAAGAAGGAGACCTGTGTTTTCCTCACCCTCAGCAAAAGCTGTGATGCCGAGTGAGAAAACTGCGATTACAGCGAGAAGGATTGCTAAAATCTTTTTCATAATAGATTTCTCCTTTTCTTTATTGCGTTTTCACGCTTATTAAATTTTACGTCACTTTTAACTGAATTAACAGTGACAGTGCCGTATTTTCTATATATTAGCACAAGAGTTTTATTTTATAATTCTTTTTTAGAAAATAAACAAACTTTTTATAAACTTATTTTTCTTTGCAAACGGCCTGCATAACCTTGTTTACAATCTTGCCTGCAGCAGAAAGTCCAGATCCTGAATTTTCCGCAACGCAGACCACAGCATATGGTGTTTCGGGGTTGTTCGAGAAGCCTACAAACCAGGAATGCGATTCACCGTCATCAATCTGCGCTGTTCCCGTTTTTCCGCACATTTTCAGTCCGGGGAACGTAGAATCAGAGTAATAGTTGACAACATTTGATCTCATAAGGCTTCGCATCTTGTCCGCAACGGCAGGGTCGAGAGAGACAATTGCACTCTGCATCGTGTAGCCTTCGGGAGTAACTTCACCTGCAGGGGTGACGATGTCTCTGACATAATACGGTTTAATCGCAACACCGCTGTTTGCGATAGCACCCATAATTGTAAGCATATGGCAGGGATTGACGAGCGTTGTATACTGACCGATACCTGCCCACCCGAAATCAACGTCCGTGGCTTTGCTGACGTCAAAAGAGCTTTTGGTTATCGGGATTTCTCCCGTGTAATCCTTCGCATTGAATCCGAGCTGTGATGCGGTTGTCATCATTTTTTCTTTGCCGAGTTCAAGTGCAAGCTGAGCAAAGACACTGTTGCAGGAACGGTTGAACGCTTTTTCAAAATTGACTTTTCCGTGAGTTGAGTTACAGATAACATCACCTGTTTTTGTATGGTACTTGCCCGTACAGGTGAATGTGCGTTTTTCGATATCGGGAATATTCTGCAACGCACAGATTGCGGTTACGACTTTAAATGTCGAACCGGGGGTATAAACACCGGAAATAAAGCGGTTGAGATAAACACCGGTATATTTTTCGTTGTTATCCATATTTTTCGGTTTATTCAACGGGTCATAAGTCGGGGTTGAAACCATACAGACAATTTCACCTGTTTTATAGTTATAAACACCGATTGTACCTTTTCTGCCATTCATCGCATTGTAGGCAACTTTACAGATTTCGGAATCGAGGGTAAGGTTAATGTCATTGCCTTTGTTGTATTTTTTCAGGTTATAAACACCGTTTACAAAATCATAACCCGAAAGACGTGAGCTGTAAATTGACTGGACACCCGTTGCAATGAATGATGCCTGATCACCGACGGCGTGAAGTGTTGCTTTGCGTACAGTTTCGCTTTTGTGATATTTTCTCACTCCGTCTTCGCTGTATGCAAGTGCCGTGCCGTCACGGTCGTAAATTGCACCTGCGTTTGCAATCTGTCCGTTGGAATAAATATGCTTGTTAACAAGGTTTGACGTCCACTCTCCGCCGTTGACGTAGAAAGAGTAGACCATTATTCCCAGACCGACCATAAACGCAAGGATAAAAACGTAAAGCACATAGGCTCTTTTTGTTGTATTATTCATCGTTTAGTCCTCCCGTTTGAGGAAGATTTGCGGCTTATCGGTATGTCTTTTGCCGTCGAGGTGCGTCTTGTCGTGCCGGTCTGCTTTGTTGAGGTCGGACGGGACGTTGCAGGGGTTGTTCTTTTGCGTGACGCAGTCTGTCTGCTTATCGGAACATCTTTTGAGGTTGTGCGTGTTGTTTTTGCTGTTGACGTTCTTGTCTGTGCAGATTTTGGGGTGGAAGACCTTGTCTGTGCAGGCTTTTTTGCTGCTTGTGCAGACGTAGACCTCTGATTTATCGGATCGCCTACAATTCCCGGAACAGATACCTGACGGCGGGTCGGCCGTGTTGAGCGTCTGCCGATTTTTATATCCGGGGGATAAAGCGGATGGTCGGGAAGTATGGTTTTTGAAAGCCCGGGGTAGGTACGGATATCTGCCGCCTTAATGAAAGCAAGCAGTCCCCACGAGCATATCATACTTGAGCCTCCTCGGCTGATAAATGGCAGGGTAACACCCGTCAACGGGAGAATATCCGTTACACCGAAGATATTGAGTGCCGTCTGGAAAAGCAGAAGTCCTGCAGCGGCACACGCAGCAATAGCGTAGAAGGCCGAGCGTGTTGTTCGTGCAACCTTGATTGCATAAAGAAGAATAAAGACGTATGCAAGAACGACTATAAAAGCAACAAGCATTCCCCATTCTTCACACAGTATGCCGAAAACAAGGTCAGTCGTTGATGCAAAAATATGCTTGAGGTTGCCGTTGCCGATACCGAGACCGAAGAGTCCGCCGCTTGCAGAATAAATCAGCACTCGTGTCTGCTGCATACCGGCTTCGTTAATCTGTTCCCAGATATGACGGTAAGTCGCAAAACGTGCGGCTACTGTCGGACGGAAGTAAATAATCATAACCGCGCCGAGAGCTGCGGCAACGCAGACGAGAGCGATTGTACGCAGATCACCCGAACGCATAAATGCGATTATCATAAAAGTAAAGAAGAAGATAAGTGCCGTACCGAAGTCACGCATAAGGAAAAGTGCACCGACACAACCGATAGAAAATATAATGTATTTGGTGATACTTTTTGCACTCTGGAGCTTGTCCAGCGAAGCGGCACCGACAAAAATAAATGCGAGCTTGACAATCTCTGACGGCTGAATGGAAAATCCTGCAATAGTAATCCAGTTAAGAGCACCGTTGTTGTATTCCGCAAGTAACAGGTTAACACACAGAAGTCCGACGGCTGCAAAGGCTATCGGCATACGCAGAAACATAACAATGTCCGTGCGTCGCAGTGTAATCAGCAGAACAATAAATACAGCCAGACCTAACAGAATTGATACCATCTGTTTTAGTGCGTAACCGTCATAAACGCTTGCACACACGGTCAGACCGATTCCCGAAAAGAGAAATCCGATAGTTTCAAGTTCAAAATTATTCTGACCGCAGAAGGTGGACGTGATAAAAAAGTACATCCATTCAACAGCGATATACGCAGCAAAAATTGCGAGAAGCTCCGGGTTGACACCGTCCTTTACAATCACGACGGTTGAGGTAAGAGCCTGAAAAGCCGTAATTATAATCATCATCAGGCCCCAGTTGAAACGCTTGTTGAGATTTTCGTTACTCACGGGTTCACCACCTTTTTTAAAAGATACACATTCATTATAACATCAAACCGTACATAATCTCAACAGTTCAAGAAAATTTTACATTTACCGTGCAGAGAGTTGCATTTTTATTGATATGTGGTAGAATTTATCCGGGTGGTGAAACTATGGCGAATATACGACTGGACAATTTTTCGGGCGATACGGTAACGGTTATCCTTGACGGCAGGGAAGAAACAGTCGCTGATGAGCAACGCGTTACTTTTGATATGCTCGAAAAGGGCAGACACATACTGCACATTCACCGCACGAGAATTCCGATTGAAAGCACTGATAAAAACAAAACGGAAGAAACGAAAATGCCCTTCGCTTCTTCAGAAAAAAATCTGCATACACAGCTTGACCTGATTGCAGAGGTTGACCTTAACTCTTCAAAAGCTGTGGTAACGGTAAAAAATTATGTTACAGCAAAAGAGAGTAAAGGAATTGATACGATTTTTTCCTCGTATGCATTGGACGGCACGGGAGTGAAGATTGAAGAAGAGAGAAAAGTCTTTGCGAATTCTGCCGTTGAGAAAAATTTTAAAAGCCACCACATTTCGAATGCCTTTCTGCCCGTAGGAGCAGGAGGAATTGTATTTTTCCTTCTCGGACTTTTTGCCCTTGTTATGCATCTTTCGGGCAACACGATAAATCTCGGCGGCACAGAATTTACCTTGCCCTGGTCACTCGGACTGACGGCAGTCGGTACGGCGGTTCTTATCTATACCGCAGTGTGTGTGGCGAATATACTGACTGCGGTCAGGAAGTATAAAAGGTAAACAAAAAAACACGACACTTGCAAGTGCCGTGTTTTTTTATCTGAAAATTAAAACTCGTAGTTCGGAGTTACAATCTTACCTGTTTCTGCAGATTCTACAATTGCGCGGCAGACTTCAACTGTCTTTGCACCCTCACGAGCATCTGTGGGAACGGACTTGTCGTTAAGAATACAGTCTGCGAAGACCTCGAATTCCTTAACAGCGTTGTGGTTGTTAACCTCAAGCTCAATTGTCTGCGGATCCTGAGTGTCACCGTTTTCATCTGTTGTGAAAAGAGTCATTGTCGGGGAAGTGTTGTCGCAGATGATTGTACCCTTTGTACCGTAAATTACTGTACGCATTGTGTAGTCACGCTTACAACCTGTTGATACAAAAACTTTACCTGCAAGGTTTTCATCAAATTTCATAATTGCGATTGTTGCATCGTCATAGCTGACTGTCGGAAGCAATTTGTGTGTACCGTATGCGAAAACTTCCTTCGGGTCGCCTGCAAGCCAACGCAGAAGGTCAACTGCGTGGCAGCCGCCACCGATAACACCGTGACGCTTCGGGTCAGCACGCCAGTGAGCAGAGCCGTCCTTGTTTTCCACGATGTGCATATAGTCGTGAGCGTACTCGGATTCAACAAAATAGAGCTCACCGATTGTGCCTGCTTCGATAATTTCCTTTGCTTTCTCAAAAGAGGGAGTGAAACGGCAGATCTGACCGACCATAAATTTGCAGCCTGATTCGTCAGCAACTCTTACGATTTCTTCAACGTCCTCGCGTGTGAGTGCAAGAGGCTTTTCACAAAGAACATGCTTGCCTGCACGCAGAAGATCACAGCAGACCTGCTTGTGCTGCTGGTCGGGGATAGCAACTGAAACCACGTTGATTTCGGGATTGTTGATAATGTCGTGATAGTCGGAAACCCACTTATCCTCGGGGATGCTGTATCTTTCACCCGCAAAGCGGAGGTTATCAGGGTCAGTGTCGCAGATTGCCGCGATCTCGGCGCCGTAGTTCATAGCACCTTCGACGTGAGACATACCGAATTTCATGCCGATATTACCGACAACTAATTTCTTTTCCATAGTTAAATCTCCTTTTCAAAACTCAATGGCAACATTCTACAACAAAAGGATGAAATAATCAATATCTGACACAGTATTTTCCAGTCAAAAACATAGGTTTGTCCCCTTGATTTTACCGCCGAAATAATGTATATTTATTGTATATGTATAATGAGGTACTATGTCGATGAAAAAAACGTTTAACTATATCCCCGTCTTGCCTAAGGTTCATCAGATAACCTGGTGGGTCTGCAGAGGACTGATTTTTGTCTGGGGCGTTGTGATGCTTTTCTCAGGGCACACAACAGAGTTCCTTGAGGCAGTTTTCGGAATTATTTTTACACACCTCTGGGATTTGTTCCAGTGGCTCGGCGGCAAAACTTTTATAACTCAGGTACCGTACCGTCTGCAGACGATGCTCAATGTTCTTCTGTGTTTTGCAATCGTAATCGGTACAACCATCAACAAATTTACAACTCTCGATATCATCGATATCCCGGAACACTTTCTGTCGGGTTACATAGCAACGGCAGGCAGTTATGAACTTGCGATAATCATTCAGCAGAAGCGTCCGAAGGACAAGGTGCTCAGTCCTGCACTTGCGGCAATGTTTGCTCTTGCTTTCGGTGTGATGTTGCTTGTCGGCTGGGAGTTTTACGAATACACTATGGACAGGCTCTACGGCCTTAATCTTCAGCGTACGGCATTTGATACGGAGGCAGGTCTTATCGACACGATGGTTGACCTTATTGTAGGCTCGTGCGGCTGTATTCTTTCGATGTTTGTAACGGCATTCAGCAAAAACAAAAAGGGGAAGAAAGACAATGAGTAACAAAGCAGTCAGGATAGTTGCACTTGTCCTCGCAGGAATAATTGCACTCGGTTCCGTCATCGGTGCAATCAGTGCATTGATAGGTTGATTTTGATTTATTTTTATGAAAGAAGGTGAGTAATTTGACAAAAAGCAAAAGAATTCTTGCATTAGTGCTGGCGATTGTTATGTTCGTCGGTATGACCGTATCTTCATACGCTTATGTTGATAATTATCCGAATACTCACCGTAACACGGGGCAGAATATTGCTGACCTTATCGCAGTCGCAAGAACGCAGATGGGTTACAAAGAGCTCAGCACCTCAACAGGTTTACCGATTTCACCTAACGGAAGCGCAGGCTATACCAAATACGGAGCTTCTTTCGGTGCACCGACAGGTGAATGGTGTGCATACTTTGTTTCCTGGTGTGCTACACAGGCCGGAATTCCGACTTCGGTTGTTCCCCGTCTGGGCAATTGTGCCGCAACGGTCAAATGGTATAAGAAGCATTCTGTTTTCTACGACGCATCTTCGGGATATACTCCGAAAGCAGGCGATATAATTTTCTTCAACTGGGCAGGTGGCTCAACGGCAAAGCACATCGGTATTGTTACAGGTGTTTCGGGTAAAAACGTTTACACCATCGAGGGCAATACGGGCAGTGACAGAGGTTATATGTGCTGTGCAAGAACAAGAAGCCGTACTGCAGGGTACATAGTCGGGTACGGTGTACCTGCATACAATGATGCAAAAACTTATGTCGGCTCACACTCTTTTGCAAATTCCGTTTCAGGCGGTGGCGGTTCTTCGTCTGATTCAATCAGATACACAACGTCAAAACTCGCAGTTGTTACCACGAGTGCGACAGACATCACATCGAGCAACGCTGTTCTTAACGGCACAATCTCGAATGCAGGCAGACTGTTTGTGTCAACGGCGGGTTTCTTCTTCGGCACGGAGAAGACAAAATTGCTCAAATATCCTGTTGCGACTGCTACGAGCAGTCCCGAAATTGAACTTGTGATGGATATTAACGAAAGAGTCGGTATCCTTACTCCGAACTCGGCGTATTATTATCAGTCCTACGCAACGATTGACGGCAAGGACTACCTCGGTCCGATGTTTGCCGTTGTTACCGTCAACGACGTTCCGCTGAAGCTTGTGCTCAGCGAACAGTCCGTTCACGTCGGTGTAGGGCAGACGGCAGAAATTATGTCTGCTCAGCTTCCCGTCGGCTGTACGGATAAAGGAATAACCTGGACCTCATCGGATGAAACAATTGCTACGGTTAACAGTGACGGTGTTGTCAAAGGTGTCGGTTACGGTAAGGTAACGCTCAACGCAAAGACGAATTACGGCACTGCCGAAGCTTCATGTGAGGCTACGGTGCTCATTCCTGCTCCCGACAACATTCAGCTTGTCAACAAAAACAAGAAGAGTATCACCGTTACCTGGGATGCAGTGGAAGGTGCAACGGGTTACGTTCTTTACCGTTCGGAATACTCGGATGCAGAACCGGTTGAATATGCTCATATCAGTGCAGATAGTACGGAGTTTACAGACAAGAACGTCACACCGGGCAAAAGATATTATTACAGTATGATGACTCTTGCTGAAGTGGTTGATTACAACAGTGATCCGTCTCCCGTTATGTATACGACGGCGAGGTTGAAGAGTCCCGAGGATGTAACAGCATCAAACTTCGGCGCACTTTTAAGCGTAAAGTGGACTGAGGTGGACGATGCAAAGTCCTACACGGTTTACCGTTCAAACAGTGAAGACGGACTTTACACCATTGTCGGTAGAGTCACGACAGATACGTTTGTAGACCACGATGTTTTTGTGGGAAGAACTTATTTTTATAAAGTTGTTGCGAACAACGGTGACGAGAACACGGCAAGCGACTATTCCGCAACGGCAAGTGTTATTGCACGGCTGAATGAGGATATAAGCCTCAGCGAAACGGGAATTCTGCCGAATCAGGATCCTGTTCCCAAAAAGTCACACGATGCTGTACTTTCCCGTACCCAGTTGGGTCAGAATACGTTTATGTTTTAAAGGACACAAGTGAAAAGGCTTGTGTCCTTTTTGGTGAATTATGAAAAAGTCAGACACAAAAGTTAAAGATATGATAATCGTATCGCTGTCGGCAGCACTTATCTGTATCTGTTCCTGGATTCAGGTGCCGTCAGCTGTCCCGTTCACCTTGCAGACTTTCGGAGTGTTTTTTGTTCCGGCAACATTCGGAGCAAAGAAAGGTGTTTGTGCAACCTTGCTTTATATCCTGCTCGGTCTGGTCGGTCTGCCGGTTTTTTCAGGTTTTCAGGGTGGAGTCGGTGTTCTTTTCGGAAGCACGGGGGGATATATTGCAGGCTTTGTTATCTCAGCCTTCGTTGTCGGATTCGCAATTGAAAAATTCGGCAGAAAATTTTATGTAAATCTGATTTCAGGTACCGTTGCTGCTGTGTGTTACTACGCTGTGGGTACACTCTGGTTCGCTTATGGTTACGGTGACGGCAATATAACGGGAGCTTTTTCAGTATGTGTGTTACCGTTTATTGTGCCGGATGCAATCAAAATTACCCTTGCGATGCTTGTTGCCGCAAAGGCAGAGAAGATTTTGAAAAAAATCTCCTGACAACGGCGTACTTGTATTATGTTTTGAAAATTCATTTTACCGTGAGGAAAAAATATGAAAAAACGAAGTTGTTTTTTTGAAATACTCGCATTTCTTTTATCAAATATTATGTGTGCGGTCGTTGCGTATAATTACCGTGAGCTGCTTTGTGCGATTGAACACGCAGGATTCAGTGCGCCCGCGTCAATTGCATTTTTGTACGCGGTTCCGTTTCTTATCGGGATAGGTTTCTGTCTTTTATTCGCTCATATTTTCAGGAAAAAGGATTGATTTTATAAGGAGGTTTCCTATGGGACACATTTCACCTCAGAGGATACTTGAAAAACTTGACGAGTACCTCGGCAGAAATGATTATGACTCTGCCGAAAAGCATCTTTTATTCTGGCTTGAAGAATCAAAAACTGTAGGCGACAGGCGGACGGCACTCCTTTTGCTTAATGAGCTTGCAGGACTTTACCGTAAACTTGCAAAGCAGGAACAGGCACTCAGCACGGTTTCTGCACTGCTCGGTCTTGTCAGCGAAATGGGGATAGAGAATAATATCGGTGCAGGTACAACCTACATCAACTGTGCAACTGTTTACAAGGCTTTCGGTAGGGCAGAAAAAGCGTTGCCGCTGTTTGAAAAGGCACGATATGTTTATCAGAAAGAGCTGCCCGAGTCGGATAAAAGATTCGGTGGACTTTATAATAATATGGCACTTGCGCTCGTTGATCTTGAACGTTACGGTGAGGCTTATGAGCTTTACGAAAAAGCGATTTGTGTTATGGAAAAAGTACAGGACGGTGATCTCGAAGTCGCAATAACGCTTCTGAATATCGCAAGCGCAAAGGAAACGGAACTGGGTGCAGTTGAAAGTGACGAAATTGTGAGAGATTATCTTGAACAGGCAATAAAAATCCTTGACGACCACGCACAAAGGGACGGTTACTACGCGTTCGTGTGCGAAAAGTGTGCATCGGTATTCGGTTATTTCGGATATTTTCTGTATGAAAAAGAATTAGGCAGGAGAGCAAGTGAGATTTATGAAGGGTCTTGAACTTTCTGAAAAGTTTTATTATGAATTCGGCGAAAAAATGATAAAAGAAAACTTTGCCGATGTTGAAAAGTATCTTGCTGTCGGTCTTGTCGGCAGTGGGTCGGAATGCTTCGGGTATGACGATGAGATTTCACGGGATCACGATTTTGAGCCGGGCTTCTGTATCTTTTTGCCGGGTGAAGATCTGGTTGATTCGCGTACGGAGTTTGCACTCGAGAGAGCGTATGCAAAGCTGCCGAAAGAGTTTATGGGATATAAAAGAAGTCCGCTGAATCCTGTTGGCGGTAACCGACACGGAGTCTTGCGGACAGAAAAGTTTTTTGAAATGAAAACAGGCAGCAAAACAGCGGACATTTCAACCGACGGGTGGTTTTGTATTGCAGAGCAGTTTCCGTCAGAGGCTGTAAACGGAAAAATTTTCTGCGACAACTTCGGTGAAGTAACACGTCTGCGTCAGAAGATTGCATATATGCCCGATGATGTGCGGCTCAAGAAAATGGCAGGCAATTTACTTCTTATGGCACAGTCGGGACAGTATAATTACAACCGTTGCATAAAAAGAAACGAAACTGCTGCCGCACAGCTTGCAGTCGGCGAGTTTGTGAATTCTACGCTTAAGGTTATTTTCTTGCTCAATAAAAGATACATTCCGTATTACAAGTGGACATTCCGTGCACTGAAAGATCTTGAAGTGCTCAGCGATTTGTACGCTGATCTTGAACACCTGATTTCAAGCGGTAATTCACAGAAAGAATCAGCCGAAAAGTCGGAGCTTATCGAAAAAATTGCAGTACGTGTAATTGATGAACTTAAAAATCAGGGTCTTACAAGGGCGGACACGTATGAATTGGAACGACAGGCGTATGCCGTAAATGATGTAATAAAAGACGGTAACATACGCAATCTGAATATTCTTTACGCAGTGTAAGAAAAAAGATGGCAGGGTTTTTCTGCCATCTTTTTTATACCAGTTTCCATTTTTGCTGTAAAATTCTGCAGGGTTCTTCTTCGCTGTTCCTTGCATAGAAAACGGTCAGCAACGTGCCGTCAGATAATTCTATTGTTGAGGGATAGCCAAGGTCGTCACTTGCTGTGTTTTCATAGAGTCGCAGGTCCTTTTCCCAGGTTTCACCGTTGTCACGGCTGACCATAACCATAATTCCGTACGGCTGTTTTCTGCGACCGTAGGCAGAAATCAGAATGCCTGAACTCAGCATTCTGAGATGGGGCGGTGCACCGCCGTCGATTTCAAGAAGCATTTCGGGTTTTGTCCACGTTTTGCCTTTATCGTACGAAACGCTCTGGTAAGTGGTGAACATGGTGTCATTTTCAGCTCTTATATGACAGAGAAGTTTACCGTCGGGAAGTTCAATTACGTTTGGCTCGTTGAGGAAAACTTCTTTGTCATCAACAGTGATTTTACCGACAAATTCTGTTTCGCCGTTGTTTGGATTGAGCTTTACAAATTCTATTCCGCCGTTGACATCGTCAAATCTGTTTCCTGCCCAGAGGATTGTACCGTCACGCAGCTCAACAGGACCGTGCGGAGATGTGACAGGTGAACGGTAAAGCTCTCCGAAGGTTGTACCGCAGTCGCGGCTGACACGGAAAGTCGGACCGAGGTATTTTTCCTCGTCTTCCTTTGTGATTGTGTTTATATAATTCTGCACGTATTCGTTGTCTTGGTTATATTCTCTCTGCATATCTGCAGAGTTGTTGAATGAGGTCACAATAACTCCGTTTTCACCGAAGGTGCAGAGTCCTGCATCTCTGTCGTCAAGAGGGGTATCAATTACGGGAGCAGGCAGCGTGTATGTTTTTCCCTCGTCACTGCTGTAAGAAATCACAGCTTTGCCGAAAGGACAGACGTGTTCAATCCTGAAACCTGATGCACCAACGGCAATTCTTCCGTCCTGAAGACGGGCGACAGTAGGCCACGCAAAATAATTGTGTTTACTGTGTGGGTTTGACAGAATTACTTCAGGTTTTCCGATAAGTTCGATTTTCATTTGATCACCTCTTTTTTATTTTACAGTAAAGCGAAAAACTTTTCAAGTAAGCATATTTTATTTGAACAGGCGTTTGTTGTGTGATATAATTACCGTTGAAGTATTTTCTTACGGAGAAAAATTATGCAGACAATAAACTCTGAACTGATATCGTATATACAAACGCACGTTTTCCCGCAGTATGGTAAAAACGACGACGGACATTCGCTCGGACACATCGAATATGTTATCGGCAGGAGTCTGAGATTTGCACAGCAGTTTGAAAATATTAACCTTGATATTGTCTACACCGTTGCCGCTTTTCACGATATTGCACACCATATCGACAAGAAAAACCACGAAAAATTGTCTGCAGAAGTCTTTTATTCCGACAAAGTAATGGAGAAGTTTTTCTCCCCTGAAGACAGATTGATAATAAAAGAAGCAATCGAGGACCACCGTGCATCACTGGGCAGACAGCCTCGCAGTAACTACGGCAAAATCGTTTCATCTGCCGACCGTTCAACGGATGTTGACGATTTTCTGCGTCGCACCCACGCATATACGCTCAGGCATTTTCCTGACTGTACGCACGACGAGGCTGCCGACCGTGCCTATGACCATACGCTTGAAAAGTACGGCAAAGCAGGTTACGCAGGACACTATGTCAGGGATGAAGAATACGAAAAATTCAGAAAGAGTATAGATTTTATCCTCACGGATAAAAAGATTTTTACGGCAAAATACGAAGCAGTTAACGGAATAAGGAGCAAAAAGAATGTCTGATGTTTTCCACAACATAGGAATACTTGCACACGTTGACTCGGGAAAGACAACTCTTACCGAGCAGCTGCTTTATCTGACGGGTGCAATCCGTAATTTAGGCAGTGTTGACGCAGGCACAACGGCAACAGACAGCCTTTCTGTTGAAAAACAGAGGGGTATTTCCGTGCGTACTGCAATGGCTTCAACCGAATGGAACGGTGTTACCGTCAACATTATTGACACACCCGGTCATATCGACTTTGCAGGTGAGGTCGAGCGTGCGATTTCTGCACTCGACTATGCGGTTGTTATAGTATCTGCCGTTGAAGGAGTCCGTGCCCATACTGAAAACATCCTGAAACTTCTTGATGTTGCAAAACTTCCGAGGATTATTTTTGTCAACAAAATTGACAGAACGGGATCGGACACAGCACGTGTTATCAACGAGCTTAAAAGTGTTTCTTCTCAGGCGCATCTTGTTCTTTCACGCGTGGAAAACGAAGGCACGGAAAGTCCTGCGGTTATACCGTTGACCGAGGAAGAGTTCCGGTTTTCGGCAACGCAGACACTTGCCGATATCAGTGATGAGGCGGCGGATGTTTTTTTAAACGACGAAATGCTTACGTCACAAAGAGCAGAATCGCTTGTGCGTGAAGAAATTGCGTCCTGCAGACTGACACCTGTTATTTTCGGCAGTGCGAAGTATTCAATCGGTGTGAGTGACCTTGCGGATGCACTTGTGAAATATATGCCCGATTCAAAAAGAAGGGAAACAGATGGCTTGTGCGGAATAGTCTTTAAAATCGAGCACGACAAAAACCTCGGAAAAGTTTCACACATCCGGCTTTTCGGAGGCGAGATTGCAAACCGTGACGAGGTGGAGCTGTTTGCACCTGAAGAAAAAGCGACCGTGCAGACTGACGCGGTTGAGATAGAGGCAAAGCCGCCGACAAAAGAAAAGGTTTCGCAGATTAAAAAATTCTGCGGTGCACGCAGTACGCATATGGGTATTGTCAGAAGCGGAGTCGTTGCAGCTGTCTGCGGTCTTCCGTCCGCAAAGACGGGGCATTTTATCGGGTCGCTCGCGGTCAGTGAATCTGCACGGCTTGTCAATCCGTTCTTACGTGTTCGTGTAACACCGTCGGATTCCGACGAGCTTAAACTGCCTGCTCTTGCTGCTGCACTCGGTGAACTTTCGGACGAGGAGCCGTATATCGATGCCAAGTGGGAAAACGGACAAAAAGAAATTACCATAAGTACCACGGGCAAAATTCAGCTTGAAGTGCTCGGCAATCTTTTAAAAGAACGATACGATCTTTCGGCAGATTTTTCTCCGCCGACAGTTATTTATAAAGAAACTCCGTCAGGCACAGGCTTTGCGAGGGCGAGGTACACTATGCCGAAGCCCTGCTGGGCAGTTGTTGACTTTCTTTTTGAACCGATGCCGAGAGGCTACGGAGTTTCATACCACGGCAGACTGCCGTCAAACCAATGTTTTTACAGGTATCAGTCACACATACGCACGTCGTTCAATTCCTGCCTTGAGCAGGGGCTTTACGGCTGGGAAGTGACGGATTTCAAGTGCACGCTCGTCGGTGGCGAACACCATACGATACATACACATCCGTTGGACTTTTTTGTCTGTACACCGATGGCGTTTATGAACGGACTTTCGGAAATCGGATCAACAATCCTTGAGCCGTTGCTTAAAATCAGAGTTACTGCTCCCGAAGAACTTTCGGGTAAGGTTTTTTCTCAGATTATCAAAATGGGCGGTGAGTACGATGCACCCGTAATCCGTTCGGGAATTGCAACACTTGAAGCCATTGTCCCCGTTGCAACGTCAATGAACTTCCCCGAAAAACTTGCAACGCTGTCGTCAGGCAAGGCGGTGCTGTCACAGTCGTTCTACGGTTACCGTGAGTGCCGTGACGGTGCAGAACATATCAACCCGAGAAGGGGCGTCAACCCTCTTGACCGTTCAAAATGGATTTTGTGGGCAAGGGGAGCATATCAGTCTGAGGGATAAATCAAAGGAGATTCTTATGAAAATTATCGGCAGTGATTATGACGGAACGCTGAACCACGGCGGAATAGACGATATAAAAAAATCAGCAATTGAAAAGTGGCGGAATGCAGGGAACCTGTTTTCGCTTGTCAGCGGAAGAGGTCCCGACGGTGTGCTTGAGCTTTATGAAGAACAGCAGTTCGGTTGTGACTATCTTATTGCAAATAACGGCGCGGTTATAATGGAAACTGACGGAACGGTTGTTTTTGCTGCAAAGTGTGACGGAAGTCTGGCCGTGCCGCTTGTTGAACATCTTTTCAGTGTCGGTTGTACCTGGGCACACGTGCAGACGGAATTTGACTGCCGTGTTTTTGCTGACGAAAAGGATTGTACCGAAGAGTGGCATTACACGCTCGGCAATATGCCCGAAGTCCCGTATTTTACACAGATAAACACTCAGTTGCCTGACTTTGCAACATCTGCTAAGGTAACCGAAAGTGTACGTGAGACTTTTGGTAATGAACTCAATCCTTTGCAGAACGGTGAATGTCTTGATATCATACGTAAAGATATGAACAAGGCAAAGGGTCTGTATTGGCTTATGGATTATGTTGGTGCAAGTAAGGGCGATATTATCGCCGTCGGTGACAACATTAACGACAGGGATATGATTGCAGAGTTCAGGTCGTACTCTATGGAAAACGGTGTTGATGAAATCAAGGAGCTTGCAGATTTTGTAACACCCGGAATAACTGAACTTATAGAAAAAGAACTTGCAGAAGCCGAATAAAAAACAAACGCTGTCTCCCGAGGGAAACAGCGTTTTTGCTTTTCATTAAAACTTGTTAATTTTACCTACCGAATACTGAAGAATTTTAAGAGCATCTGTTGTGTTGACTTTATTGTCCTTGTTAACATCGGCATTGGTAAGCTTCTGACCTGTAAGAGTTACTTTCTTAACCGAATGCTGAAGAGCAAGAAGCGCGTCGGTTGAGTTGACTTGTCCGTCAAGGTTCGCGTCACCCAAAGTGGCAAGTTTCGGTATAGTTTCTTCAACGGCAACGGCATTACAAACTGTGCAGTATTTAATTCGTTTGCCTTCTTCTGTTGCAGTTGCGCGCAGAACAATCTTCCAATCACCCGGAGTATGAGGAAGTTTTTTGATTATTGTTTTTTCCTGAGTCAAAGCTGTTTTACCGGCAGAGTCACCGAAGTATCGGTTACATGTTACACAGTAGTAATATTCAGTGTGTCCCTCTTTTGAGCAAGAAGAAGCAGTTGAAGGGAAATGCTGAATCACGTGATCATGGTTTGAGTTTGAGTCAATGTTAATTATGCAGATTCTTCTATCTAATTTACCTGTGTCATAGTACCAAATAATCTTTCCGTTATGATAAATCGGCTGACAGTCACTCAAATTACACGGAGCAATGAGGGTCTGGACATTCGAAAGCTTATTTCCGTTTTCGTCAATGATTAAAAACCTTACTGCGTTTTCGTTATAGATATACCTTGGTTCACCGTTGCTATCAGTACCTTCTTTGGAGATAAGAAATTCTTTCCAGATTACAACAAATTTATTGTTGTTGATCTTGACAAGGTACGGTGCAGTTGCGCTCATACCTTTGTTTACATAATTCGTAAGATAAACTCTTTTTACTTTTGACGGATCTGTGTTGTTTTTTGCGCTGATGAGAAGAACAGCGTTACGTTCGTCCTTATCAAGACCGTACATATTGTAACTGTCATAAGAAGTTACCTTACTGTGGTCAATTGAGTTGATTGAAACTATATAATTATTTGAGGAAATTTCAAAACCGCCTACATTTACACCTGTACAGTTTGCACCGACCTTACCGGGAATATCAAATAAAGAAAGTTCTGAATATTTTCCGTTTGCCAGTCTCTTGGAAAGAAGAATACATCTCGGGTATGCATCACCGTGGTCAACAAGAACAGGGCTGTCGCCGTCATACTGAACAAACTGATTGAAAGAGTGGCTGACGTGGTTATTCTGGAACTCCTGCAGTTCGTTTTTAACCGTCATTGTCTTTGTGTCAATAATAATTGTAAACTGTGACTGATGGTTTAGTCCGTCTTTTTCACTTTTGAATCGCTGTCGTGCCGTATGAACGGTAAGTTCACTTCCTGTTGCATTTTCACTTATTGAAGATGAGCTGTAATTAAACGGAACAATAGTCTGACACTGTTTGCCGTTTATCGATACACTGCTTATACGGTTGAAATTTTTGTCATACTTGACAATACGATAAACTTCCTTTGTTTGGCTCTCTTCGAAATTTGTCTGACCAAAGATCATATAATTATAGTTTTTTCCGCTATAAAAGCCTCCCCACAACGGGAGTTCGATTTTAATACCGTTTTCCTCGAGGTAGTTGAAGTCGGATGTGTATTTTGTGACGGTCAAGTGGCTGACTATATTTTCAACATAATAAGAATCATTATCTTTATCGGTTGCAATATTTACAACATAGTATTTTCCACTATATTCATACATAAATGAAGTTGTTGTGGTCATCCAGTTAGATGTATTTTCATTTAAAATATTCTTCGGAGAGGAAGAAGGGTAAAAATAATCAATAAAATACATCGAATACGCAGGAACCGACAACTGAACAACCGTCAACAGGCACAGTACGAGTGCGAGGATTCTTTTAAGATTTCTTTTCATAATTTATCATTCCTTTCATTTTGCTTTGTAGAGCATAATAACAGCCTTCGGAGTTTCGGTGATTGTCATTTCATATCCGTCGTTCATCAGCTGTTTGCCCGTGAAAGTGAGCGTGAGGTCGGGTGTGTCGTAATCGTAGAGCTCATAGGTTTTTTCGGGGTCAAGTCCGTTGAGCTTCAACTTATATGTGTTGTCGGACACGTTTTCACGTTTGTAGATAAGTGCCATACCCTCGTTTGCATCCTTGTCAAACTGCATTGCGAGGTATCTTGATGTGTCTGTTCCGCCGTAAGTCAACGGATAATAATTGCCGAGCATATACGGACGCAGATCGTAATATTCAAGACGCTGTGAGCAAGAGATAATATTTGTTCTGTTCGCATACTCACCCTCAACATAAGCACAGGTGCCGTTATACGGAAGCCAGAAGGAAATGCCGTATGTCTGTGCCTGAGTTGTCTGAAGAATATCTTCCTTTGCATTGCCGTTTTCGTCCATACAGTTGTAGTCTGTTCTCCAGAGGGGAATTGCACGTCTTGCCATTTCGATGTCAATGCGTTTGCCGCCCGAAGCACAGTTGTCAATCATAAGGCCCGGAACTTCCGCAAGCAGAGTATCAAAGAATTTGTAGAGGTTTGTTACATAGTGGTTTTCGGTAAAACCTTTTCTGCCGTACTCCCACTGCTTATCTACCTGCTGCCAACGGGGAAGAGCAGGGAAATTACTGTCCAATCGCAGACAGTTAACTCCGTTGTATCGGATAGATTCCAACATATAGTCAGTGATGAATTTTGCACATTCAGCGTTTGCAAAGTTTACAACATTTGAGTTTTCGTTGTCCGGGTTTAAAATAAGCCATTCGTCATGTTTTATGCATTCGTTGTAGATTTGCGTATCCTTACAGCAACGCTCAATTTCATACCAGAGAAGAAGACCCAGTCCTCTTTCGTTAAGGTGACGGGATATTTCACCAAGACCGTTGGGGAAACGTTCGGGATCAGCATACCAGTTTCCGACGCTGTCGCCCCAATCGTTTCTGAGGGGATACCAGCCTGCATCAACCCAGGCATAGTCAAGGGAATAAGTCCAATCTTCGGGGATGTTTTTGACGTTCTGAATAGCCTGTTCTTCATTTACACCGGGAACCTCAATACCAATTCCTGTTGTTGTAAGTTGCTTTGTACCTTCGGGATAAACGCAGTCCATTGTGAAGTTGCGGTAAGTATTAAAGCCTTTGAGCGCGTTGTCACCGTTATAGAAATTGAGTGTGACAAGCGGTGAACGGATGCTTTCATCGGGCTCGAGATAACCCTTGAGTTTTTCCTGTTTGACTTTGATTTCCACGCCGTCAAAAGTCTGTGCAAGGGATGTAAACCACTGACCTGACCAACCTGTTGCAAGAACAACACCGCCATCCTTGCCGAGCATATTGAAATATGGCAGGAAAGATTCCGTTCTGCCACCGTTTGCAGTGTATTTCATGGCAGTAAGACTGACAGAGGAACAGAGAAGTTCAAAATCGTCTGCGGCAGGGTCACTGCCTTTGCTGAAATAAACATCAGTCTTTTTGCCTGTGGGAACAACACAGTCTGCTGCAAAAAACTTAGAAATTTTCGGAGACTTTTCGTTACCGGTATTCTTGATGTACACTGTCCATTCGCAGGTTGCACTGTCTTCGTAAATTGTTGCCTCAACCGTAGCGACGAGGTCGCTCTTTTTATGGTCGAGCGTGATGTATGTTGTCTTACCACCGCGACGAACTTCACCTGTTGCACTTTCTTGACCGATATCGAAGGTCCAGTCATCGGTATTGTTCCGGAATTTTTTGATGCCGACATTGAAGTTGTATGCGGGGTTGGTGGCAGTCAGGATGTTCTCCTCATACCACTTGCGACAGTTTGCTTTTTCTTCCTGCGTAACGGTAAATCCGTCAGCAGCAAGAGGCTCAAAAGAAACCTCTGCCGTTGAACTCAGCTCATAAGCTGCACGGTCAACCCAGAACTTGAAGTTAGAGTCCTGCACAGCACAAGCCGATACAATAAACAGTATTGCCTGAATAAGAGAAATAATGATTTTCATATTCATACCTCTTTATAGATTGAAAAACAGTGTATATTTAAAAACTTTTCAGCTTAAGAATATCTTCAAAAAATTCAGCTTCTCCGCCACAGAATTCAAGAATTACAGCACCGCGGAAATCTTTTTCTTTAAATTTTACAAGTAAGGAATCGAGATAAGTCTCATCCTTTACCTTGTCGGACTGTTCACGCATCTGATCGAAGTATGAAACGTGAACGTTAAGAATATAGTCAAAGGTTTTTTCGATTCGGTCGAGATCGTATTCCTTGCGGAAATAACGCGACTGAAAATACGTCATAAAATTCGACCTGTTCAGGTCTTTTCTGAATTGCAGAAAAGCCTGAGTGTTGTTGTTATATGTATAATCGTGACATTCGGGACAGACAAGAAGCCCGTACTTTTCTGCATCGGTGCATATTCTTTGTGCATCTTCAAGCAGGTTTTTGTATTCGTCGCGATCAGTTACCTCGCTGTCTTTTTTGCCGAGCCAGACACGGATTGACTCTGCACCCATAATCTTTGCGTTCTCGCAGAGAGAAAGCCATTCGTTTTCGTCATTGCTTCCTACACGGTAATAACTGCCGTAAGAGGAGATGCCGATTCCGGCGTCATCGCACAGTCGCTTTGCTTTTTTAGCCTCATCAACTGTCCTGACGTGTACGTCTGAACCCCATTCAATGCAGTCAACACCTGCCTCTTTACAGAGCGAAACTATGTCTTCAACGGTTTTTTCTCTGAAAGTAACGCTTGCAAGACCGATTTTGAAAAAAGCCATTATAATCACCGAAAGAATTATAACAGATGAGATTTGTTAAATCAATAGACGAAAGATTTATATATTCACAGCATTATATTAAAAAAGAAAAAATTTTTTAATGTTTACTTTTTATCTAAAATTTGGTATCATATGTTATTATGAATCTTAGATGGAGGAAGCTATGAAAAGAGTTATTGCTATTTTTATGAGCGTAATTATGCTTATGCAACTTGGAGTAAATTCATCGGCTGCATTCAATGCACCGAAACTGTCAGAAAGTGAATGGGAAGCAGTTTATAATGCTAACCATTCGGATAACACACTTCCGACTCTCAATGTCGGTGCGGACGAAACGCAGGTAAGTCTCTGCTGGCACGCAGACAAATCAAAGGCTGTGGCAGAGGTTGAACTTTCAAAGAATGCCGATATGTCCGATGCTGTATTGTTCAAGGGCGAGACAACTCCTGCAGAAACAGACATTCAGCTTGTCTGCCGTGTAACGGTGACGGGACTTGAGGAACACACAGCGTATTATTACCGTTGGAACACAGGCGACGGAATGAGTGATATCAAAAAGTTTGAGACAAAAAGCTTTGGTGCGCATAAAGCACTCGTAATTGGTGATATTCAGATTTCTGAGGACTGGAACGATGAGGTATCGCAGAAGGCTGACGGCCACAACTGGAACAATGTTCTTGGTGAAGCACTTTCAAAAAATCCCGATATCAGCTACCTTGTTTCTCCCGGAGATAATACTTCAACAGGTTCTTCTGCGGCGGAGTGGCAGACACTCCTTATGCCTGAGGCTATGCGTTCGCTTCCCGTTGCACTTGCAATCGGTAACCACGATAAAAAGGGTATGATGTACGACTACTACACCAATATGCCCAACGAGTATTACGGCAGATATTTTGAAAGACTTGACCGTGATTTCTGGTTCAGATATGGCGATGTGCTTTATCTTTTCTACAACTCAACATCAGGTAATGCACCTGACCACAGAGCGATGACCCAAGAGGCAATCAAGCTCAATCCGGATGCAAAATGGCGTATCGGTGTTGTTCACCACGGTATCTACGGTGCAGGTGACTCAATCGGTGATATGGAGACGGAAATTCTCCTCAAGACGATTTTCGCTCCGATTTTTGAATCGTTTGACCTTGATCTTGTAATTACGGGTCATACACATTCTCAGGGACGTTCACACTTTATGCGTGACACAAGAGTTGTACAGACCGCAGAAAGCGGTGGCACATTCACAAATCCCGACGGTGTAGTTTATCTCAACTCAAACTCTTCCTGCGGCAGACCTACAAACGAGAGCTATGAGGCAGAGCACCTTGCATACAGTTTCCTCGAAAACGATGTTACTACGTATTCAACCCTTGATTTCGACGGTAACAAGATGACACTTGAAACACGCAGAGGAGATAACAGCGAGCTTCTTGATACAATCACAATCATACGTGACGAGGAGTACAAAGATAAGTCTTTCGGCAACGTACTCAAGAGACTTCTTTATAAGGTTATTGAAGTTATCGGCTTTATTTACGTTAAAATTGACTATCTTGTAAAGGATATTGACGATATGAAAAACAACGGTGGCGTAATCGGTAAAAAAAAACTGAAGTTTTAATCGAAAACAGAGCTGACCCTTATGTAACAAAGGGCAGTGACGGCTGGTACTATTTTACGGCATCCTATCCGATGTGCGGAGGAGCTGACCCCGAAGGTTACGACAGAATCATCCTTCGCAGAGCAAGAACAATTGACGCTCTTGCAGATGCAGAAGAGATCGTTATCTGGGACGAGAAGGACTCACCGACTGCACACAGATACATCTGGGCCCCCGAAATTCACGAAATCGGCGGCAAATGGTATGTCTATTTTGCGGCGAGCGACAGTGCAGACAACGTCTGGGACATCCGTTGTCACGTAATTGCGTGTGACGGCGATGACCCGTATACCGACAGTTGGACAGATAAAGGCAGATTTCAGGCATGTGAGGGAGACAACTTCTCTTTTCGCTGGTTTTCGCTGGATATGACCTACTTTGAAGCAGGCGGCAATCACTATGTTTCGTGGGCTCAGACAGACGGCAACTCAAATGTTTACATTGCTACAATTGACCCTGCTGAACCGTGGAAAACTACTTGTCCTGCAGTGCTTTTAACAAAACCCGAATATGACTGGGAAAAGGTAAGAATTCCTGTTAACGAAGGCCCGGCCGTGCTTAAAGCAGACGGAAAAGTTTTTCTTACGTTCTCTGCTTCTGCAACAGGCCCCGAATATTGTATCGGTCTGATGTATGCAGATGAAAATGCATTACTTACCGATACATCAAACTGGACAAAGCTCGACAGACCTCTGCTTACATCCGATGACCTTTATAAAGAATACGGTCCCGGTCACAATTCTTTTGTCAAAGACGAATGCGGCAGATGGGTATTTGTTTACCACTCACGCGGTGAAGATTGCTATAAAGGAAAGTGCGGTTATTCTCACGAAGATTCACTTTATGATCCGTGCCGAAGTGCAAGAAAACGTTTTGTGCAATGGGACGAAAACGGAATACCCGTGCTCAACAAATAAAATTAAACCACCTTGTATTGCAACAAATGATACAAGGTGGTTCTGTTTTACCAGATAAACGGAATCAATCGGTACTTTACTTTATTTTTGTATTCACGGTAGCCGTCAAGTTCTTTTTCAAGAAAAGCTTCTTCATTTTTTATCCGTTTTGCGATTATGAACGGGTAAGTGAGAAAAATCACAAAGGAAAACACCGAACCCAACACAATCGGCATAGACAGGAACAACAGCAGTGTCGCGCTGTACATCGGGTGACGGACTATACCGTATAAGCCCGTATCGATAACCTTCTGGTTTTCCTGCACTTCAATTGTTCGCGAAAGGTATGTGTTTTCGCGCAGAACTTCCGCATAGAGAATATATGCAAAAAGAAATACAACGACAGCGCAGATTATGATTCCTTTTGGTAGGGTGTGCCATCCGAAACGGTAATTGAGTCCTGCAACGATAAATCCTGCAAGGAACATCAGTCCGCTGAGCTTGACAACAGTGCTCTGATCTTTTTCTTTCTCTTTGGCATTAAGACGCTTTTGGAGCAATTCAGGATTTCTGAGCATCAAAAAGATACCTGCAAGAAACATCGGTATAAACAGAGTGCACATAAAAATCCAACCGTTTGTAAATTTCAGCGATCCTGCAGGGGCAAAGATGAGCAAACCGACAAGAACTGTTCCTGACACAAATTTAATTATTGCCTGAGAAAACAGTTTTATGTTCACAGCAACACCTCCGTTGAGTTTATTTCAACATTGTATTCGTTATCAATCAGCACGGTTTCGACATTTTTCTGCTTTGCAAAACCGTGAAAATGTGCATTGTCTTTTAACACGTCTTCAATCGTACAGTCATCGTACAGTCTGTTTTCAATAATGTCTGCATATTTTTTGATATCATCAAAGTGCTCACGGATGTATTTTTCGCTCATAACAAGGCAGCAGCACCGTATGTGGTTAAGATAGTCCTGCGAAAAACTCTCCGCCCAGTCAGAAGGAATATAGCAGCCTTCAACGATAAGATTCTGCTTGTTTTCGACGGCGGTTTTAATTATTCCGACCACAATCGGCCACAGATATGCCGTCAGTTCGGTTTCGTCACTCGTGGGAGTAAGGGTGGTGTTGCCGCTGCGGATCAATCCCATTTTAAGGTGATCTACAGACAGATACGGGTATTTGTGTTTTTCAAGCAACTTCTGTGCGAATGCAGTTTTTCCGGTGTGTGATGCACCCGTTATGAGAATAACCATAGTTCAACCCTTTCGGCCGGAGCTGTTTTAGTAAAACGATTATATCATTTTTTGTTCTGTGTTTCAATCGGTTGTGTTGAAAGGAAAAATAAAAATAATGGAAAAGACTTCCTAAAACTATATCTTTTGTGTTATAATGTTTCAAACAATAATAAAAGGGGAACTGAGTATGAAGATAATCGGTAAAAAACTACTTGCAATTCTGTTGTGCATGCTGACTGTTGTTCAACTGTCGGTACAGTTTGCATCAGCATGGGATATTGATAACAGTTTTTCTGACTTGGGAGAAGGATCATGTTTTCCGAATATTCTCGGAGATAATACCGACAGATGGGCAACAACAAAAAAGTCATTTATGTATGAACATGAAGGCAAATATTACATTGTTGATATTACAAACCAGGTAAATGTTACAGTGTATGACCGGAATTTTAATGAGATTTTCGGTGCCGGCTATACATTTCCTTTTGAACTTCCTGTTTGGGGTGGTTTCTATAGCGGTAAAAACTATAATTACATAGTATACGGCAAAGAAAATCCGGATAAGTGCCCGAATGATGAGGTTTACCGTATCGTAAAATATGATAAAAAATTCAAACGTATCGAAGCACTTACAATAGACGGTTACCACTGTGAAACAGTATTTCCGTTCGCTGCCGGTACTGTTGCTATGGCAGAAAATACTGACGGAAGTGAACTTACTGTTCATACA
>JAZNCK010000094.1:0-2296 GCA_045587505.1 Acutalibacteraceae bacterium
AATCTTTCTGAAGCTGAGGACAGTCAGGATTATTCGATCACGAATCTTGAAATGAACGGCAAAAAGGGTGTCGTTGTCATTAACAACGCACAGGCTTGTAAGCTTGTAGTTGCTATCTATGAAGAAGGCAGCTCTAAAATGCTCACATCTGAAGTTGTTGATGTTGAAGCCACAGCAGGGGAGATAGTGTTTGAATTTGACATTCTCTCTATGCCTGAAACATACACGGTAAAGGTATTTTTACTTGATGAGAACAATGCGGCACTTTGCGACGAATACGTTTATCTTGAAAAAACTGAAGCGTTCAAAGAGTTTCTTGCAAAGGAACCTGAAGATTTCAGCGGTGAAGATGTTATTATCTTTGACGATGAAAAAGCACAGACTGATTTCGCTGTTCTTGATGACGATGTAAAAACATCATCTTCAAAGTCGATTACATATTCTTACAACGAATCAACAGGCAAACACACTTTCAGAAATGCAGACAATACCTTGAAAAATCTTTCTGCAGGTGATATCTATTCCTACAAATACGGTGATGCCGCACATGAAGTGGTTGTCATAAAGGTCAAGGAAATAACGGTTTCAGGTTCAACTGTCACAATCGTCGAAGATACTGAAATCGGTCTTGGTGAAGCCTTTTCTTTCGTTCGTATAGATGCTGTAGGCGATTATGCCGCAATCGACGAGAGTGAGGTTGAGTACGGTGATGCTCTTTCTCCGATTGGGGCGAAGAAGCGGGATGTGTCTTATGATGAAGAAGAAGGAACAGAATGGTCAACTTCTGTATCTCTTAGTTACACACGTGGTGTCGCTTCAGTAACCGGTACTGTTGGCTATTCCATGACAACAAAGGTAAAGCTGCATTATGATCCGGAGCTTTGGGGTCCTGATTATTATGACTTTTATTCTGAAGTTGTTCAGAAATTCACATTAATAGGAATTGAAGCAAAAGGTGAGTTAGCTGTGCCGAAGGATAAGGTTAGAATCGCAACTCCACCGATGCCGGTCGGACCGTTTATGCTTACGATTTATGCCGCACCCGTTCTTAGTGTATCGGCTTCAATCTCTCTTTCTGCAACTGTTCAGAATAAAACGGTCGTAACGGCAGATTCAAATAATGGCGTCGGAAAATCGTCTGACTGTAAGTCAAACTTTAAACCTGAATTTGAAGATAAAATTACCGTAGAAATCGGTGTAGCAGTAGGCTTCGACTACGGTTGGGGTAAAATTGTAAAACTCAATGCCGAAGGTACTGTCAAGAGAAAATGGGAAGGTACGGTTGATTTTGTTGGTGTTATTCTTGATAAACACCACGATTGTTATACCTGTATCAAGGGCGATGCAACTGTGTCCATAGGTGTAGAAATATCGCTTAATGTTAAGATTATTCCTGAAAAGCTTGAATTTGAATGGCCATTTCTTAAATGTGAATCGAACTTACTGCTTGGCAAGTTTTACTGTTCCGAGTCAACGCAATACGGCATTATTTACGGTGAGGGTGAATGCCCCAACATAAGCTACGAAACAAAAATCAAGGTTTATGATGAAGAAGCCAAAAATATTGAGGGTGCGACAGTAACCTGCTCAACCGGCTATTGCGACAGCAACGGTGACGGTAAGTTTGACGAACATTCAGTCAAAACTGACTCTGAGGGCGAAGCAATTTTCTATTGCAGAAGCGGAAGCCACAATTTTACGGTTAAAAAAGATAAATATGAAGATGCCGAAAAGAGCGTTGTTATCATAAGCTCTTCTAAAAAAGTGCCTGTAAAGCTTACCGAAGAAAAGTTCTATAATGTTACATTAAAGGTAACAGACGAAGAAGGAAAGCTTCTCAGCGGTGCAAAGTTCTATTCCGAAACGGCATACTACGACGTTGACGGAGACGGTGTGAATGAAAACACATCAGCTCTTACGGATAGTGAAGGCAAAGCGACACTTCAGTTCAAAGAGGGTACACATACTGTGTCTGCAAGCTGTAAGGGTTATGAAACAAAAACACAGAAGACGATAGTAACTGCAGACAAAACATTTACAATCAGGCTTAAAGAGAACGAAACCTACGACCTCACTGTAACGGTTAAGGATGAAGATGGAGAAGTCCTTCCGGGAGCAACCGTTACTGCAACGGGTGACTCTGATGCTGACGGTGAGAATGAAGTATTCACAGCGGTATCTGATTCTACAGGTGTTGCAGTACTCACCCTGCCTGAAGCTACGTGGGATGTAACTGTTTCAAAGCAAGACTACAAGTCCTGTAATTTTACCGTGATTTATCTCAACTCTGACAGGG
>JAZNCK010000095.1:0-19786 GCA_045587505.1 Acutalibacteraceae bacterium
GGGTTACCTGTGCAGAGGTAACCCGCTGAAATGTATTATAAAGCATATTTAAACCCTTCCGGGCATATCTATTTTGTGATATGTATTTTCGGGAGGGTTGTTTTTGAATGAATTAACACAACTCAGAGCCGTAGAAATCGGTGAATATATAGTGAAGAATCAGACAACAGTAAGGGTTGCGGCAAAGGTTTTCGGGATATCAAAATCTACGGTACATACAGATGTGACTGATAAACTTGAAAAAATTGACCCCACGTTATTCCGAAAGGTTCGTTGTGTGCTTGATGTCAATAAAGCTCAACGACATATAAGAGGTGGGCTTGCTACACGGGAAAAATACCGTAAAAATACTTCGAGGTGATACTATGTGCGGAATATGTGGTCAGATTTCATTCAGCCGTAATCTTGAGGATAATTCAGAATATTTTTATAATATGCAGAACAGGCTTTTGCGAAGAGGACCTGATCAACACGGTGAGTTTTTTTCTCATGATGCCGTACTTATGCATCGTCGTTTAGCTGTTATTGATATAGAACGCGGTAAACAGCCGATGACCTATGCAGTTGGTAATGAAGTTTTTACAATCTGTTATAATGGTGAGCTATATAATACTGAAGAGATCCGTAACAGACTTGAAAGCAGAGGATATAACTTTTTTAGTCACTCAGACACGGAGGTTGTACTCAAAGCGTATTGTGAATATCGTGAAAAGTGTGTAGATTTGATGAATGGAATATTTGCCTTCGGTGTATGGGAGCATGAGAGAAAGCGTTTATTTCTTGCCCGTGACAGAATGGGCGTAAAACCTCTGTTTTATTCTCTTTGTAAAGATGGTTTTGTCTTTGCATCGGAAATCAAATCGCTTCTTGAAAATCCCTCAATTGAATCCGAAATCGATTTGAATTCCCTTGCTGAAATTATGCTAATCGGTCCCGGCAGAACCCCGGGGTACGGTGTTTTCAAGGGAGTTGAAGAATTAAAACCTGCGCACTATGCTTTTTATGACACTAACGGTTTAGTTATAAAAAACTACTGGAAGCTTCACAGCCATGAGCATACCGATAACTTTGAGACAACAGCGGAAACGGTTTGCTTTCTTGTTACAGATTCAATCAGACGTCAGCTCGTCTCAGATGTACCTCTTTGCACGTTTTTATCCGGTGGGCTTGATTCGAGCATAATTTCTTCTGTTGCAAATGAGGTTTTTCGGCAGAAAGGTGAGTACCTGCATACGTTTTCCGTTGACTATGCCGATAACGACAAATACTTCCGTAAAAGTAAATTTCAACCCAATTCTGACCCGGAATACATTCACAGAATGGAATGTTATCTTGACGGCAAACATCATTGGGTTGTAATTGATACTGATGATCTTGTTTCAGCACTTTTTGATGCTGTTGATGCACGGGATCTGCCGGGAATGGCTGATGTTGATTCATCTATGCTTCTTTTGTGTAAATCAATCCGAGAATATGCGACTGTAGCTCTTTCGGGGGAATGTGCAGATGAAATTTTCGGAGGGTATCCGTGGTACAGGGATAAAACCGTTCGTGTAGAGGACGGATTCCCTTGGGCACAGTCTACCGAGTACCGTTTTTCTTTTCTGAAGGATGAGTTCGCTTCACTGATCAATCCGGATGAATATGTGCGTAACCGCTACGAAAACACTATATCACAAGCTTCGATTCATGATAGTATGAATCCTGATGACAGTCGCACCGCACAGATGATGAAGTTGAATCTCGATTGGTTTATGCAGACACTCCTTGACCGTAAGGACCGTATGAGTATGTATTCTTCTCTTGAGGTGAGAGTACCGTTCTGCGACCACAGAATTGTAGAATATCTTTACAATGTTCCCTGGGAAATGAAGGATTATAACAATTACGAAAAAGGACTTCTGCGCTATGCTATGCGTGGATGTCTGCCGGATGAAGTGCTGTGGCGTAAGAAAAGCCCGTATCCTAAAACGCATAATCCGGCATACAGACACGCAGTATCAGATTTGCTCAGTGACATTATTGCCGATAAAAGCTCACCTCTGCTGCAGTTTATAAAAAAAGAAGAGCTTGTAAAACTTCTGCAGACCGATAAAAGCCAACCGTGGTACGGTCAGCTTATGACTACGCCACAGACAATTGCATACTTTGTTCAGCTTGATTACTGGCTGAAAAAGTATAATGTAAGGTTTGTGTGACTAATTTACCAGTTTATGTTTTTTCATACAGTCACGGATAAGTTTCTTGTTTTCATCACTCGTGTTACTCAACGGCAGACGATAAATACCGCTGTCAAGTTTCATTTGTTTCATTGCATATTTTACCGGGATAGGATTTACGTCGCAAAAAAGTGCATTTGCCATATTCAGCAGTTCCATCTGTTGTGTTACGCTTTCTTTCACTTTACCGCTGAGTGCGGATAATACACAAGTATGTACTTCTTTCGGCATTATATTGGAAAGAACAGAAATTACACCTTTAGCACCCAATGCCATAAAGGCAGATGTCTGATCGTCGTTACCGCAGTAAACATCTAGATCCTTTCCACAGAGGCTAAGGGTCTTCATCAGAGCAGAAAGATTTCCGTTAGCTTCCTTTGTCGCAACTATGTTCTTGATTTTTGAAAGTTCTTTGTATGTTTCGGGTTTAATATCGACTCCGGTACGTGACGGTACGTTATAAACAATAATCGGAAGCTCGGTTCTTTCGCTGATAAAATCATAATGTTCTATAAGTCCTGACTGTGAACACTTGTTATAATACGGAGTAACAATCAACAGAGCATCAGCTCCTGCGTTTTCAGCCGTACATGAGCGTCTGACAGCACTTTCGGTCGAATTACTTCCTGTACCGGCAATAACAGGAACTCTAGAGTTAACGTATTTTACGACGGTTTTAATAATATTCCGGTGTTCTTTTTCGCTTAATACGGAACTTTCACCTGTTGTACCGCACACAACAATTGCATCTGTTCCGTGTGAAATCTGGAAATCTATCTGTTTTTTTAACATCTTGTAATCAATTTTTTTGTCCGTACCAAACGGCGTTATGATTGCACATGCCGCACCGGTAAAAACAGTTTGTTTCATCAAATCACCAATCCATAAAAAATAAAGCCGTATCGATGTTTTAAACGTCGATACGGCTTTTAAACTTAATTGATATCAGTCCATATAACCTTTAGCGGCAAGGAGTTCAGCAAGAAGAACTGCACCGCCTGCAGCACCACGGAGTGTGTTGTGTGAAAGGCAAACGAACTTGTAGTCATACTGTGTATCCTCACGGAGTCTGCCGATGCTTACAGCCATACCGCCTTCAAGGTCACGCTGAAGCTTTGTCTGAGGCATATTGTCCTCTGTGAAGTAGTTGAGGAATTTCTTCGGTGCACTGGGAAGTGCAAGTTCCTGCGGAACACCCTTGAAGTTTTCCCAAACACTGAGAATTTCTTCCTTTGAAGGAACTTTGTCAGCAAATTTCATAAATACAGCGCCGAGGTGTCCGTTTGAAACAGGAACACGGATACACTGTGCTGTGAAGTGAGGTTCAACAGCGTTGACAATTTCGTTACCTTCAATTGTACCCCAGATCTTGAGAGGCTCCTGTTCACTCTTTTCTTCTTCACCGCCGATGAATGGGATAACGTTGTCTACCATCTCAGGCCAGGTTTCAAAAGTTTTGCCTGCACCGGAAATTGCCTGATATGTGCAAACGAGAACATCGTCAACTTTGTATCCTGCTTTATCGAGAGGATAAACAGCAGGAACGTAGCTCTGGAGAGAGCAGTTTGACTTAACTGCGATAAATCCGCGCTCGGTACCGAGACGCTTTTTCTGAGATGCGATAACTTCAATATGGTCAGCGTTAAGCTCCGGCACTACCATCGGAACGTCGGGTGTACCTCTGTGTGCACTGTTGTTGGAAACAACGGGGCACTCAGCCTTTGCGTATCTTTCTTCAAGAGCCTTGATTTCGTCTTTTTTCATATCAACAGCACAGAAAACGAAGTCAACGAGCTTTGCGATTTTTTCAACATCAGCAGTTGCATCATAAACAACCAGGTCAGCCATATTTGACGGCATCGGAGTATCCATACACCAACGGTTGCCGACAGCTTCCTTATATGTCTTACCTGCTGAACGGGGGCTTGCTGCTACAAGCACAACTTCAAACCACGGATGGTTTTCGAGAAGAGATGCGAATCTCTGGCCTACCATACCCGTAGCACCTATAATACCTACTTTGTAAGTTTTCATGCTAATCACCTGCAAATAAAAATTAAAAATCTATTGCGTAATCAACTTTTCTGTAATATAATACAAAAGTGAACGCTAATATTTGGTGAATATGATACCATTATAAGTGTTCAAAGTCAATACCAATGTTTACGAAACATAAAATTTTTTGAGGTTATACAATGAAAAAAAGTGACTTTTTCTACGATTTGCCCGAAGAACTCATCGCTCAGCATCCGATTGAGCCCAGAGATTCATCCCGTCTGCTTGTTCTTGATAAGCGGAGCGGAGAAGTTGAACATAAACATTTTTATGATATTCTTGATTATCTCAAGGAAGGCGACTGCCTTATCCTTAACAATACAAGAGTTTTGCCTGCTCGTATTTACGGTGTAAAAGTAGGAACGGGTGCGGTTATTGAATTTCTTCTTCTTAATCAGCACGATGCCCATGAATGGGAGGTGCTTGCCGGCCCGGGTAAAAAAGCGAAAGAGGGTTCGGAGTTTATTTTCGGTGACGGACTGATGAAAGCTACGGTTCTTTTTGTCATGGAAAATGGCAATCGGGTTGTGCATTTTAATTATGAAGGAAATTTCTATAATGTTCTTGACGAAATCGGTGAAATGCCATTGCCTCACTATATAAAAGAAAGACTTGAAGACAGCGAACGTTATCAGACTGTTTATTCAAAAGAGCTCGGATCAGCTGCTGCACCAACTGCAGGGCTTCATTTTACTCCGGAACTTCTCAAAAAAATCAAAGAAAAAGGTGTAGAGGTTGGCTTTGTAACTCTTCACGTCGGAATAGGCACATTCCGCCCGGTTAAAACAGAGAATATTGAAGAACATCAGATGCACTCAGAACATTATTCAATACCAAAAGAAACAGCCGACATAATTAACCGTACGAAACTCAGCGGAGGACGCGTGATTGCTGTGGGTACAACTTGTTGCCGGACGCTCGAGTCTGTATGTCAGGCAAAAGGTGAAGTGTGTGAACACGACGATTGGACAAGCATCTTTATTTATCCCGGATATGAATTTAAATGTATTGATGCACTACTTACCAATTTCCATTTACCGGAAAGCACTCTGATTATGTTAGTCAGCGCTTTCTGTGGATATGAAAAGACGATGAATGCATACAAGATTGCCGTAGATGAAAAATACAGATTTTTCAGTTTTGGTGATGCAATGTTTATCCAAGGCAGGATGGACAAAAATTTGGATGATACCAAAAAGTAATTATGATGTGTAAAAATTACTGAAAAGTACACATCCTGCGTCCCGTGATAAACGGGGATGCAATGTTTATAAAAGGAGAATAATATGGCTTCTTTCAAGGTTTTAAAACAGCACGGTAAGGCACGTCTCGGTGAGTTTACTACAGTTCACGGTACAGTAAAGACGCCGGCATTTCAGAATGTTGCAACTTGCGGTGCAATCAAGGGGGCACTTGATGCTTACGACTTAAAAGATATCGGTGCACAGGTACAGCTCTGTAACACATATCATCTTCACGTAAGACCGGGTGATGAGCTTATCAAAGAACTCGGTGGTTTACACAAGTTTACGGGATGGGACGGACCCATTCTTACTGACAGTGGCGGATTTCAGGTGTTCTCACTTGCAAAACTGCGTCAGATTAAAGAGGAAGGCGTAACTTTTGCATCTCATATTGACGGTAAACGAATCTTTATGGGACCGGAGGAAAGTATGCGCATTCAGTCAAACCTCGGCTCAACAATTGCGATGGCATTTGATGAATGCGTTGCAAATCCTTCAACACACGAGTATTCTGAAAAATCCTGTGAAAGAACAACGAGATGGCTCATTCGCTGTAAGGAAGAAATGACGCGTCTGAATGCATTACATGATACGATCAATAAAGATCAGCTTCTTTTCGGCATCAATCAGGGATGTGTATACGACGACTTAAGAATTGAGCATATGCAGAGAATTGCTGAACTCGACCTTGACGGCTATGCAATCGGAGGACTTGCTGTCGGTGAGCCTAAAGAAGATATGTACAGGGTTATTTCGGCCGTTGAACCGTATGCTCCTAAGGACAAAATCCGTTACCTTATGGGTGTCGGTACTCCCGGAAACATTATTGAAGCCGTCAGCAGAGGTGTTGATCTTTTTGATTGCGTAATGCCGAGCAGAAACGCACGCCACGGTCATTTATTCACAATGGATGGAATAATTAACATCAACAATGCAAAGTATCAGAAAGACGATACACCGATTTCTGCTGAGTGTGACTGTCCGACTTGTAGGAAACATTCAAAGGCATATATCAGACATCTTTTTAAAGCAAAAGAAATGCTTGCAATGAGACTTTGTGTAACGCATAATCTTTATTTCTATAATACGCTTATGGAGAAAATCCGTGACTCTCTCGAAGACGGAACTTTTGATGAGTTCAAGGCGAAATATGTCGATTTGCTCGACACAAGAATTTAAAGAAAAATTAACTTGCAAAATTATACAATATACTGTATAATATATGCATTGTGTTTAAGGAGGAAGTTTTATGGACTTTTTATCAGGACTTTTTGGCGGTGCAGGCTCAGGCAGCGGTGGATCAGGTGGTGCAGGCGGTGCCAGTATGCTTATCTGGATGGCAGTTATCTTTGGTGTGATGTACTTTATGATGATCAGACCTCAGAAGAAAAAGCAGAAGGAAGAGCAGGCAATGCGTGACAACCTTCAGATTGGTGACGAGGTTACAACAATCGGTGGTATCATCGGTACAATCGTAACTGTTAAGGATGATTCAATCATTATCGAAACAGGTGCTGACAGAAACCGTATGAAGATCACACGTTGGGCTATCAGCCAGAACAATACTGCCAACGAGAAGCTCGCAGCTGAAAGAGCAGCAGCTAAGGAAGCAGCTGAAAAAGAAAAGGCAGCTCGTATGGAAGCAAAGGGTAAGACACCCAAGAAGAGAAAAGATAAAGAAAACAAGTTTTAATTGTGAACAACCTGCTTTACTGCAGGTTGTTTTTACATAGGAGTGAAAGTATTTGTATTATCACGCTTCCGCCATATCCGGAATTAAGGTGTTAAAACCTAAAGTGTCGAATCACAATAAACCACTTTTATATTTTTCGAAAAAAAGAGAAAATGTTTTGGTATACCTGAGCAATGCTGTTGAAAAATGTTGTAAAGAAACAGGGTTTGCTCATAACGGGAAGTGGCATAAATGGGCAAGTTATGGTTTTGAACCCGATGGTACATTAAGATTGGATGAATATTACCCTGATGCCACTGAGGAAACCTATAAAGGTGTTTCAGGTTATATTTATTTTGCAGAAGAATTTTACGGAAATGAGAACGATGTAGGTATAAATGATGTTGTTGCAACAGAAAATCCCATTTCTGTTTTGGGTGTCGAAAAGATCGAAGATGCGTATTCTGAATTATTAAAAGCTGAAGTATCCGGGTTGATTAAAATTCGCCGCTATGAAGATATGTGTGATAAAATGCTGACCTGGATAGAAGAAACCGTAAGAAAAGAATACATTCAAGCTGATGATAAACCGGATTACAAGCATTTTTTAAAAGAGAAATTTCCGTTTTTAACTTCTGATTTTGATTGATGTGTTTTTGTCAAGCATTAAATATAACAAAACTGCCCGAGTGTTACAAATAACACTCGGGCAAAACTTTTTTTATTCAAAATCAATTTCCGCAATAACGGGACAGTGGTCGGACGGGAAAGCACCGTTCAGCTTATCCTGAATTACGTGATATGTGTCTGCCTTGAATCCCTTAGAGATGAAAACAAAGTCGATAACGGATCTTTCGCCGTTATGGTGGAAGAATTCGTGGAATGTAAATGTGTCTTCAGTAACGGGAGCAACAAACTTTGTATCACTGAATATGCCGTAACCGATCATATCGGGATAGCAGTCGGTTTTTTCGGGAATATTGAAATCACCTGTAAGTACCATCGGGCAGTGGATTGTCTGTGCAAATTCGTTGATGAGTCTGACACCGTTTTTACGTGCCTCAACGCTGATGTGGTCGAGGTGAGTATTCATTGCAACAAAAATCTTACCGCTTGACTTTTCGCGTAGCTTTGCATAAGAACAGACTCTTGTGCACGCTGTATCCCACGAGCGTGACGGCACATCAGGAGTTTCGCTTATCCAGAATGTGCTGCCGTCTATAAGCTCAAACTTATCTTTTTTGAAGAAAACGGGAGAAAATTCGCCTTTTTCCTTACCGTCGTCACGTCCGACACCGACATAATCGTATTCGGGCATATTGCTCCAAAAAGCCTTCATCCAATCAAGGTGTGCCTCCTGAAGACCGAATATATCCGGCATGTATTTGCGAACGGTTGCAATGACATCATCCTGTCGGTCAAACCAATCGTGACCTTCACAACCGTGGCAAAGAACGTTGAATGTCATAACTTTCATAAGTTGTCGCCTCCGTTATTTGTTATCTGATAACTCAGTGTCATAAGACTGTCGTTGAGGTGGACGTTTTCAACAATTGCGTGAGGGTAAACAGCATTTATATCATAATGACTGAAATTCCAGAAGTTAGTAATTCCGAGAGCTACAAGTCGCTTTACAATATCGGGTGTCGCATCTGTGGGAATACAGAGAACTGCAACAATTGGTTCAACCTCATTGCAATACATCTCAAGATCTTCAATAGGGGAGATAGAGATGCCTTTAATTCTGATATCCTGCATAGATTCGGACTTCTTGTCAAAAATACCGACAAGTTCAAAGCCTCTGTCTTCAAAAGCCATATGTGAAGCGATAGCTTTACCGAGGTTACCGCAACCGATGAGAATAGTCTTGAACCCGCTTCCGACACCGAGAATGGAACCGATTTCAACACGCAGCTGATCGACGTTATAACCGTAACCCTGCTGACCGAAACCGCCGAAACAGTTGAGATCCTGCCTGATTTGTGATGCTGTAAAGCCCATCATCTGAGACAGTTCACGGGAAGAAATTCTTGAAATTTCTTTTTTCTTAAGTTCACCGAGGAATCTGTAATACCTCGGCAAACGTTTTATTACAGACATTGAAATGTCTTTTTTTTCTTTAGGCATAATTAAACCTCACGAAGTTTCTTTACGGTTTCCATTACGTAGTCACCGAATTCTTCACATGTGCAACCGGTATCACGGCCGGTAATCTGAAGTTTCTTTTCATCAAACATACAGATATCGAGAGCCTTTTCAAGAAGATCTGCACTTTCCTGTTCGCCAATGTGAGAAAGAAGCATAACTGATGCACGCAGCATTGAGCAAGGATCGGCATACTGACCTCTGCCTTCACGCATCATACGTGGAGCAGAACCATGGATGGCTTCAAACATTGCGTATCTCTTGCCGATGTTTGCACTGCCGGCAGTACCTACGCCACCCTGAAACTCTGCAGCCTCATCAGTGATAATATCACCGTAAAGGTTGGGGAGAATGAACACCTTGAAATCCTTACGGCGCTTCGGATCGATAAGTTTTGCTGTTGTGATGTCGATGTACCATTCGTCTGTTGTAATTTCGGGATAATCCTTACCAATATTTTTACAAAGATTAAGGAACTTACCGTCAGTTGTTTTGATGATGTTAGCTTTTGTGATGATTGAAACTCTTTCTTTTTTGTTTCTTCTTGCATAGTCATATGCAAGTTTTGCAATTCTCTCTGTACCCTCAGTTGTAGTAACAACAAAGTCAACAGCCAGGTCGTCCGTAACGTTAAAGCCTTTTGAACCTACTGCATAAGCACCTTCTGTGTTCTCTCGGAAGAAAGTCCAGTCGATACCTTCTTCAGGAACTTTAACAGGGCGCAGATTTGCAAAAAGGTCGAGAGCCTTTCGCATTGCAACATTTGCACTTTCAATGTTCGGCCACGGATCTCCTGCCTGAGGAGTCGTTGTTGGTCCTTTGAGGATAACGTGACAAGCCTTAAGTTCATCAAGAACGTCATCGGGAATAGCTTTGTTTGCTGCGACACGGTTTTCAATCGTAAGACCGTCAATGTTTTTGAACTCAACCTTACCTGCCTTGACCTTATCAGCGAGCATATACTCAAGCACTCTTGCACTTTCCTTTGTGATAACAGGACCGATACCGTCACCACCGCAAACACCGATAATGATTTTGTCAAGATTTTCGTAGTCAACAAAATCGCCCTGGGCTTTGATTGTGTCTGAACGGTCACTCTGCTCACGCATAAGTGCTTCAAATTTTTCTACCGCATTTTTAATCTGTAATTCTGTCATATCGCTTACTCCTTATGAATTTTCTCTTGTATAGTCAAGAAGACTTCCTGAAATGAGAATATCTCTCTGACGCTCTGAAAGCTGATACTCGAGAGCATATTCCTCACCGGTTGTTATGTTCTTGAGAGTTACGTCTGTGCCATTCGCAATCGCTTCGCGGATAGCAGGGAGACAAAGTTCATCATTAACGCTGATCTTATCGTAGTCAGCTTCGTCTTTGAATGTAAACGGTATGATACCGGCATTGACGAGATTCGCACAGTGAATACGAGCGAAAGACTTTGTGACAACTGCCTTGACACCAAGATAAAGCGGTACGAGTGCAGCATGTTCTCTTGATGAGCCCTGGCCGTAGTTTGCACCACCGATAATGATTCCTTTGCCGGCTTCCTTACAATGTTCAGCGAATTTTTCATCACACTGCTTGAAACAGAAGTTTGAAAGGAACGGAATGTTTGAACGGTAGGGGAGAATCTTTGCACCTGCAGGCATAATATGGTCTGTTGTGATGTTATCGCCAACCTTGAGGACTGCCTTGGCAGTGATTTCCTCCGGAAGAGCTTCTGTTTTCGGGAAAGGCTTGATATTTGGACCGTACATAATCTCAACGCTGTCAGCATCTTCGATACTTGCCGGCATTGCAATCATATTATCATTTATGATAAATTCATCGGGCATTTCAATTTCAGGCATGTCACCGAGCGTGCGTGGGTCAGTAAGGACACCTGTCAATGCAGATGCTGCAGCAACTTCGGGACTGACAAGGTAAATACCTGCATCAGCTGTACCGGAACGACCTTCAAAGTTACGGTTGAAAGTACGCAGAGAGACACCTGCAGAATTCGGTGACTGACCCATACCGATACACGGACCGCAGGCAGATTCAAGAATTCTTGCACCTGCATCAATCATATCTGAAAGAGCACCGCTTAAAGCAAGCATATTGAGTACCTGCTTTGAACCGGGTGCGATTGAAAGACTTACTGACGGGCATACTGTCTTACCTTTAAGGATTGCTGCAACCTTAAGCATATCCATAAGTGAAGAGTTTGTGCATGAACCGATGCAGACCTGATCAACCTTAATCTCGCCGATTTCTTCAACCTTCTTTACGTTGTCAGGCATGTGAGGCATAGCAGCAAGTGGTGCGAGAGTTGAAAGATCAATTTCAATAACCTCATCATATTCAGCACCCTCGTCTGCTGAGAGTTCAATCCAATCTTTTTCACGGCCCTGAGCTTTGAGAAATTCACGTGTGATGTCATCTGACGGGAAAATTGAAGTAGTCGCACCGAGCTCAGCACCCATGTTAGTTATTGTTGCTCTTTCGGGAACTGAAAGTGTTTTAACACCTTCTCCACCGTACTCGACTATTTTGCCGACACCGCCCTTAACGGACATAATGCGGAGAACCTCAAGAATAATATCCTTAGCAGCAACCCACGGAGAAAGCTTACCTGTGAGGTTGACTCGGACCATTTTAGGCATAGTAATATAGTATGCACCGCCACCCATGGCTACTGCGACGTCAAGACCGCCTGCACCCATAGCAAGCATACCGATACCACCACCTGTTGGTGTGTGTGAGTCTGAACCTATAAGAGTTTTTCCGGGAGCACCGAAACGTTCAAGGTGAACCTGATGACAGATACCGTTACCGGGACGTGAGAAACGAAGACCTCTTTTCTTTGCAACACTCTGGATGAAACGGTGGTCATCAGCGTTTTCAAAACCGGTCTGTAAAGTGTTGTGGTCAATATAAGCAACAGAAAGCTCAGTCTTGACTCTCTCGATACCCATAGCTTCAAATTCAAGGTATGCCATTGTGCCTGTTGCATCCTGAGTAAGAGTCTGATCAATTCTGAGTCCGATTTCACTGCCAACGGTCATATCGCCAGAAAGCAGATGATTTTTAATGATTTTTTGTGCGATTGTGTAGTTCATAAAATCAGTTAATCCTCCGACTTGTTTAATTTTTTAACAAAGTTTATTCTATTCTATAATGCGATATTTGTCAATATTTTGGGGATACTTTTTAGATAAATTTAAGCAAAAAACCGTTGTCGGGAGACAACGAAAAAAACAACCTGTATTTTTAAAAATTGTCTGTAAAAGGGGGAACGGTCCGATGTGTGCAGCATCAGACCGTTCAAGGGAAAGAGAAAATAAAAATGAAAATAGAGATGTTTATCTCTGAAAAATATATACCATGTTTCATTGTAAAAAATGTTGGGAAAATATGAACAATTTGTTAATAAAATTCGCGTTATGAAAAATAATAGACACTTTTGATGTTTGTGTTTATTTTATAATATCACAATGTGTGCAGATATATGTGTGTAAAACCTGGATTATTTACTTGACTATCCGTAACGCTTTATGTTATCATTACTTCATTCTAAAAAGCGTTTAGAGCGTGATAGGAGGATAAATCTAATGGGTAATTTTAAAGAGAGCGGATTTATGTATGCGATTGCCTTTGCTGTAATCGGCTTTGTTATTGTACAGTCCGTGTTTTTCCTTGTCAAGTCATTGAAAAGAGCGCGCGAACTGGGTATTGCAAAAGATACTCTCAGAACAACAATGATTTCAAGTGCTGTTTTCACTGTAGCACCTGCGATCTCAATTCTTGCCACTGTTATCGTTCTTGCAAATGCACTCGGCATCGTTCTTCCGTGGATCAGACTTTCTGTTATAGGTAATCTTGCTTACGAAACAACTGCGGCACAGTCTGCACTTGATTTCTGGGGTGATTCACTGAGAAATTCTGTTACAGATCCTGAGAAGTTTGCGACAATCACATGGGCGATGACTCTGGGCAGTATTGCACCGCTTCTTCTTCTTCCTTTCCTTTGTAAAAAGCTTCAGAAGAAGGTTGGTGCAACCGTAAACAAGAGTGAAAAGACTCAGAAGTTCGGTGATGCAATTTCTGCTGCAGCTTTCATCGGTATCGTTATGGCTTTTGTTTCAAGAGAAATCTACAGCTCTACTGTTCAGAAGAGTAATGTTGTGGATGCAAACGGACAGAGTATAGTCAACGAAGCAGGCGAGATTTTAAAGGTCAAGACAATCACGGGCTCTGCAGGTCTTGTTTCAATTCTTGTGCTTATATGTGCAGTTGTATTTATGCTTATTCTTGAAGTCATCTGTAAGAAATTCAAACTTACAAAGCTTGAACCGTTTACAATGCCTATTGCAATGTTTGCGGCGATGGGTATGGCAGTTCTGTTTACAAACATTCTTCCCGAAAACCTTGTCAACCATACGTGGTTTGAAATAGGCAAGGAACTCGGACAGTTCTATGAATAAAGGAGTGACGGATATGCAACAGAAAGATTATTTCGATAAAGTTCACAGATGGGGTATTCTTTGGAATATCGGTGCAATACTTATTCTTCTTTGTATTCCCATTTTGATCTGTCTTCGTTGGAATGTATGGCCTGAAGCGGAGGCTCTTTTGAGTATTATGCCTAAACTTATGGGTCTCTACTGGGTTACCGCTATTGTTGAAGTTGTTACCTATGTTCCTCTTCTTGGTCCCGGCGGTGCTTACCTCAGTTTTGTTACAGGTAATATCTCAAATCTTAAGCTTCCTTGCGGACTTAAGGCAATGGAGCAGGCAAAAGTAAGAGCAAACACAGAGGAAGGCGAAGTTATTTCAACTATAGCGATCGCAGTATCGGCTATTGTTACAACAGCCATTATTGCAATCGGTGTTATTGCATTCAGTCTGACAGGTTCACTTGATCTTCTTACTGAGGGTTCACTTGCACCGGCATTTGATTATGTTCTTCCGGCACTCTTCGGCTCACTTGCAGCAGGTTATATTCTCAAGCACTGGAAAATTATGATTGCTCCTCTTCTTGCGGGTGTTCTTTTCCTTTACTTTGTGGATTCAACAATGGGTGCTGGAACGCTTATGTTCATCACAATAGTTGTTGCTGTTGTAGTGGTTCTTATACTTAACAAGTTAAATAAACTTTAATTAAAAAAACACTTGATATTTTCGGATATCTGTGTTATTATATGTACGTAAACTTTAGAATGTATTGACAAAGGAGTGGGGCGACCCGCTCTTTTGTGTTGTTATGAACAGGTAAGGAGGTTATACTATGGCTTCAAAAGGTAAGGGCGGAACCACCGTTAAAACTGTCTGGGAGATTGCAGAACCGATTGCTCAGTCGCTCGGTCTTGAAATCTGGGATATCCGTTTCGAAAAAGAGGGAGCAGATTGGTTTTTACGTGTGTTTATCGATAAAGACGGTGGCGTCTCAATCGATGACTGTGTTGAAATGAGTCACGCAATTGATAAGCCGCTTGACGAGGCTGATCCTATTGAACAAAGCTACTGCCTTGAAGTATCTTCACCGGGTCTTGAGCGTGATCTCAAGCGCGATGCCCACTTTGAGAAATGTCTTGGCGAGAAGATAATGGTTAAACTGATTCGTCCGATTGATGGACAAAGAGAATTCAAGGGAACACTTGAAAGTTATGATAACGGAACTTTTGAGCTTCTGACTGAAGAGGGAGCGAAGCTCATGATAAATAAAAAAGAAGCATCTTATATAAAACTTGATGATTTCGGAGGAGTAGAATAATGGTAAACAAGGAACTTTTCATGGCACTCAAAATGCTTGAAAAAGAAAAAGGTATCCCCATGGAAACACTCTGTGAGGGCATTCAGAAGGCACTCGTAACTGCAGTAAAACGTGACTACAATAACAAGGACATCGTTTTCTGTGAGCTTAATCCCGAAGACGATACGATGAGAGTCTTTGTCAGAAAGAATGTTGTTTCTGAGATTGTTGATCCTGATGAGGATATGACTCTTGAACAGGCACAGAAATATAAGCCGACCGCACTTGTCGGTGATATCATTGAAATCGAACTTGAAACAAAGGAAGTCAGCCGTATTGCTGCTGAAAAGGGTAAGCATGTTATCCGTCAGGGTATCAGAGAAGCTGAGCATGGCAAACTTCGCGAAGAATTCCAGAGCCATAATCAGGAAATTGTTACTGCAAAGGTTTCAAGAGTTGATCCAGAAACCGGCGATGCAGTTGTTGAAATCGGCAAAGCACAGGAAACACTTTTCAAAAGTGAGCAGATCCCCGGCGAAACTCTTGTTCCGGGAGCACTTATCAAAGTTTATATTGCAAGTGTTTCTGAGGCAAAAGATATGGGCAGACGCGGACCCAGAGCAACAATTTCAAGAACACACCCCGGTCTGGTTAAGCGTTTGTTTGAATCAGAAGTTCCTGAGATTTATGACGGAACGGTTGAAATTAAATCTGTTTCCCGTGAGGCAGGCTCAAGAACAAAAATTGCAGTTTACAGCGCTGATGAGAACGTTGATGCAGTAGGCGCATGTATAGGTCCTCGCGGTGCACGTGTCGGCAAGATTGTTGATATGCTCTACGGTGAGAAGATTGATATTGTTAAGTACAGCGAGAATCCTGCAGAGTTTGTTGCAGCTGCGCTTGCACCTGCGGATGTTGTTTCAGTTACTGTTGACGAAAACGGTGAAAAAGCTTGCCGTGTAGTAGTACCGGATCTTCAGCTTTCACTTGCTATCGGTAACAAGGGTCAGAATGCACGTCTTGCAGCAAGACTTACCGGTTGGAAAATTGACATTAAGCCCGAAAGCGGCAAAATTGAAACTTCTATTATTCTTTAATAGGAGGTTCAGAAATGCAGAAGAAAAAAATACCTCTTCGCAAATGCACCGGTTGTGGCGAAATGAAGCCCAAGAAAGAACTTGTACGTATAGTTAAAACTCCCGATGACGAGGTTTTGATCGACCTTACGGGACGTGTAAACGGCAGAGGTGCATATATCTGCCCGAGTGCAGATTGCCTGAGAATTGCACGTAAGGCAAGACGTATTGAAAAGTCTTTCCAGATGCAGATACCCGATGAGGTTTATGATAAAATGGAAGAGGAGCTGAATAACCGTGAATGATTCAGCACTCAGTCTTCTCGGCCTTTGCAGAAAGGCAGGAAAATTAAGTCTCGGTCATGATGCCTGCAAATCGTCACTTAATGCACGGACAGCGAGCTTATGCGTAATTTGTTCAGACGCTTCAGAGCGACTGCGTGAGGAAATATCCTTACTCAGCGAAAAAGTTGGAGTAAAGATTTTTGATGTTTCATATTCTATGATGGATATCAAATACGCCACGAGCTTCAAAGCTGCGGTTTTTACTGTTGACGATGAAGGCTTTGCAAAAACACTGATTAAGAAATTTTACGATAACAAATCCGGAAAGGAGCGAGGTTTATGATAAATAAATACCGAGTTCATGAGGTAGCTAAGGACTTTGATGTATCCAGTAAAAGTGTGCTTGAACTTCTCGGCAAGTACTTTGAGGGTCAGAAAAAGTCTATGACAGCACTCGAGGAGAACGAACTTGATGTTATTTTCGAAGTTTTCACAAAAGAAAATAGCGTTGAGAGTTTTGATGCTTATTTTGCAACTGCAAATGAGCCCAAAAAGGAAGCAAAGAGTGAAGAGCCTAAGGAAGAGAGCAAGTCAGAGGATAAGAAATCCGAGGCACCTGCAGGAAAGGCTAAGAATAACGAAAGTTCAAAGAATGAATCTGCCAAGAAGGAAAAAACATCCGAAAAACCACAGGTTCAGAATACTCCTAAGAAAAAGGAAAAAGATCCCAATGCGAAGCCGCAGAGCCGAACAAAGGGTGAAGCAAGAACAATTGATACAAGAGCCAACAATGTTGATCTTGAGAAGTACAACGAGCGTTATGAGAATATTGCTCCTGCAAACCGTAGTGTTCAGAATGATAAAACCGTCAATAAGCAGAAGCTGAAACAGAAATCCCAGCAGTACAGAAAGCAGGGTATGCGTTCATCACGCAGAGAGACAGAAGCCGAGAGACTCAAGAGAATTGCAGCTGAACGTGCAAAGAAACCACAGCTTAAGATTCAGGTACCGGAAGAAATCACAGTCGGTGCTCTTGCAGAACTTCTCCATATGACGGCTGCCGAAGTTATCAAAAAGCTCTTTATGCTTGGCCAGATGGCAAGTGTAAACGAAGTTATTGACTATGATACAGCAGAAATCGTTGCAACAGAACTTGGTGCAAAGTGCGAGAGAGAAGTTGTTGTTACAATTGAGGACAGAATTATTGACGACAGAGAAGATACTGATGAAGATCTTGTTCTCCGTGATCCTGTTGTCTGCGTAATGGGTCACGTTGACCATGGTAAAACATCTCTTCTTGATGCCATCCGAAACACATCTGTTACAACAACTGAAGCAGGTGGTATCACACAGCATATCGGTGCTTACAGAGTAGACCTCAACGGTCAGAAGATCACATTCCTTGACACTCCTGGTCACGCTGCTTTTACATCAATGCGTGCCAGAGGTGCTCAGGCAACAGATATTGCAGTTCTCGTTGTTGCTGCCGATGACGGTATTATGCCGCAGACAATCGAAGCAATTAACCACGCAAAGGCTGCAGGAGTTCAGATTATTGTTGCTATCAACAAGATGGATAAGCAGGATGTTAATCCTGACAGAATTATGCAGCAGCTTACAGAGCACAGTCTTGTTCCTGAAGAGTGCGGTGGTGATGTTATCTGTGTTCCCGTTTCCGCAAAAACTCATATGGGTATTGACACTCTTCTTGAAAACATTCTCCTTGTAGCTGAAATGCAGGAGCTCAAGGCAAACCCGAACAGAGCAGCAAAGGGTATTGTTATTGAAGCACGACTTGATAAAGGTCGCGGTCCCGTTGCAACACTTCTTGTTCAGAAGGGTACTCTTAATTCAGGTGACATCATTGTTGCGGGTACTGCTGTTGGCCGTGTCCGTGTTATGACAGATGATAAGGGTCGAAAAGTTAAGGCTGCAGGTCCTTCAGTTCCTGTTGAGATTACAGGTCTTGCAGAAGTTCCGCAGGCAGGTGATGTTTTTGATGCAGTAAGTGATGAGCGTCTTGCACGTGAACTTGTTGAACAGAGAAAGAGCGAGGCTAAGGAAGAGCAGTTCAAGTCAATGCAGAAAGTTACACTTGATAACCTCTTTGATTCTCTCAAGGAAGGCGAGATGAAAGACCTCAACGTTATCGTCAAGGCAGACGTTCAGGGTTCAGCTGAAGCTGTTAAGCAGAGTCTCGAAAAACTTACAAACGAAGAAGTTCGAGTTCGTGTAATTCACAATGGAGTGGGAGCTCCGAGCGAATCTGACGTTATGCTTGCTAATGCTTCAAATGCAATTATTGTCGGATTCAATGTCCGTCCTGATCCGGTTGCAATTCAGCTTGCAGAACGTGATGGTGTTGAAATGAGAATGTACCGTATTATTTATGACTGTATTGAAGAAATTCAGGCAGCCATCAAGGGTATGCTTGCTCCGAAGTTCCGTGAAGTTGAGCAGGGACGTTGTGAGGTCAGAAATGTTATCAGCATTTCTTCAGTAGGTAAGATTGCGGGTTGTTACGTTCTTGACGGTAAAATTACAAGAAATTCAAAGATCCGTGTTGTTCGTGACGGTATCGTTCTTGCTGATGATGAAATTTCATCACTTCGCCGTTTCAAGGATGACGTTAAGGAAGTTGCTTCTAACTATGAATGCGGTATCGGACTTAATAAGTTCTCCGATATTAAAGAAGGCGACATTTTTGAAGCATATATCATCGAAGAATACAGAGATTAAAAAGAGGTATATATGGCGGGTTACAGAATTGACAGAGTATCCGAGGATATCAAGCGTGAGATAATTGCGGTTATCCGTGAGCTTAAAGATCCCAGGGTAATGGATAAAATGATAACCGTTGTACGCGTTGAGGTAAGTTCCGATGCTTCTTACGCAAAAGTTTACATCAGCGCTCTTGACGGACTTGACGTTGCTAAAGAGGCGGTCAAGGGTCTTAAAAGTGCAACGGGATATGTCCGCCGTGAAGTCGGTAAGCGTCTGCACTTGAGAAAAACCCCGGAACTTCTTTTTGTTGCAGACGATTCTATCGAGCACGGTATGAATATTGTTAAAATTATGGATGACTTGAGGACTGAGGAATAATGATTATTGACCTGTTTGCGGCGGTTGAATTCCTTAAACACAATGACGAATATCTGATTCTTACACACGCTCATCCGGATGGTGATACTCTCGGTTGCGGATTAGCACTGTGTGAAGCTCTTGTTTCAATCGGTAAGAAAGCTTTTGTGCGTTGCGGTGACCCCGTACCTGTAGAGTACGGGTTTATGGGCAGCGGGTGTGAAGATGATGTTGAGTCCAGCAATATAATTGCAGTTGATGTTGGCGATGCAAAAC
>JAZNCK010000096.1:0-7362 GCA_045587505.1 Acutalibacteraceae bacterium
ACAACTGCAGTCAGGATGGTGGTGGAACCGGTGGATACGGGAACTCTCTGTGCGGAGCCGATAAGCTTGCCGTTGAGTTCGGGAATTACAAGGCCGATTGCCTTTGCAGCACCGGTGGAGTTGGGAACGATGTTAGCAGCACCTGTTGAGTTAGGAACGATGTTTGCAGCACCTGCACGAGCACGGCGAAGGTCACCCTTTCTGTGAGGACCGTCAAGGATCATCTGATCACCTGTGTAAGCGTGAACAGTTGTCATGATACCACTCTGAACCGGAGCATAGTCGTTGAGAGCCTTAGCCATAGGAGCAAGGCAGTTTGTTGTACAAGAAGCAGCAGAGATGATTGTATCATCAGCTGTAAGTGTATTCTCGTTAACTGAGTAAACGATTGTCGGAAGGTCATTACCTGCAGGAGCAGAAATAACAACTTTCTTAGCACCTGCATCGATGTGAGCCTGTGCCTTTGCCTTTGAGCAATAGAAGCCTGTGCACTCAAGAACTACGTCAACACCGATTTCGCCCCAAGGAAGCTCTGCAGCGTTAGCCATAGCATAGATCTTAAGAGTCTTGCCGTCTACAGTGATTGTACCTGCCTCGTCATCAGCTGAAACTGTGTGAAGGTTCTCACCGATTGTACCGCAGTAACCGCCCTGAGCTGTATCATACTTAAGAAGAGTAGCAAGCATTGAGGGCTTTGTGAGGTCGTTGATAGCAACAACATCGTAACCTTCTGCACCGAACATCTGGCGGAATGCAAGACGACCGATACGACCGAAACCGTTAATAGCAACTTTAACTGACATTTGAATTACCTCCAAAATAGTAATTTAATTTTTTTACCGTTTAGTATTTTATAACTTTTGATAAATTATTTCAAGTGGTTTGTTATATTTTTAACTCAATTTTGAAACTTTTGGTATTCTGTACAAAAACTTACAACTTATGCATAAAAACAAGATAATTGTTGACAAATATAATTTACAAAATTCTCCTCTAAAACTATTTTTCACAATGATTCACAATTTAATTCACTTGAAATAGAAAAAAATTATAGTATAATTATCTTGGAACAGGGGTGAAATCGTGGAAAGAATAATATCATACACAATTCCTGACGAATATGACGGTAAAAAAGTAATAAATTATCTGCGTGGGGAAGCGGGAATATCCTGCCGATTATTAAAGACACTCAAGCAGATAGAAAACGGAATAACACTCAACGGAAATCATATACGTACTATTGATACTATTCATGCGGGTGATATTCTTTCTGTCAGTGTCCCCTGCCCTGAAAGTGAAATCGAACCGGTCGAAATGCCACTTGAAATACTATATGAGGATGATGACCTCATTATTGTCAACAAAAACCCATTTCTCGCCTGCCATCCTACACACAACCACCAGGGTGACACACTCGCAAATGCCCTCGCATTTTATTTGCAGTCCAAAGGCAAGTTTTCAGTCTTCCGCGCAGTCGGCAGACTTGATAAAGGTACATCAGGAATTGTAATATGCGCGCTTAATAAACATGCTGCAGCAAACATTCCCAAAACAGTAAATAAAGAGTATATTGCAGTAATTCCGGGCAAACTCGAACCACAGGGAACAATTGATGCACCTATTTACAGACCTGACCCGATGAAGACGATCCGTGCAGTCGGTGAAGGCGGTGACAGAGCTATTACACATTGGGAAGTGATAAGGCAGAATGAAACCACTACCCTTGCTCGTATAAAGCTCGAAACAGGAAGAACGCACCAGATAAGAGTACATTTCGCATCAATTGGTTTGCCACTTGTCGGCGACAGTCTTTACGGAACAGACGAAAACGGCTATGGACACCAGATGCTTCATTGCCACAAGGTGAGCTTTACACATCCTGTGTCGGGTGAAAAGATCACAATCAATGCACCAATGCCTGAGGATATGCAGAGGATAGCGGATAAAATATCTTGACAAACACATTTTTATGTGTTACTCTCAACAGAACTAAACTGAGGTATTATTATGAAAACATATCTTTTGGAAAAATCCTATATGTATTCACAATGGCTTGCACCATATTATAAGTGCAGGTCTATACCACTATATTCATCTCGGAATATGTAAAAAGGTTTTATAACGATATGATTATAACGGTGTAGGTTTATTAATAAGCTTACACCGTTAATTTTTATTTAAGGAGGATTTATATGAAACTTTTTAACTTATTTAAAAAAAAGTCGGTAACAACGGGAAACAGTGTTGTAGATTTTTACAACAACTACGATGAGGAAGGCAGATTATTGAGAAAAAGCAGGATGCCGGAATATCTTAATACAATGAAATATATAGAAAAATACCTTGAACCCGATGTTAAAATAATTGAGATTGGTGCAGGCACGGGCAGATACTCTGTAGCTCTTGCGGAAATGGGTTATGACGTCACCGCAGTTGAACTTGTATCCCATAACATTGAAGCAATGAAGAAAAAAATTAAATCTAATCACAACATAAAGGTTTTTCAGGGTAATGCGTGTGATATGTCAAGGTTTGAGGATGAATCCTACGATATTGTTCTACTGCTGGGTCCAATGTATCATCTGTTTAACGAAGATGACAAACACAAGGCTCTCAGTGAAGCTATTCGAATTACAAAACCGAACGGTGTAATTTTCGCGTCATACTGCAACAACGATACATCTGTATATAAATTTTTCTATACCGGCAGAATACATAGTTTCCTTGACAAAGGTCTTATCAAGGACGATTACCATACAGTTTCAGCACCTGAGCAGATTTTTGAATTATACCGCAAATCCGATATTGACAAGATTATGAATCATTACAATGTTACAAGGCTACATTTTGTCGGAGTTGATATGCTGTCGTATCTTTTTGACGACAAATTTGATAATCTCAGTGACCGTGAATTTGAGGAATATATGAAATTTATATCAAACCTCTGTGAACGCGAAGATTGCGTAGGTTTATCAATCCATATGCTTGATGTGTTCCGAAAGAACGAATAAAAGCGTTGCACAATCATGTGAAACGCTTTTATAAAACTTACGTATCCCACTTATAATGCCTTAAATTAGAATCCATAAACAACGCACCTATATCAAGAGCATGGATGAGAGTACCATCCTCCATGGGATAAACGGTGACATCCTCGCCTTCTCCGCCGAAGTTGTCGATGAGTTTCCATTCATACATAATTCTGTCAAAGCATTTTACAACCTCACCCGTTGACGGATTGATTGTATAAACAGCTCTTGTAGCATCGTTAGTACCAACGTAGATAAGTCCGTTATACACTTCTCCGCCCTGAATTTTTTCGACTGTTTCAGAGAGTCCAACCGTCTTTACATAATCGAAAGTTTCGAGGTCGAAGCAGTAAATCTCCGTTGCTTCCTTACTGTGGGAAGAGTAAATAAGTCCGTTTTCTTCATCGCAGGAAAGCCACGACATTCCGCGTGTAAGGATCTCATTTGAAAGTACTTCATACTCGCCTGTAAACTCAAGAGTTTCAGCGTCATAAACCGCAATAATCGGATATTCCCAAACCTTACTATCCTCAAGCGGCGCGTAGATATAACCGTCGCAGTAGCTGATACCGCCGATGTGAGCAGAGCCGTAATTCTCCTTGAGCTCCTCAGGAATAGCTGAGTAATTGTACGCTAAGACCGTCTGATTATCAAAAGCGATTTTTACTAGAGATGTTTTCCCGCTGAAATACCATGCTTCACCATCAGTTGTAACACCCTGTGCACGCTCAAGAGTTTCCAGTCCAAAAACCTTTGAATTGGACTCATAAGGATAAATATCGCCGTTGAACAATGAGTTCACACCGTTACTGAAGGTCATAAGCATAGCTATAATAACAGCAAACAATTTGTAAAATAGAGTTTTGACAATATTATAAAATACAAGCATTTTTTCACCCACTTATTTTATTACAGAATCACACCACTTAATTATGTCTGAGTAAACAGTGAATCTTTCGTCTTCATTATGAATCTCATGTCTTAGCCCTTCATAGAGCTTGAGATCTACAGATGTATGTCCGGTTGATTTCAGCTTATTATAAACCGTCTTAACTCCCTTACCATATGTACCTACAGGATCCTCAGAACCTGCAATAAGATACATCGGCAATGTTGGCGGAACTTTATCATACCATTCGTTTACACTTACAAACTGCAGAACCTCAAAAAGATTTTTGTATCCGGAAACGGTAAACAAGAATCCGCAAAGATCATCTGCTATATATTTATCAATATTATCTTTGTTAACTGAAAGCCAATCAAAAGGTGTTCTGCCTTCAAAACGCTTATTATATGCACCGAATGCAAGACCGTTGATAAACTCACTCTTAAACTTGCTGCCTTTAATTTTTTCAATCAAAGACGCAACAAGAATACCCGCACCGGCGGCAGGGTTCGGACCGCTTGTACCACAGATAATAGCTCCTGCGATGTCAGATGAGTATTTTGTTATATAATGACGCGCAACAAAAGAACCCATGCTGTGTCCCATAAGAACAACGGGCTTGCCAAATTCTTCTTTTGCAATCAGTGTAAGCTTGTGAACATCCTCAACAAATCCGATACCGGCCTTATTTTTGTCACCATTAAAATAGCCGAGATCATCATCGGAAGTAATCGATCGTCCGTGGCCAACGTGATCATTGATAACAACCGCATAACCTGCCTCACAAAGATATGAGCCAAGTTCTTCATAACGCTCACCGTATTCAGCCATACCGTGCGAAATCTGTAAAACACCCTTGATTTCCTTACCTTCAGGTGCCCAGCTTCTTGCAAAAATATCAGCAACACCCGTTGCAGACGGATACGTGTATTCTTTTCTGATTATACTCATACATATACCTCCAATCTTATATTGATAATTATATCATGTTCAGCATAATTTTTATATAAATAATTTAAACAAATAGAAAAATTCTTCTTTGTGCAAAACAACAAAATGGCTGCTTCAGACGGTGAAAATAGAATTCACCTCGTCTTAGCAGCCGTTAAATTATTCACTTACAAATAAGTCCTTGTTGTCAGAATAAATGTCGTAAGCATTGTGTATAACATCAATTTCAACATTGCCAACATTTCCACCGAATTCACCGTCAAGTGTCCACGGAATTTCAGTATCGCAAGTAATTTTTACGTGTTTTGTCTTTGTAAAAATAATGTTATCACCACTGTAATCCTTACGGATAACCTTATTAAGAATACCGAGTACATCGATATTTCTTTTAAGTCCCTTTACAAGCAACAGTTCAAAATATCCGTCGTTGAGTTTGATGTTATCATACTTAAACACACCAGCAACTGAAGTTGTGTTGGAAATTGCTCCGAAATAGAATTTATCTTCAACAACTCCACCATCATACTCAATCTTCATATACGTAGGTTTGAATCCGGCAAGCATCGGAAAAAGCCTTACACCAACACCATAGTACACATACGCATTATGCCCAAAAAGATTCTTCCATTTCTGGGGTGTTGCATAAGAAAGATCCGTTGCAGCACCAAAAGATGCAATATAATTGAAATATCGACCCTGAAAAGAACCGACATCATAGCCGTTTAATTTTCCGTTAAGAATAAGATCTGTTGCAGGACCTACACCGACAGGAATACCGAGAGTACTTGCAAGGTCATTTGTAGAACCTGATGGAATATAACCTACGGGGACCCTTTTTTCAAGAGTCATAACACCGTTGATTGTTTCATTAAGAGTACCGTCACCGCCACAACAAAGAACCAGATCAAAATCCTTACCCATTTCTTTAACTATTGTTGTAGCATCGCCCTGACATTTTGTTCTTTCTACGTTGATCTCAAATCCGGCGGCTGACAGTTTTTGTATAACATCCAGCGGTGAGACACGTTTTCTGTCCACTCCGGCACAAGGATTTATAACAAGTAACGCCTTCTTTTTACTCAACCTATCACTTCCAATCATATTTTATTCCGGTCAAAGACCGAAGTGATTATATCAAATAGAGAAAATTAAGTCAAGTTAAATATGAACAAATAAATCAGAGATCAAAAATACCATACAATTCAGAATAAGCTGATACATAATAATCAGCAATTTTCTTAATATGTTCGCGATCTCTTTCTGCAGAATAATCCTCAACAGCTACGATCCTGTAACCAGCTTTTTTTGCGGTATCAATTGCATATGCGGCATCTTCAAAAATAAACAGATCATCCTTTGCACCAAGAAAGTCTCGCGCAAGATTATAAATATGCGGATCGTGTTTACTTATGCCTGTATCTTTTGTTGAAAAGACTGCATCAAAATACTCAGCCAATCCGAGTCTTTCAAGCGTCGGTTCCATAATAGACTTATCTGTAGCAGTAGCTACAACACAATGCACACCGTTATTTTTCAGAGCTTGTAAAAACTCCTTAACTCCGTCTTTTTCCTTCGCAACGTTATTGTAATAATAACGAAGAATCATCATAATATCTTCGCGTACTTCCTCAGGTGTCATATCGAGGTTGTACTTTTCAATCATATGGTTAACTGCATTGAAGTAACCATACCTGTGGAAAATCTTATCCTCTTCCGGAACAATTCCACGCATATACAAAAAAGCATTATCAACAGTGTCCCATATATGCATTGTATCTAACAAAGTTCCGTCAGCGTCAAAAATTGCATATTTTATTTTTTCCATAAACAATTCAGGTCCTTTTTCATAAAAAATAGAGGCGGAACTTATGTCCGCCTCATTGTTAATATAATCAGATATTTATAAACCAATTGAGAACGCTGATAATGAGATCAATCAAAAATCTGAACACACCGGCATCCATACCGTCAAGCCACTCAATAATTTTCTCAACAGGTGTAAGAGGAATTTCTGTTTTATCAAGTGTTTCAATCAACTCATTACCTGTAGCGGATGCAGTACAAGCTAAACTTAAAGCACCTTCAGCAGAAGAAAAAGCGCCTTCAACAACTGTGAAATTATATGTTTTATCGTGTCCTACCTCAAGATCAAGATTGACTGAAACAATGACTTCACCATTACCGAGTGTAACTACAGCATCAGAAAGATTAACCGTCTTGATGTTATCAAGTGATTCACCGTCACCTATTGTAAGAATAGCATCAGTAGCAACAACAGAATCGACAGAACCTTTGAAGGTTACAGTTACATTTCCGATATAGTCATCTCTCCAGTTACCTGAAACAGCCTTAACAGTACCTGCAGTAAGATCAAATGTTTCACTCTCAGCATTTGCAATAACCGGAAGAGCAAAAAGCACACAGAGAGAAAGGATAACTGCAATTACCTTTGAAAAAGTTTTTGTCATAATTACACCTCATAAAATTATTTTGGAC
>JAZNCK010000097.1:0-32817 GCA_045587505.1 Acutalibacteraceae bacterium
GCTCGGTACAGGTATTTTTATCCTTGCCCGTAACAAGTGTAAGCATATTGGAAGCGAGTTCAATGCACACAGCTGTCAGGTCTTCACAACCGTTACCTTTAAGAGTTTCAACCGCTTCGATAACTTCAAGAGAGTTACCGACCGCATTGCCGAGAGGTATATCCATATTAGTTATAACCGCAACGGTATCTCTGCCTGCCGCATTTCCGATTTCAACCATAGCCTTTGCAAGCGTTTCAGACTCTTCAACGCTTTTCATAAAAGCGCCGCTGCCGGTTTTAACATCGAGCACAATTCCTTTTGAGCCTGCCGCAAGCTTTTTGCTCATAATACTTGAAGCGATAAGCGGAATACAGTCGACCGTTGCCGTATCGTTACGCAAAGCATAAAACTTCTTGTCCGCAGGTGCAAGGTCACCCGACTGACCGACAACACAAAGACCGATTTTATTTACCTGCTTCAGGAACTCATCGCCCGAAAGTGTTGTTCTGAAGCCTTCGATTGATTCAAGCTTATCGACCGTGCCGCCCGTGTGACCGAGACCTCTGCCGGACATTTTTGCAACCTTACCGCCGAGTGCGGCAACAATCGGAGTTACAACTAGTGTTGTCTTGTCACCGACTCCGCCCGTACTGTGTTTATCCACCGTGTAACCGTTTATTGAGCTTAAATCGACCGTGTCGCCTGATTCTGCCATAGCAATCGTGAGGGTTGATGTTTCCCTTGCAGACATTCCGTTAAAACAAATCGCCATAAGCAAAGCAGTAATCTGATAATCCTTTATTTTTCCGTTAACGCTTTCAGTAACAAAGAACTTTATCTCTTCATCCGTAAGCTCTTCGCCTTTTCTCTTTTTGTGTATAATATCGTAAATCCGCATTCAATCACCTCGTTAGTGTCAGTATATCATACTGTTGACAAAAAGTAAAACACTTATAACAGCCAAAAGACTGTTATAAGTGTTTTTTTATCAGTTACAAAGGATATCAGTTTCCATATATCTTACGCCCATATCATAGAGCATTTTTGCATCTTCAATTGTATTGACTGTCCAGAAAGAAACACCGATACCTGCGTCGAGTGCAAGCTGAATTGTTTCCTGTGTATTTGCGCTGTAGCTCGGTGAGAGCCATACGTTGTCGCCGACAGCCTGTGCTGCTGCAATGTTTTCAGGTGTGATTTCGTCAATGAGATACCAAAGTTCAATTGACGGGTCAAGCTCGTGAATAACCTTGAGCTGTTCAAGGTCGAACGAAATAACAATAGCCTGTTCCGTGAGACCCTTTGCATGAACGGCATCAACAACAGTGTAAAGCAGGTCATAGTTATCAGCCTTGATTTCAATCTGCGGTCTTGTATTCGTTCCTACAAAAATATCAAGATACTCGTCAAGAGTAGCAATTCTCATATCAGGATATTTCCAGAAGTTTGCACCCCACTTGTAGCTGAATGTTTTGAGTTCCTCAAGAGTAGTATCTTTTATTTCAGCATACTGACAGAACCATGAGTCGGTATCACTGTTGTGGTTAAGAACCCACACATTGTCTTTTGTAAGCTGAATGTCGCACTCTGCAGAGTAATAATTGTTGTTAACTGCCTCAACGAAAGACATAGTAGAGTTTTCGGGAGCAAGTGCACTTACACCGCGGTGAGCTGTAAGATAAACAGGGTCTTCGGGAGAACCGATACCGTTTTCAGAAATTGAAATAAGCTCCTGCGGCGGATTTAAAAGTTTGACAATGTGGTAAACGGGAGACCACGTAGACAAGTAAATCGGAACAAGGATAATAGTTATGATTTTGTTGATGAATGCAAGCATTTTTTCATCGCCTTTCTTTGTTATGCTTAGTATTATAACACTTTCTCCTTAAGTAAGCAAGTGCTTTTTGCCGGCCTTACCGGTCGGAATGGCGAACAGTTATTTGTTGCTTTTGGCAGTATTGAGTGTTGCAACTAAAATACGTTTGATTTCAAGGCAATCATTCAAAAGTGATTCGCCTTCTTTTTCTGATATATATTCAGACAACACCAACAGCCTTAACCAATATTCTGTTTCTGCGGTTTCTTTAAGGGATATCTGCAGTTTAGCTATAAAATCAGCTTTTGAAATACCGTAAACCGCTTCATTTGCGTTAGCACCAATACTTGTACCTGAACGGATAATTTGTTTTGAGATTACCGTCTCCTTCTTTTCCTTAACAAGATATTTATGCAACTTGACAATACGAGCAGCGAAAGATAAAGATTTATCAAGAATAACACTGTTAGCAGACATACTAAAATCCCCTTTCAGATAATAAATAAGAGATAATAGTGAATAGATAATAATACAAACAGCGCGCGAATATTTCACAAACACTATTATCTATTATTTATTCAATATTATCTCTTATCTTAGCCTCGTCAGAGGCGCTGTTTGGCTGGGATGGCTGGATTCGAACCAGCGAATGCAGCAGTCAAAGTGCTGTGTCTTACCGCTTGACGACACCCCATTATTCTTTTTAAAAATGAAGTCTGCAAGAAGTGCTCCTTGCAGACTGTGATTGGGGTGGATAGTCGGATTCGAACCGACGGTCTCCAGTGCCACAAACTGGCGCTTTAACCAACTAAGCTATACCCACCATATGGCGCGCTTGAAGGGACTCGAACCCCTGACCCACTGCTTAGAAGGCAGTTGCTCTATCCACCTGAGCTACAAGCGCATATTTAGCCCCTTTTTGCTATTGCAGAGGTTTAGGGGAAAATGGAGCGGGTGATGGGAATCGAACCCACACGACTAGCTTGGAAGGCTAGAATTCTACCACTAAACTACACCCGCGTGTATCTGCAACGTGATGTATTTTAACATAGGTTATCTGTTTTTGTCAATAGCAAAAAGGGATATTTTTGAATTATTTTTATTTCTTTTGTGTCTGCTTGAACTTTTCGTTCCTTTTATATTCTTTACCGTCTTTGCCGTGGCTGTAAAGCGCTATCAGCTTACGACGGGTTTTGGCATCAAGTCGGTAATAGTTGATGCCTTTGCTTTCAAGATAAAGCTTGTAAAATTTCTGTCTTTGTGAAAAATCCTTGAAATTGCGTTTTTCAAGCTGCACCCAAGCGACTTCAGAAAGTGCAGAAAGTCTCGGATAAATACTGTATTCCACAGCCTCAGGAATATCTATCCATTCTGTCCAGAGTTCAGCCTCTATTCCCCTGACACTTACACCTTTTTTACGGAAGCCTTTTGACTTTTCGTTGAATTTATAAGTTTTCTTGAGGGGTATCGGTCCGTAACCGTAATTGAAATAGAAATAAAGCATAGGTGAAAGAATTACTTCACGCTTCTTCGCCTGCTTTCTGACAGTTGAGGAATTTTTAAAAGTCCAGTAGTGGCAGATTATATCCGTATCAAGCTCATCGCCGAGACAATCGTTCCATGCAATACAGGTTTTACCGTGAGCTTTTAGCATTTCGTTTACCCTGCCCATAAAATACATCTGCAAATGCTTTTCATTTTTAAGGTTGTTTGACTTGATCGCAGCCTGACAGTCGGGGCATTTACGCCATTTACCGTAACGCGCCTCGTCACCACCAATGTGAAAATACTTACTTGGGAACAATGGGCAGATTTCATCAAAAAGAGCTTTGATAAAATCAAACGTGCTCTCTTTTCCTGCACAGAGAATAGCAGGCTTTATGCCACCCGAGCAGGAAACATCCGGTTTTATTCCGTCACAGGAAAGTTCAGGATAAGCAGATATCATCGCTGTTGTATGACCCGGTATATCAATTTCAGGAATAACGCTTATATGACGCTCAGCGGCATATTTTACAATCTCACGTATTTCATCGTGGGTGTAATAAAACGGGCCGTATTCAGGCTGTGAATCTGTCTGATTGCGTCTGGCAAAATTGTCATAGCGACGCTTCGACGCAACTTCATTAAGCTGTGCAAAAACCTTGGATTCTATGCGGTAACCCTGGTCATCAGCAAGGTGCCAGTGGAATACATTCAGCTTAAGAAGTGCCATATTGTCGAGAAGTTTCTTTACTGTATCCATACCGAAAAAGTGACGGCATTCATCGAGCATCATGCCACGGTGTCGGTAGCAAGGCTTATCCTCAATAAGGAATCCGGTAAGCGTCTTTTTTCCGTCAATTCGCTTTGTCTGCATCAGAATCCATTTGAGGGTAACAAAGGCATAATATGCACCGCGCACGGTTGAGGCTTTAATCTGAATATTGCCGTTTTCGGTATAAAGGGCATAGCCCTCCGGAGCAATACTTTTCGCCTTGGATATGATTATTTCGTTTTCGCTTGCATCTGTACGTGTACGGAGATACTGTGAAAGCTCATTACCTACACTTAAAAATTCACGGATACAGGTAACAGCAGTACAGTCAGATATAACAACGGTTTCATTGTCTTTTACATCGTACCGTACAGGTTTAGGAATAATCGAATATTTCATATTACTCGCCCTTTAATTCATTAAGATATTCGTCATAAGTGATTTCTTTATCATAGAAACTGCCGGGTGTCACATCAATAATTCTGTTAGCAATTGTTTCCACAAACTGATGGTCGTGTGAAGTAAAAAGTACAGTCTCAGGGAATTTGATTATACCTTCATTAAGCGATGCAATTGATTCAAGATCAAGGTGGTTTGTAGGCTCATCAAATATGAGTACATTTGCACCCGAAAGCATCATCTTACAAAGCATACAACGCACACGCTCGCCACCCGAAAGCACCTTTGCCTGTTTAGTTGCTTCTTCACCGGAGAACATCATTCTGCCGAGCCATCCTCTGACATCGGTTTCAAAAATAAGATCGGAATAACGGCGGAGCCAGTCAATCAGGCTATCCTCGCATCCGTCGAAAAACTCAGAGTTGTCTGACGGAAAGTATGCCTGTGAAGTGGTTACACCCCACTTGAAGGTACCCTCATCAGGCTCAATTTCACCCATAAGAATCTGGAAAAGTGTTGTTTTTGCCAATGAGTCTGTACCGACAAACGCAACTTTATCGTTAGGTTTGATTGTGAAACTTACGTTATCAAGCACCTTGCGGTCGCCAACAGTTTTGCTGATACCCGTAACAGTAAGAAGTTCGTTACCCACCTCACGGTCAGGCTTGAAGGAAACGAACGGGAAGCGGCGTGATGAAACGGGCATATCCTCAATTACAAGATTATCAAGAAGCTTCTTACGGCTTGTTGCCTGCTTTGACTTAGAAGCGTTAGCACTGAATCGAGCGATAAACTCCTGCAATTCTTTCATCTTCTGCTCAGCTTTCTTATTCTGTTCGCGAAGCTGACGCTGTGCAATCTGTGTATAGTCATACCAGAAATCGTAGTTACCTACATACATTGCAATCTTACCGAAATCAATATCTACAATATGTGTGCAGACCTTGTTAAGGAAATGGCGGTCGTGAGAAACTACAATAACCGTACTGTCAAGGTCAATAAGGAACTCCTCGAGCCACGCAATAGCATCGATATCAAGGTGGTTTGTCGGCTCGTCCATAAGAAGGATATCGGGGTTACCGAAAAGAGCCTGAGCAAGAAGCACCTTAACCTTTATCTCGTTGTCGAGGTCACTCATCATAGCATAGTGGAATTCGTTTGTTACACCGAGACCGTTAAGAAGAATCTCAGCGTCACTTTCTGCACTCCAACCACCCATTTCAGCAAACTCTTCCTCAAGCTCGCTGACACGAATACCGTCTTCTTCTGAGAAGTCCTCCTTCATATAGAGAGCTTCTTTTTCATCCATAATCTCACAGAGTTTCGGATTACCCATAAGCACTGTGCGGATTACGTCAAACTCGTCAAATGCAAAGTGATCCTGACGAAGAACAGACATTCTTTCACCCGGAGTGATGAATACTTCTCCCTTATTGGGTTCAATTTCGCCTGAAAGAATTTTCAGGAATGTTGACTTGCCTGCACCGTTCGCACCGCTAAGACCGTAGCAGTTACCGTTTGTAAATTTCAAATCAGCTCCTTTAAAGAGCTCTCTGCCGCCATACTGGAGGCTGATATTAGATGTACTGATCAATTCTTTTTCTCCTTATACATAAGATAATCCGAGAGGTTTTCTCCCGAATTACCAATTTTTCAAAAACTGTAAAAACTTATAGACACTACTTTTAAAAAGATAATAATATTTTCTTGCGTATCGGATTACCGGCAGCAGTTTTACATACAGCTTATAATCCGTATCTGTTACCTTATGTGTTTTGCCGTCACGGTCAAAAGAATACAACACTCCTATAACCTGGTCGTGCCGGACATTGTATTCACTTTCCCACTGGTTGTCACCGCGGGTAACATAGGTATCACCGTTAACATAGATAATACGGTGCAGAATATACTGACCGTTATCACGCCTGTAAAAAGGTACATCACCCTTTTGCAGTTTACCCTCAGGTTTAACAAGTGTTACGACATCCTTACGGTCACGGATTGTGGGCATCATACTGACACCTGCAGAAATAAAAGATACCTCTCCGCTTTCATCGAGAGTTTCCTTTATGATGGGTGCCATTTCGTGCATACTGATTTTTTTACTCAACCAAATCTGCTCCTTTGAGTTTTTCGATAAACTCAAGCACTTCTGCTCTGATGTCTTCAGCATTTACCTCACACTCTTTCGCAAGTGCTTCGACCACCTCATCAGCTTCTGCACCCTTTTCGAGCATTTTCCAGATAAATGTGCCTGTTTCGTTAACTGTGATGAGTCCTGTGAAATTTATTCCGCCGACTGCAACAACAATACTATTGTTACCTACCTTGCGGAGTCTGTATCCATCTTTAATCTTCATTTTCTGCTCCCCTCTCTGTATTTAAAATCTTAATCTTTTTGTTTTCTATTCTTATTTCTTTATTACACACATTCAGCGCAGCAGGCTTATGCGTAATAATAATGCAGGTTCTGTTGTCAAGCTCACGCAGATTACGCAGAAGCCGTTCTTCAGTCGCTTCGTCAAGCGCAGATGTTGCCTCGTCAAGAAGAAGTATCGGCGCATCATACAGAATCGCTCTTGCAATTGCAATACGTTGTACCTGACCCTCAGAAAGACCCATTCCGCGTTCTCCGATTACTGTATCAAGTCCGTCAGGAAGTTCAGATATAAACTCGTCTGAACAGCTTATGCGAATTGCACGTTGAATGTCTTCCTGAGTTCTGTCCTCACACATAAATGTGATATTTTCGTAAAGTGTTCCCGAAAGGAGCATATTGCCCTGCGGAACATAAGAAAACAGCCCTCGTGTAGCTTTATCAACAACACGTAAAGATGTGCCGTCGTTTATTGAAATTGTACCTTTTTCAGGATAAATCACGCCCAGCAAGAGTTTGAGCAATGTACTTTTTCCGATACCCGAGATACCTGTTATGGCAGCAAAGTCGCCCTTCTGAATCTGAACACTTGCACTGTCAAAAACCAGATCTCGGTTATATCTGAAAGTGATATTATCAAAATCGATGCTGCAGAGTTTTGCATAATACTCGTCAACATCTCCTATATCCGAGTGAATATCAAGCTCGTCGTCATATTCCTCAAGTTCGATAAGACGTTCGGCAGAAGCGATTATTCCGTAAAAACGCGGAAGAACACCTGCAAGTGATGTAAGCGGGCCCTGAATCTGATTGACAAGTTGGAGAATCGCTGTCATTTCACCGATATCGATTATACCCTGATAGACACGCACACCGGCAAGTACCATAGCAAAAAGGTAGCCGAGACTGAATGCCATTTGCATACCTGTATTAGCAAAAATACTGATTGTCGCACGTCTGATACGGATTTTATAGTTCTTATCCTGCAAATCCTTTGCCTTTTGCATAACCTGTTTATAAGCATTAAAAACCTTGATTACAAGCACGCTTGCAACTGATTCCTGAAAAAAAGCCCTGACCTTACCGTCTGCTTCCTGTGCATCTTTATGAATATTCTTAAGATAATTTCTGAAAAATCGTGTGGTAAAAGCAATCAGTGATCCGCCACCAAGAAAAATCATAGCAAAAATCGGATCAAGACCAACCATAATAATAACGGATGATATAAGTTTTGTGAGCAGTGATACAATATTAGGTAAAAGACTTGTTACACCGTCGCAGATAGTCTGCACATCTGAAGTAAGACGGTTGAGTATATCACCGCTGTGGTGTTTAGAAAGCGAATTATAGTCTTTTCTGATTATGCTTTCAAAAACACGGCTACGTATTTTTATTTCGATCTTCGCCTTCGCACGTTCAAACATATTGTTGTTAAAAACCTTGAGTGCAAGTTGAGCGAGAACAAGGAACAAGAGAAAAAACGCACCTCTTTTAAGCAATTGAGGATCGTGCAAGGTGGCACCGTTTACAACATCCTTTGTACCGTAAGCCGTAAGAATGCCAAAAAACGAAAGCGCGGCACTTAAAACGGCATAAATAAAAACAAAAAGCCAACTACCCTTTGAAACGCTGAAAATCCACTTTAAAGCGGACAGATCTTCGGCAGTTTTTTTCTTGGAGCAATTGTCTTTTGTCTTTTTCAAAATAATCTTCCTTTTTGTAGGCAATCGTTTTGTTATTTACTCATTGTATCAAATGCAAGCTGAGCTGCATCCGGATTCATATTGCATCTGAGTTTATATACGGGAATATTTTTAATAAGCTCGTCTATAAAATCACAAAGCATCAAAGTTCTTTTGAGGTTTGACGGACGAAGTGTCTGTGAAATAAGAAGCGGAACGGCTGAATCAATATCCATACGTTCAATCGAGTTTTCCTTTGCCTGTTCAATAAAACATATACCTGCAAGTTCGGCAGAAGTGTTGACATTGGTATCGTGCTTTCCTGAAAAAGGAGTACCAAAAGCATAGTACTTACCATCAATGAGACGATAGGCTGCTTTGTCGTCGTTGAGAATGAATGCTCTGTCTCCAAAGAGGCGGAGCCAGAGTGAGGTGTGGGTAGATTTACCCGTACCGCACGGAGCAGAAAAAGAATAAGCTTTGCCATCAACAACAACGGTTGAAGAGTGCAGGAACATACCGCTATACTCAAGAAGTTTGACATTAAATGCAGTTCCCATCCAAAGATACTCTATCTCAGCCTCCGAAGTGCCTTTATAGAGTTCCAGTTGATTCTCCATAAGATCTTCGGTGTATCCGATTCTGAAATCCGGATCACCGTCACAGCGATATTTTTCACTTCGCTGACGAAGCATATCATATTTTGGTTCATAACCTACCTTTAAACCTGCAAATTCGTAGACGGGCATTTACTGACGCTCCTTTTCATTTCAGGCTTTAACCGTTTTTTATATAAATCAAAATAACATAAAAAACCGTTAAAACCTAAATTCGGCAGACAACCATAGGATTGCCTGCCGAATCCGTTTTTGGATTGATTAGCCGATGATGAGATCGCTACCGATGCTCTCGTCTGCAACTACTGCTTCTGAGTTAAATGTGCCCTGGTCATTACCAGCTGCTGCAGATGCGCCGTCTGCAGTGATTTCCTCAATGATATCGAACTTTTCGATTTCCATTTCAGGTCTCATGTAAGTCATTTCTTTTCACCTCGTCCTCAAAATATTTGATAAGTGATAAATCAACGTGCAAATTGAGCAAGATATCTTTAGTTAACAACCAATTTGCATAATGACACTACTATCACTATATCGTTCAATATAATACCATATAAATATTACTTTGTCAACTGTTATTCAGGAACAAAAATCAAAGCCCCGTGTTACCACGGGGCCAAGAAAAAATATTATGCTTTACTAATGTTTAAAAACTGATATTAATAAACAACAGTTGCATCAAGAGTTGCACCTGCAGGTGCGAATGTTGTCTTAGCAGCACGAGTTCTTACTACGAGTGAGATATCACCGTATGCAGCAAAGTTATGGTTGATTGTCCATACACGTACGCCGTCGATATCCTCATACTGAGTATAAGCTGTTGCATATGTATATGTTTCACCAGTTGATTCGTTGTAGAACTGAACCTTCATAACGTCTGTGCTTGTCTTAACGATAACTTCGTGAACACCGGAAAGAATAACGCCGCCGCTCTTTGCATCAGGATACATATCAGGAATCTCAAGAGAAATAACATCGAGATTAAGCTTAACGATACCTGTAAGAACGAAATCAGTACCATCTGTTACGCCAAGATCACCGTAATCAGCATATACTGTGCAAGGAACTTCTTCTGCTTCTACGAAGATTTCGATCACCCAGATTTCACCATTTTCAGTTGCTTCAATATCAGCATCTTCACGTGTGATTACCTGATAGCCATCAGCCTTAACAACACGAAGGAAGTCAGGTGTACCTGTTACTTCAACACTAACAACAGCTGTGTCGCCAATGTATGTTTCACTAGGTGTAACGTCTACGATTTCACCCTTAACTGCAGGAGCGGGCTCCTCGCCAGCGATAACAACTTCTTTGTTAGCTGTAACTGTCTGGTCATAGATTGAGTGGTCGTCTGTTGTAATATCGAAGTTTGATGCGTCAGTAGCATCATAAACAACGTGCTTGAACTGGAAGATACCAGCTCTGCCTACCTGCTCAGCTTCAAGAACATAAGTGATCATGTCTGTTGATCCTTCAGGAACAAAGAACTCAAGTTCTTCACCAGCGGGAACATCTTCCTTTACAGTGTAAACAGCTGTGAAGAGACGCTTACCTGTGAAGATCTTACCATACTCATAGTTACCAAAACCAAGGTCAACGTCACAGTCAGCACGCACCCATGATACACCGTACTTTGCAAAGTTTTCTTCTGTCTGCATAGCATCCGGCCAGAAGTAAACTCTGTTGTCTTCACCGTTGCTGTTGTAAGCATCAAGCTGAACCTTTGACTCTTCCCAACCCGGGTTTGCTACTGTATCAAAAGCAACTGATACAGGCTCAAGATACTGCTTGTTGTAGAAGATACCACCGATCCACCAAGGTGTACGGAAGTTAGATGTAGCATAAACATCAACTGTAATTGTGTCGCCTGCTTTTGCATACTCTTTGTCTGCAACGATTTCGAGTTCCATTACAGCCTTTTCTTCTGCACGGTACTCATAAGCGTAATCGTAGAGGATATCACACTCAACTTCGCCACAATCCGGACAATCGTATGAAGCGATCATCGGAGTAGCCATCTTGTTGTAGAGTGCCCAATAATCCTCGTTTGAAGCTGCTGCATTGTAAGCTTCAATAATTTCGTCTTCCCAGAAGTAGAGGTTCTGCTGAAGGATTTCCTCGTCAGCAGCAACTGCAGGAATCGTTCCGTAGTTACCTGCCTGAACGCCTGTGAGCCATCTTCTGTTGATTAAATCCTTGTAATCCTCGGATGCGTCGTACTCGACTTCCCAAAGCTTCTCAGCTAATTCAGCTTCTGCTTCTTCAGGTGTGTAACCATACCAACAATATGCTGCTGATGAAGCAACAGCGCATACGCCGAGAAGCATTGCTACGGAAAGAACGATACATAAAAGTTTCTTTGCCATAATATTTCCTCCTAAAAGTTTATATCTTTATCCATCGCCATGGATTAAAGCCTTAGATTGCACTGCCTTTGCCAGTGCTCTGGTCAATCGTCATTGTTCCCTTTGCTACGGACTCAATAACTGACTTGTCGTTATTGTTGATAACTGCTCGTGAACCTTCAACGTTTGCTGCAAGCTTCTGAACTCCGCTCAACGGGCTTGTTTCACCTGAGATTGAGTTGAATACTACCAATGCATCTGTTGCGTCGATTGCTGCGTTACCGTCTACGTCACCGTAAATAAGGATTACGTAAGTATCAATTACTTCACCTGTATTCGCTGATTTAACTGTAACTGTTGAGCCTGTTCCCATATAACGGCTTGTTGTCATATTGTATTCAAGTTTTACATTCTCATATGATACAAATGACTTCTGGAATGCTGCCTTTGTAAGTCTCGGCTGGAGACCGATTATGTAATTAACTCCACCCTGCGTCTTAATCTTTGCTGTTCCGATTGTCTCGAATTTTTCGATTGCAGCAGGATTGAGTGAATCAATATAACCCTGAAGTATTGTCGTCATTTCGTCAACCTGTGCCTGTTTGTCTATTGTGAGCGACATATTCTGAGACACTGTATTTTCCCTATAGGAATTTACGAGCGACATTACCTCATTGAAGTTTGTATATGTATTAGTATAAATCTCTGAGGAAGAATTGTCAAGCAAATCCAGAATTTTTTGAAGTTCTGTATAATCTGCCAATTTTAACACAAGTTCATTGGTAAGATTAACTATATTATCTGCATATTGTTGAACCTCAGTCTGATGTGTAATATCAAGGCCGTAGACAACTTTGTCAATCTCTGCCCTAAGAAGTGCCACAGAATCATCCGTGTACCAGCCTGTTGCAATTTTCTCGTTAGCGGCAGTAATTGCATTTTCGACTGCGGTATAGTCAGCATCTTTGAGCCAGAGGTTTTCCGTAGCATCTTCAATCGCATATGTAAGTGAGTCAACATAATACTGGTCATTGATTGTAAGGTGTCCGGAGTTAATTTCATCTTCGGCTACTCTGACAGCACTGATGAGCTCATTAACACTATCATCAGTGTAAAGACCTGAATTGATCTTTTCCCAAGCTATATTGATTGCATTTCTCAGATCGGTAAAATCTGCAGGAAGCAATACAAGTGATCTGATTGCTGAATAAATGTTGGATTCAAAAGCATCTACATCTTCCTGTCGGTCAATAGTGTAACCGTATTCAACTGAATTCATTACACTTCTGAGATATTCTATACTTGCTGAAGTATATATACCTTTATTTATTTCAGATTCCGCTGCCTGAAGGGCAAGCTCAACAAACTTATAGTCCGCAGGTTTAAGAATAAGCTTACCTGTTGCTTCTACAACCGCCTGTGCATAAGCATCAACATCACTCTGTCTTTCAAGCGGCAAATTATACTCAACTGATGAGATAACCTGCTCAAGGAATTCAACAGAATCGTCTGTGTACCAATTCGTACTGATCTTCGCATTTGCAGCAGTTACCGCATCATGAACTGCAGAGTAATCCGCACCCTTGACAATAAGCTTGCTGATTGCTGTGTTAATTGCTGTTGCATAGCCATCTACTTTTGACTGGCTGAGAATGTTGTATCCCCTTACGACAGCATTCATAGCTTTCTTAAGTTCATTAACACTTGAATCTGTATAAATACCTTTTTCTATTTCTGCATTTGCAATTATGATTGCTTCGTCAACCGCGGTGTAGTCAGCAGGCTTATACTTAAGCATTGAGACTGCATCGTCAATATCATACGCAAACTGATCAACTTCATCCTGACGAGTGTAAGGATAGTCGCGGATAACCGCATCGATAGCTTTCTGCACTTCGGCAACAGTCGCGTCGGTGTAAAGACCCGAATCGATTTCAACTCTTGCCCAGTAAATTGCATCATCAACATCAGTATAATCAGCGTAGATTATTTCAAGTTTCTGCGTAGCATCAACAATCGCTGCCGCAAAAGCATCAACTTCTTCCTGTTTGGTTACTTTATAACCTCTTACTACCGCCTGAATTGCGTTCTGAAGATTTGAAACACTCTCATCAGTGTAGTAACCTTTTGCAATTTCTGTATTTGCCGCACTGATTGCTTCGTCAACAGCTGTATAGTCAGCATCTTTCTGAACAAGTTTATTAACTGCATCATTGATTGCTGTTGCAAAAGCATCAACTTCTGTCTGACGGGTTACGGGATAATCTATTTCAACCGCATCGATTACCTGCTGAACAAGTGCAACACTGTCATCAGTATAGATACCTTTTGCAATTTCTGCGTTTGCGGCTGAAATAGCATCATTTACCTTGGTGTAATCTGCATTCTTATAACGCAAGAATTCGATTGCCTGTTCAATAGCAAGTGCATAAGTATCAATTTCTTCCTGATGCGAGATATCAAGACCGTAAACAACTTCGTTTATCTTTTCCTGCAAGTGATTCCAGCTGTCCTCTGTATAAATCGAAGAATCTTTAGGAACCTTGTTAATCGCTGCAGTTACTGCACTGTAATCACCTGACTTATACTTAAGACCCTTGACTGCATTATCGATTGAAGTTACATAACGGTCAACCGTTGCCTGCTTGTCGGCTGTGAAAGTACGGTTGATACTGCTGACTGTTGCATTGAGAGTTGCAACAGAAAGCGTTGTATAAACGGTAAGGTCAGTCGGGACTTCAAGAAGCTTGAGATCAACCTGTGTGTAATCAGCAGGTGCATACTCAAGAGAAGAAATTGCATTTTTAATAGCTGTTGCGTAACCGTCAACATCTGACTGATATCTTATATCAAGTCCGTCCACAACAGATGCGACAGCAACATTCAGATCCGAAACGGAATCCACTGTATAATATGTATAACCGGGATGTGCTAATGAGAATGCTTCATCCTTGTCGAATTCTGCCTGAGCAAGACCAAGCTGTGTTTCAACTTCTGAATAGTTTGCAGGGAGATATTCGAGGTCCTCGATTGCTTGCTGGATATTCTGTGCATATCCGTCGACGATTGCCTGTTCGCTTATTGGTCTGTTAGCTACAACGTTCACATAAGCAGATGTGAGGTTATCAAGACTCTGAGTAGTATAAAGTTTTTCTCCGGTTGTAACAATTTCATATGCCTGCGTCTGCAGTGCAGTTACAACTGAATAATCAGCTGTGTTTTCTTTCAATGCACTAAAAGCGTTAGTGATTGCTGTGGCATAGCCGTTAACAGTTGCCTGATAAGTGAGGTCGAGACCTCTGACAACATTATCCATAGCGGTTACAACTGCAGACCAGTTTGAATAGAATACATCTGCCGTAAAACCGTAAGAATCGGCGTAGGTTTCCTGAATACGTATTTTCTCAGCTTCCACGAGTGCGATTGCCTCGTCAACTGAGGTGTAATCTGCAATATTTTTGCCGAGATTGTCGATAGCAGACTGTAGTGCTGAAACAGCACGGTTTATATCATTCTGGTATCTGATATCAAGAGTCATTTTTGACTCAAGATTTGCAACCGCGCTATCAACAGCTGACATATCATCATATATCGTTCTGTCGAGGTTATACGCAGTTGCAAGGACTCTTGCGGCCTGAGTTGTATCTGCAGGTTTGTACTGAACCTTTGAAAGCCAGTCGTTGAGAGTTGATGTTGCTTCATCAATCTTTTTCTGATATGAAAGATCTTTGCCGTGAAGGGCAACAAGTGCATTATAAGCCGCTGTGAGTTCAGACGCAATTTCATCAACTACATAAGAAAGATTGATGAGTTTGTATGCCGACTCCGCCTTACCTGCTTCTGTATAGTTTGCAGATGTAAGTGACAGGGAATTAATTCCGCGCTCAAGCACAAGAACATAACCGTCAACTGTTGACTGCTGGCTGATAAGAAGAGGATCCGCCACAATATAACCGTCAAGTTCATCATAAACGCAACCTGATTTTATAAGAGAAGAAACCAACTTATCCCAGTTGTTATATGCCTGAGATGCAGGCATACCGTAAGTTGTCTCAGCATTACGCATAAGATTATTTATAGTTTTAAGGTGATTGTTGAAAACAGTGTAGTCAGCTGTTGCTTCCTGAAGAGAATCAAGAGCAAACTTAAGATCTGCAGCGAGTTTGTCAACTGCAGGCTGATAAATTGCACTGTAGTTTTCAACGTAGTTATCAATAATGTTCTGGACCTTTGCCCATGATGCAAGGGTGTAATTATTCGGATTCTTAGCAAGTGCCTGGTTATAATATGCGTTTGCAATTGAGTAGTCAGCAACACGCATTACAAGCGAATTGTATGCACTTTGAAGTGTAGAACATTTTTCGTCAATTTCTGCCTGTGTAACATCGGGTCGATTGAGGCAGGACTTTGCCGCATTGAAAGCATTGAAGAATGATTCCCAGCCTGATGAATAGTACCAAGACTGCGGATTATAACCTTTAAATCCGCCTGTCGGAATATCAGTAGTCATAAACGCAGGATCGGTATTCTGGATATCATTAACAAGTGTACGCAAAGCACCCTTATCATAGGTTGTAACTCGGAGTGAATGTGAGTGACCGACAAAAACTTCATTCCAATCAGCAGGAGTACGGTAACGGACTGCAATAGTGTAATCGTAAGTTCCTACCCTTGCACTCACACCTGAACCTGTGAAGTACAGAAGGAAATTTGCTCCCGGGCCGTAAATTGAACCACTGAAGGAAGTCAAGCCAAGTTCAGCTGTAGCAATTGCATCTGAAGGCGGATTGCCGTCATCTCCCTCGCCATCCCATGTGTCGGTAACACCAACGTTGATAAATGTGCTGTGGTGGTAAACAGAAACACGTTCATTGGAATTGCCTGCTTCGTCAAGGTTTGCTGTCACAATACGAAGATTAAGGTCGGAAAGTGTGGAATGGATACTTCTGTCAAAATAGACATAGGAAATAGGTCTGTTTCCGTCCGCGTCATAGCCGATATTATAATCTCTTGAAGCACTATGTCCGTCAGACCTGTGCATCATACCGTAGTCCGTAGTCCAACCCGGTGCGGAACCTGTACTTTCGAAGTTTACACTACCCTCACCTTCACCGTTAGCATACAGCGTACCGTAAGTCTGTGAGCCGAGAATGTATGATGCAACGTACGAACGGTTCTTTGTGCTCTGACCGAGCCAAAAGTCTTCGTATGTTCTTTTTGTTGAATACTCACCTGCAGGAGTCGCAATGGCATCAACATAAGATATGCCGTATGAATTATATGTTCGGGTATAGGATTTGCCTGTAACAGCATTTATATCTGTGTAAGTATAGGTTACCGTAAAAATCAAAGAAGTACCTACGGTTGCAGTACCACCGGTTACTGACCATGTGTATGTGCCGTTTGAGTAGGAGTAATCACTGATAGTAACCGTAGTGTTGCTACAGGAAATCGTCGGGTTAGAATCAAGTTGAACACCCGGAGTAAAAGAAATCTGAGTTGCAACAGGAGTTTCACCTGCATAAGCAATACTGTTAAAATTGCTTCGCAGCTCCGGCATACCCGACGGAGTAGCTTTGACAATTACAGAATTACTTCCGGAAGGCTGCTTCATAGAATAAGAAGCGTACGCAACACGGGTAACTTCGGTTACATTAACAGACGCAACCGGCCTGTTCATAACCAAAGAAGAATCCGCAGGCTCAGCCGCAGATGCCGTCAACGTTTCTACTGCAAGCGGTAACGATGACAGCACAATAGCCATAGCAATTATAAAGCTGATAATCTTTCTGATAGATTTCATTTTATACACCACCAAACAAAAGTATATAAGTAACCTATGGTACAGTTTATACACAGACATTTTATCATAATCACAACATCAAGTCAACACAGTTTGACTGAAAACAGCATCTTCCCTTTTAATCAATTGTATTGTTATAGCATTAAAAGCAACAAAAAAACAGGCGACACTCTCGTGCCGCCTGAAAATTATTTTTATTCTGCAAGAGCTCTTGTTCTGGCTACAAGATCACCAAATGTAGGCTCATCTGTTACGAACTGCTCCGGTCTCTGGTTAATAGTTTCCTTCTTAAGACCAGCATTTTCAACAACCTTAGCATCTGATGCACCGATTGTGCCATCGAAGTTAAGGTCACCTGCAGTACCGATGTGCTTTGTTGAATTTCTTACACGAAGCATTGATGCTGCGTAAGCTCTCATGATAACTGCGTCCTGGCCATCGATGAAGCTGTCACCGTTAACGTCGCCGAAGATGATCATGGTGTACTGTGTATCGATATCGTACTCGCCGTCACCGTCAGGGTCAGAAACGATATTAACCTTTGCTCCTGTACCGTTACCGTTTTCCGTCGGAATGATTGTCATACTATCACCACCGGTTGAGTAACCGTAGTCCGTTGAGAAGTAGAAGTAGAAGTCATCTGCATAATTCATAGCATCTTCTTCACTGTAGAAGTTCTCGTTAAAACCACAGATATACTTGTTCGTGTGGCTGATAAGCTGCATCGACGGATCATAGAATTCAAGGTAGTAGATAGCTTCAAGATTGTCGATAGCATCGCGGAGTGCATCTGCAACACCGTCAACAACAATCTGGCTGTCGATATCGTATTTAATCTCAGCGTTGAAATCAACTGCCTTGATGTACTTTTCAACAACTGACTGAACTGATTCCTCAGTGAAGAGTGACGGATTTGCAAGATCACCAAGACGGTTAATCTGAGCTATAAGTTCAGAGTAATCTGCATCACCCTTGTTCGGCTTAAGACCTGTGACAGCGTCACGAAGCTGAGCACGAGCCATATTTACCTTTGACTGCGGGTAATCACCAAGTGTTCCTCTTGATTCATACTCAGCATACTCATTCATAACATCTGTTGCAAATGCAAATGCCTTTTCATAAGCATCCCATGTACGACTTGTGTAAATCTGGTTGTTATCAGCATCAAAGTTAGAATAATTAGCATTTACAGCCTTCTGATAAATCTTGTTCAACTGATAGTTATTAGCAGTTGTCGGGAAATACAGGAGAATATCCTGATGTGTGTGAAGAAGTTCGTAATAAGCATAAGTGATTTCAGCACGTGTCGGAGCTGTGTAGTTATCCGGATCTTCCTCTGCCATATCGTAGTTGTAGATCATGTCACCAACGGATTCAACAACATCCTTGAATCTTTTGAATGCCCACGGCTCGTAGTCAACCTGATCCATATACTCATAGTTATCATCGTAGTACTTAAGACCTTCATTATCGGGAATGTCAAGTTCTGCATGAAGTTCTTTGAGCTGCTTGATTGTGAAAGATTCACCAGCCGGGTGGTTATCCTCGTACTGAACCTTGATGTAATCGAACTGATCAAGGTCGATAAGACCAAGAAGTGAGCCGAGCAGATCGAGTGACTCACCGCAAAGTGTGCCCGGGCCTGTGATAGCTGTGATGCTGTGGAGAAGCATATAAGCTGTTCTCTGAAGACCTGTACCGTTAAGAGCAGCATTACTGTTGTATCTTGCAGGATATGAAGCACCTGTGTCTGTTGTATTTCTTTCGATGAGGAGTTCATCAAGAGTTGTATATGCGTAAGGTACTATAAGTCTATTAAGCTGGTAATTGTTATCGTTGAGATAAGGCCTTGACTCCTTTTCACCCGGGCAACGGAAGAGACCGTTGAGAACACGAGCGATAAGGTTAACAAGTGCCTGGCTGAGAGGCTTGTTAAGCTCAGAGTCACTACGTCTACCAATGATACCGAGAAGACCGTTGATATCGAAGTTAAGGATATTACCGATAATGCTGTCAATGAAAAGGTTCTCCATACCGTACTGGCTATCCTCAACACCGTAGAAGATGTTTGTAAGAGGAAGAACCTGACCAACTGTCATATAGAGCTTATACCACGGGCTGTTCATATTAGCCTCTGTCTTATATGAGTCATCCGGATAGAGGTTAAAGAGAACTGCGTACTGACCGAGAAGCTGATCGAAGACACCGTTAAGGAGTTCGTCAAATGTCGGTGTAAGGTCATCAACAAGAGCCTGATAAGAAGGTTCTACATTGCCGGGCTTGTAACCTAACTGACCAACGATGTAATATCTGAGAACTGCTGCTGCAACGTCAAGACACTGCATTGAGTCAGGAATAAGTTCGCCACGCTCGATCATTGCTTCGAAGTCAACTGAAGGAATAACTTCAGCAGCGATGTTTACAAGTGTGTATGTAGCAAGTTCCTTGATTGAGTTACAGTTGCTGGGGAAATAGAAACCGTCAACAAAAGCTTCAAGGAGCATCTGAACTGTGAAAGCAAATACCTGCTCTTCTGTTGCTGTTTCGAGATATGCTGTATCTTCTTCTGTGAGAACAGGGAAGTCAGAAAGGAGAGTCGGGAGAATCGGAAGAACACCCTTGAGAAGGTCACCAAGCTGAGACATAAGGTCAGGAGCAACTGTGAGGTACTTACCGCCGACACCGTCATCTTCAAGATAGACGTAGCTTGTGATACCTTCCTTAAGAACATACTCGATACCGTAGTTGATCTTGTCGAGGTTGCTCGGGTTTGCAGGATTCGGGCATCCTACCATTGTAAGGAATGCTTCCATAATCTCTGCTGCTGATGCATCTTCAGGAAGACCAACTGTTTCATAAGTAACAAAGAGATTGATAACCATATCAACATAAGTCATCTCTTCTGCTGTCGGATCATCAAGAGGAATCTCAAGAAGATCAACGATAAGCTGACCTGCAAAAGGAATAACTACGTCATCAATAAGAGCTGTGAAAATATTCTTACAGAAATCGTAGATTGATGCCTTTGTAATGTCAACTTCGTCATGAGTAAGTGACGGACAAAGCTGAACAAGACCCATCATTTCCTTGAGTGTACCGTCAGGATTTGTCTCAAGACCAAGGAAGTCTGCAACAGGGTTTTCGCCTGTTTCAGCATCTGCAAGAAGGTCACAGATGAACTTGATAGCACGGTTTGCAAGGAAATCGTTAACGATAGCGTCAAGGCTTGAACCTGCCTTGTTATAGCTTTCCTCAGGTAATTCAGGATCTATAAGGAGATTATAGATAGTATATGTGAGGAAACCGTGAATGTCGTTAAGTATCGGAACCTCTTCACCAAGATCGATAAAGTTGCCGATAAGACCAAGGTCAAGGTCATTACCGATGAGCTTGTAAAGCGGATCAGCATTTACCTGAATGAACTGAAGGAACTTACCGAAGAACTCAAGGTCACTCATAGTATTAGAGCGACGGCGGAAGCTGGTATCCTCGGGAATGCTAAAGTCCAAATCCTCAATGTCACCAAGATTAAGAATTGTAGCGATACCGTAAAGTGCGCTGGATGTGATGTTGTTAACTGTGTCAAAAAGTGAGTCGAGAGAATAGATCTTAATCTCGATACCAAGAAGCTCTTCGTTAACGTCGAGACCTGAAAGAAGGTCGTCGTCAAGGTAGTCAAGCAAAGCAGAAGCTGCCTGGTCATTCGAGAAATACGGCTTATAGTTAGTATCGTAACCATAAGGTCTCTCATAGTTTGTTTTGTACGCACTTGCTCCGACTGCGAATGCAGAAAGCATCATTACTATTGAAAGTAATACGCACAAAAGTCTTTTAGATTGTTTCATCTAAAAACACCTCCAATTAAGTTGCCAAGTAAAACTTGTCAGCGGATTAGTGCAACTCGATAGCTCACACAAGCCCCACTAATACACTTTGGCTTATACTAATATTATCAAATTAAAACCAATTTGTAAATAGATTTTTAATAAAAAAGATATGAAAAATTCAATTGTTTTTGTTAGGTTTTCAGCAAAATGAACGAAAATAGATTTTTGTGTTTGGTAGGTATTGCAGATGATACAAAATAGTGGTAATATTTTTGTAAGAAATGTTCAAAAGTTTTTTTCGAGCGATTCTTTTTTCTTTTTTTATTTCGGTATTATACCGATGTATTGTGTGAATTCAGAAAAAATCACGCAAAATTTATACATTATAATAGGTGATTTTATGAACAGAACCAGACAGACGAAATTTTTGCGTAACATTGTTCTCGCCTCAGTTTTTGCGGCACTTACAACAATTCTGACCTTTTATATCAAAATACCCTCTCACAACGGATATGTGCATATAGGTGATGCCGTTATTTATCTCGCTGCCACGCTTATACCTACTCCCCTGGCTATGGTAAGCTCTGCTCTGGGTGGAATGTTGGCAGACACACTCGGCGGTTATAATATATATATAATACCGACAATGATAGTAAAAGCTTTGCTCGTCGTTTCGTTCAGCAGTAAACAGAATAAAATTCTTACCAAAAGAAACATCGTAGCTTTGTTTGTTGCATCGATTATAACAACTGTCGGTTATTATGTCGCAGAGGTTGTGTTGATATCAATCTCTTCGGCAGGAAGTGACGGTGCGCTTTTTGAATACCTGCTCTCCCCTGTTCCGTGGTCGACCGCGCTTTATACCATTCCCGGAAGCATCACACAGGCAATCGGCAGTGCTCTTGTTTTTATTCCCACCGCAATTGCACTTGATAAAATCAACATTAAAAATAAAATTTAACATACCCGGAGGAAATTATGGCTGATATAATTTACACTTACGCAGGCAGTGCGTATATGAATATTACAAACAAGTGTCCTTGCAAGTGCATCTTCTGTATCAGAGGTAATGCAGACGGACTCGGATCAGCTGAGACATTGTGGCACAAAAAAGATCCGACACTTGAAGAAATCAAAGCAGAAATTGACAGCTTTGATTTCTCACCGTATACCGAGGTTGTTTTCTGCGGTTACGGCGAACCGACACAGGCGCTTGACAATCTGATTGAAACTGCAAAGTATCTCAAAGAAAAGCATTCGTTGAAAATCCGACTTAATTCAAACGGTCTTTCCGATCTTATCAACGGCAAACCGACTGCTCATCTGCTTGAAGGTGTTGTAGACTGCATTTCTATAAGTCTCAATGCTCCTGACAGCGAAAGCTACCACCGTGTGACACGGTCAAGGTTTGGCGAGGATGCATTTCCTGCTTTGCTTAAATTCGCAGAGGATTGTAAGAAATACATTCCTGACGTAAAGTTTACGGCAGTTGATGTTATCAGTGAAGAAGAAACTGTAAAGTGCAAAGCCATCGCAGACAGTATGGGTATCCCGTTAAGAATAAGAGAGTGGATAAAATAAACAAAAGAGCTGTAAAAAAATTCGTTTTTTACAGCTCCTTTTATTTTTGCAAAAAAAACCTGACTCATCAAAAGACAAGTCAGGTAATGGAGCGGATGACGAGGCTCGAACTCGCTACCTCCACCTTGGCAAGGTGGCGCTCTACCAGATGAGCTACATCCGCAAATTTTAAAGCCGAGCTGCTGCTCGGCTTGGTGACCCGGACGAGAATCGAACTCGTGTTACCGCCGTGAAAGGGCGGTGTCTTAACCTCTTGACCACCGGGCCATATAGTGGTAGCGGCAGTGGGATTCGAACCTACGACCAATCGGGTATGAACCGAGTACTCTAGCCAACTGAGCTATGCCGCCATATTTCAGTTTGACTCACCGCCAAACGACTTGCTTATTATATACGATAGTTTTTCAAATGTCAATAGATTTTTTGAAAAATTTTTAATAATTTATAAAACATTTTTTATGTGATATAATAAGTATGATAAACAGGAAAAACAGTCTGATTTTCCGGTATATTGTTGATATTGGTAAGATAAAGGATTATAATATAAGGCAGTTAACAGAAGGGATGCAATCAGATGAAAAGTAAATCAACAAAAAAGATGTTATGCTTCATATTGTGCTTATGTCTATCGGTTCTTTCCAGCTGCACAGACAGTCTGCCTGACGAAGCAAGTACAGAAGAAGACACCTCTATATCTTCTTCAATAACGACAACTACAACAACTAATACAACTACTGCAACTACAACAATTGTTACCACAACTGCCACATCCCGGACAAAAACCGAAAATAAAACCACTGCTACAAAGCAACCAACTACTACCAAGAAAACCACAACAACCACCGGGAATCATAGGGATGATGACCCTGATGTCAAAAAGCTTGTTGCTTTGACTTTTGATGACGGACCTCAAAAAGCAGTTACCCGCCGAATTCTGAGCACATTAGAGAAGCACGGAGCAAAGGCCACATTTTTCGTTGTCGGCAACAGGGCCGACCATTACAAAAACTATATAACCTATGCCTCAAAGCTCGGCTGCGAAATCGGATCGCATACCTGGTCGCATAAAAATCTTACAGAATTGACTGAATCAGAAATTGAAACAGAAATTACCGATTCTGTTAAAAAAATCGAAAGCATAACCAAAACTCCCGTTACGCTTGTGCGTCCGCCTGAGGGCGCAGTCGATGCTTATGTGCTGAAGAACGTCAAATATCCTATCATTATGTGGAATGTTGATTCATTCGACTGGAAAAACCGCAATGAGCAAAAAATTTACGATGAAGTTATGAATAAAGTTTCTGACGGAAGTATTATTCTGATGCATGACCTCTACTCCACTACCGCCGATGCTGTTGAACGACTCATCCCCGACCTTATGGCCAAGGGATATAAATTTGTAACCGTTTCCGAGCTGATGAGATTGCGCGGAATTGAGCTGAAAAGCGGAAAACGCTATTCCCAGGCAAATCCGTAATAATTGCAAAAACTATGGCCACACTATCCGTGTGGCCGTTCAATTTATATCGCCTTATACAATACAAGTTCAGACGAGAGTGATGACGGGATGCTGATATTTATACCGTCATACTTAAGTTCCCTGCCCGTTACAATAAAAGTCTCTGTATTGTTATCAAGCGTTACCTCATAAGTTTTTGAAGCATCTGCACCTTTAAGCCGTACCTTTCTCAAAACACTGTTTGTGCCACAGAGGTTAAATGCAGCCAAAGCTCCCCTGTCAGCTTGAGGCGAAGCAATTTCAATCGCTGTAAAACCGTCCGTAAAGGTTTGTGCAACATCAGGTGTGTGATGGAAAGTCTTTGCTGTCGGCATAAAAGGTCTTATAAAATCTTTATAGATTCCGACGCTGTGTCTGATAAATTCGAGCTGTCTTTCATTCATAGGTGCGGTTACGGGTGAGATTACGTTCAAGGACATATGTGTGAGCATAGTATTTCTCATCTGTAAATCAAGCGAACCGAATTTATGAGAGTTCATACCGGCAAAAAGGCGGTCAACACGCTCAGGAGGCAACGCTACAGTCATTCCGTTTGTGATCATCACGGACAACGGTGCGCATTGATTATCCGTTACCCAGGTGTGATTGAAATTTTTCATCATACCGAGGTCTGTACGACCTCCTCCACCTGCACAATTCTCAAAAATAACGTTCGGAAAACGCTTTTTCAAGCTTTCATAAATGCCGTAAACTGCCTTAAAGTGACGCATAGTCAGACATTCAGCAATTCCGGATCCCGTATCGCGGACACTGAAGTATTCCCTGTAATCGGTATTATAATCTATTCTGAGAAGATCAAGCTTATAGTCTTCAATAATCCTTGCAAGCGTGCTTTCCATATACTCTGATACTTCAGGCTGAGTTATATCAATAAACCTGTTTGACTGCTCTCCGAAAATATTTGATGAACGCCATTCAGGATGCTCAGTGTAATTTCTGCACAGCCTTCCGAGGCTTTCGATATCAGACCACAAACCAAACTTCATACCTTTACCGTGGCAATAATCGGCAAGCTCGGTAATGCCGTTCGGGTAACGTTCAGTGTCGGGAATATTCGTTCCCGTGAAATCGCCCCATTCAGTCTGCCTGTCAGGAGGACACTCCCAGCCTGCATCGACAATAAAAACTTCACCGCCCATTTCCTGCATACGGTCAATGTAAACCTTGCTTGTCTGCACACTCATATCGTGCTCTGCTCCCATACCTGCTCCTACAAGAAGCGATGTCGGGTCAGCTTCCGGAAGATTCAATACAGATTTTCGGATATGTGAATGCATTTCGTAAACGGCATCATCAAAGTCGCCGCATACCATACCGATATGCACTTCGGGAGTAGTAAACACCTCACCGGGTGCAACAACATACATAGGATTGTGCGCAGTGATTTCTGCCTTGAAAGAAAGATATGTATCCGTGCTTTCAGGCTTTGCATTGTAATCAAAAGTAAAACGGCAACCGCCACTCCAACCGAGCTGTGCAAACCAGAGGTTGCCCATAAGATTATTGCGAAGCATTACTACAGGATGGCGGAATCTGTCACGGTTGAAACGGGTATCAACACAGGTAACTTCCGTCTTAAGATCTTTCCAGGTGAATTTACCCTCGTTTGCCCAACGGTCATCCGCAAAATATCCTACCGAATAAAACTTCTCTATATCACGTGAAAGAGTAAGTTTTTCGGTTTCCATTTCGTCCATCGCACCACCGATAAGAGTAAGACGGCTAAGACACATAGAACGGTCGGAATTATTTTCTATCTCATAATAACGTGTAAACATCTGCGTACCGTCGAGAACGGTGACAACCTTAACCGTAACAGGTTTTACTCTGCTGTTGAGAACAAGTGTTGACTTTAATGACTGTCCGTTCTTCTCGGTATAAAAATCGGCAAAATCAAGCTGATAATCTATGCTCTGACCGTCAAGTTCGATATTGAACGCAAAAGGCTCCTGATACCGTTTATGGTCAGGTCTTGTTGGCATACAGGCAAGTAAATCCAACGGATACCCTGCACCGTTCCAACCATTAGAAAGAAGTGTTCCGTTATAAAACATTTCCTCATAAACCATATTACCGCTACGGTAGCAAAACGTCGGAGTTTCCCCTGGTTTATAATAAACATCAAAATAATTTTTCATTAAATCATTCCTTAATCTGGTTTAATAGAAGTATTACACAACAGAAAGGTTTTGTCAACAAACGCATACTTCAATTACATCTTAACATATGGTTTTCAAGAAATATTTACGCCTGATCAACAAAAAACTCCGTTCAGAACAACCTGAACGGAGTTTGCATTATTTAGTTATTTACTGTTCTCACTTTATGACTCTTGCTCTGATTACACCGTCAATTGACTCAACTGCAGCAAGAGCATCTGTGTCTGCAACAGTATATGCAAAGTTGCCTCTTGCGGCAGTCTTGGCATCTGTGCCGAGTGCTGCTTTGACTGCATCTGTTGCGTCAGCCTTATGGATAACACAGGTACGTGCACCATTGACAGGCTCAAGTTTCATCGCAGGCATATTGACTGAGTTTACAATCTCACCCTTTTCGATGTAAGCAATAAGCTCATCAGCTGCCATAATTGCACAGTTATCTTCACTCTCCGGAGTTGAAGCACCAAGGTGCGGGATAGCGATGATTCCGTCTACACCGATAACGTCATCTGACGGGAAATCTGTTACATAAGCTGCAACCTTACCGCTTTCGAGACCTGCCTTGAGATCATCATTATTAACAAGTCCGCCACGTGCAAAGTTAAGAATTCTTACTCCGTCCTTGCAAAGTGCAAGTGTATCCTTGTTGACAGTGTTCTTTGTCGAATCTGTGAGTGGCACGTGGATTGTGATATAATCGCTCTGCCTGAAAATTTCATTGATATCATCAACGAGAACCATATCAGCAGACATAGCAGCCTTGATACCCTCGGAAATATAAGGATCGTAACCGACAATCTTCATTCCGAGCGCCTCAGCAGCCTGAGCTACTTTAAATCCGATTGCACCCATACCGATAACACCGAGTGTTTTGCCCATAATTTCGGGACCTGCAAACTGTGATTTACCTTTTTCTACAAGTTTGCCGACTGCATCGCCCTCGCCTTTGAGAGTCTTGCACCAGTCGAGTGCTGAAGTTACACGGCGTGAAGCCATAAACATACCGCAGATTACAAGCTCCTTAACTGCGTTTGCATTTGCACCGGGGGTATTGAACACAACCACACCCTTTTCTGCACAAGCATCAACGGGAATGTTGTTTGTACCTGCGCCTGCGCGTGCGATTGCGATTGTTTCTGCCGCAAGTTCCATTTCGTGCATTGAAGCCGAACGAACCATAATTGCAGTAGGATTTGCGATATCTTCGCCGTAAGAATACAGATTCTTATCAAATTTATCTGTACCGCAAGCGGCAATTTTATTAAGTGTAAGAATGTTATACATAATTATTTCTCCTTAAAACCAATGTCATTAACACAAGGTTAATGACATTGTAATAATATTCGGTTATGAATTTGCCTCTTCGAACTTCTTCATAAACTCTACGAGTGCTTCAACACCCTCGATCGGCATTGCGTTATAAGTTGAAGCCCTCATACCGCCGACAGTCTTATGACCTTTGATGTTGATAAAGCCTGCGTCACTTGCTTCTTTGATGAACTTTGCATCAAGATCAGCATCACCTGTAACAAACGGGATGTTCATAAGTGAACGGTCCTCTTTTACAACTGTGCCTTTAAACATTTTGCTGTTATCAAGGTAATCGTAAAGGATATTTGCCTTTTTGACGTTGTGAGCCTTCATCTCTTCAAGACCGCCGAAGCCCTTGATCCACTCAAGAACAAGCTTACACATATAGATTGTGAAGCACGGAGGTGTATTGTAAAGAGAATCTGCATCTGCCTGCACCTTATAGTCAAGCATTGTGGGTGTGTAGTCACGTGCATTGCCGAGAAGGTCTTCACGTACGATTACGATAACAAGACCTGCAGGCGCAACATTCTTCTGTGCACCACCGTAAACAACTGCAAACTTTGACACATCAAGAGGCTCTGAGAAGAAACATGATGAAACGTCACATACAAGAGGAATATCACCTGTATCAGGGATATACTTGAATGTTGTACCGTAGATTGTGTTGTTCATGCAGTAGTAAACGTAGTCAGCATCCGGACGGAAGCTCTCGCGTGTTGTCTCAGGAATATAAGAGAACATCTTATCCTCTGAAGAAGCAGCAATTTTAACATCGCCGTACTTCTGTGCTTCTTTGTAAGCCATCTTAGCCCAACGACCGGAAATGATGTAGTCAGCCTTACCTGACTTGTTAAGGAAGTTGAGAGGAATTGCTGCAAACTGTGTTGAAGCACCACCCTGAACAAACAGGATTTTGTAGTTATCCGGAACGTTATAAAGTTCTTTTACGAGATCGCGTGCACCGTCAATAATTGACTGAAAAACCTTTGAACGGTGAGACATTTCCATAACTGAATGTCCGCAACCTTCATAATCAAGCATCTCATCTGCTGCCTTTCTGAGCACTGACTCAGGCAATGCTGAAGGACCTGCTGAGAAATTATAGACTCTTGCCATAATATTACCTCCGTATTGAATCGGTTCTTACCCGATAAATTTATGTTATTGCTGAACATTATACTCCCCTTGTTATATTATTGTCAACATAAAAATATTGTTTTTTTGACAGCAAAAGCTGCAGAGCAAAAGCTCCGCAGCTGATTAACTTTTATTTCACAAAACTTTAGAAAACAAACTGAAAAACTCTTTAATAAATCTGACTATGAAATCGAAAATGCTGAATATTTCTTCCGCATTTTCGGACTCGGTTTCTGTTTCATTTACAATATCTTCCCCCGGGTCTTTCTGAGCCTCATTATCAGGTTCAACCGACTGCTCTATAATATCAATATACTCAGCATATTCAAAAGATGTTTCAAAAAGTTCCTCTGCTGTCTGAGTCTGATCAACGGATGCGAGTATCAATCCGGCTTCATTTAGCAATCTCACATCAGCGGCATCTATTGTACCGTTATGGTTACAATCAGCAGCCGTAAAATAAACTTCATCCAGACTGTTTTTACCAAGCATATTATTTGTAAAACAATTTACAATAACAGCATCCTCGCCGTCGTACCAACCATCGCCGTTGACATCACCATAGAGAAGAACTGTGTATTCACCGATAACCTCTTCGCCATTTTTAAGGTAAGCTTTTGTTCCGGTTCCGAGTCTGCCGGAATTTTCATACGACCACGAATACTTATCATCAGCTTTATCAAAATAAGGCTCAAGCGAAACTTCGCCTGCTTTTATTCCGCTGATAACACCCGTAATATAATCAACAGTCACATTTTGCTTTGGTTCAAATCCCGTTGCTTTAATAACTTCACTTTCAGTTTTTGAGCAACCGTTGCAGACGTGCTCTTTTTCTCCATCCTGAGTTGCTGTCGGTTCCTTTGTAAGTACCCACTCAGAATATATATGTTCACCTGTCGGTTCAATATTCACCTGATAACCACCTCTGCACATAGAACAGGTGTATTTTCCGACACCGCTTTTCTCACAAGTCGGGCTTGTGACTACGCTGTAAATATAGTCGTGATCAACTTTAGGAATCTTCTGCGATTCCAGTGTAATACCGCAGGTTTGACACAATATCGCCAGGGTTCCGTCCCTCCAGCAATTTGTAGCTACTTTCACTTCCCAATCACCCGGGCTGTGTCCCGTCGCAGGTATATCCTGTGTTTCAAGTATCTGACTGCATATGGTACATTTTTTTGCAAGAATACCGGCTACTGTGCAAGTCGTTACTCTTTCAACCACCCAATCACCCGGATTATGGTCAATCATCGGAATATCACGTGAATCAAGCCACTTTCCGCACATCGTACATACTTTGCTCTCACTGCCTTCTTTTGTACAAGTCGCTTTCCTACTGACTTCCCATTCGCCAGTATGTTCAAGCATCGGTATTTCCTGAGTTTCAACGGTCTGATTGCATACAGTACATATTTTCACTGAAAGTCCCGTTTCGGTACAGCTTGCTTCTTTTTCGGTTATCCACGCGCCTGTGGTATGAGCTATTCTGGGATAGAGCGTTTCATTGAGAATTCCGTTACAGTCCATGCATACAATTCTCTTGTACCCCTGGCCTGAACAATCGTCATATGTTTTCGTGACAGTTTCCTGATTGATATGATCACAGGTAGTGACAGAAAATGCCTGAATACAGAAGTTCTTATATTGACGATCAGAATCGTATTTCTCTGTTGTATACCAGTTATCACCTGATAAAATCAGACTCTGTCCTTCAGTTGAGATTGCCGTACTACCTGCCTCAACCGGAATATGCAAATATCCCGTAGACGGAACCGTCATTTCAAGAACAACGGTGAATATACAACCGTGTTCAAGAGCTACACTTTCGGGCAGATCGATCGTATGGTAACCTGCATTCGGTAAAGTCACGGTAACTGACTGCATCAGTTCTCCGTTTGTAGGATCATTCGCTTCACCGAGAGAAACGTTTTTATAGACTTTTACATTCACCGTAACATCCGGGTCAACCGTATATGTAGAAACGGCAGAGAGATTCTCTCTGTATTTTGCCGTATAAACATTTGCAATCGTCTTTGACTTGTCACCGTGTATCGTATTCCAATAACCGTTAGCATTATATGTGTAATTGTTGTCGAATTTGTCGGCAGGCTGTGTAGTAAAACCTGTGAACTCACATATCGAAGTATCATAATATGAAATCCAGAAGTATCCACCGCCGTTACCCCAACCTGAGCCCCAGCTGTTTTTACAAAGCCATGCTCCGTTACCGGCAGGCTTTTTATTGGAATTGAATTTGCTTGCCGCAAAATTATCATCCCAGCCGACAATAGCAATCATATGATTTGTTCCGACATAATCACTTTCATTGTAACAGTAAGCTACATAATTACTGCCGTTTTTTATATAATTTGAGGAAGATGAATGATAGTAAGATGCCGTGATACTTCCGTTATCAATAATCCACTGCTTTACTGCATCCGCTGTTGTACAGGTCTCCATTGACCTGATTATAACACCTGAACTTGTGTCGAATCTGTCAGCACCCGTGTATTTCGGAAGTTTTGACAGCTGAGATGCTGTTGTCGGATAATTTGAAGAAACGCCGCTTCCATTCGAAATACCTGCCCAACGCGCAAGTGCTGTAGCAACCTCTTCAGCTGTTCCTCCCGTATTATATGTATCACCGGTTGAACCTTCACCGCAGTTCGGGTCACTAATATCCGAACTCTTGGTATTAACCGAAAACCAAGCCAGGTGAGGCTCGGAAAAATCCGTAGCACTAAGCTTCGTGTAACCGTTAACAATGCTGTTGGTCTCAAGAACACTTGTTGCTGCAAATACCCAACAGTTACTTGAAGCACCCTGATTTTTGACAGATGTGACATATCCTTTTGAACGTGAATCATACGATGCAGGAAGCGTTGACTCACTCATTGTACCGAAGTTCGTGTCAGACTTCAGTCTGCCACCCTTCTCCACAACATTTCCGTTTTCATCATAATAAACAGCCGGTTCATAGCCGAAGCTACCGATGTACAAGTCATCATAATCAGCACCTGCAGCCGAAAGCGTTGTAACCGGTATTGATAAAACAGCTATACACAAAACCAGAATAAAGCTGAGACATCTTTTCATACTGCAACCTCCTGAGATTCAGTAAAAATACAATAGTATTATAACACCAAAATTAAGCACTCGTCAATAAACTGTTTTATACGGTCTTTAATACCCTGCAATCCTTTCATAACTCAGCAATTTAATTTGCACAAAATCGTGCATAAATCAGCCGTTTTCAGACAAATTATGTATATACTGATAAATGTTAATTATTTGTCATAATTTTACTTGAAAAATTTCCTTTTTTGTTATAGAATAATACACGAAAAAATTTGGCTACGGCTTAATTGAAAGGATGAAAACAATGGAAGCACTTAACAAAATGACCGTTGAAGATCTTGAGGTTAGCGGTAAGCGAGTTCTCGTTCGTTGCGACTTCAACGTTCCCCTTAAGGACGGCGTTATCACAAGCGACAAGAGAATTGTTGCTTCTCTCCCCACAATCAAGTATCTTATTGACAACAATGCAAAGGTTATCCTTTGCTCTCACCTTGGCAGACCTAAGGGTGAGTTCAAGCCCGAGTTTTCACTCGCTCCCGTTGCAGTTCGTCTTTCCGAGCTTCTCGGCAAAGAAGTTAAGATGGCAAAAGACGTTGTAGGCGAAAGTGCACAGGCTCTTGCTGCAGAACTTAACGACGGCGATGTTATGATTATCGAAAACGTTCGTTTCCACAAAGAAGAAACAAAGGACGATCCCGAATTCTCAAAGAAACTCGCAGACCTTGCTGACCTTTATGTAAACGATGCATTCGGTTCAGCTCACAGAGCTCACAGCTCAACAACAGGTGTTGCAGATTATATCCCCGCAGCTTGCGGTTACCTCATCCAGAAGGAAATCAACTTCATCGGCGGTGCTCTCGCTAACCCGAAGCGTCCCCTTGTTGCTATCCTCGGCGGTGCTAAGGTTTCTGACAAGATCGG